>NZ_JADOTX010000001.1:3702401-4010935 GCF_015751765.1 Micromonospora ureilytica
GCAGCCAGCCGCGGAACGCCTCGGCGCTGACGTCGCAGTAGCAATGCGCGTTGTGGCAGCCCAGTTCGTTGGAGACGTGCCACATCACCACGGCCGGGTGTTCGGCGTACCGGCCGGCGACCGCCCGCACCAACTCCAGTGATCGTTCGCGGAAGATGGGCGAGCTGGGGCAGTACGCCTGCCGGCCGCCCGGCCAGAGGATCGTGCCGTCGTCGCGACGGGGCAACGTCTCCGGGTGCGCCCTGGCCAGCCATGGTGGCGGGCTGGCCGTGGCGGTGGCCAGGTCGACCTGGATCCCGCCGTCGTGCAGGAGGTCGAGCACCCGGTCCAGCCAACCGAACTCGAATCGGCCCGGGGTGGGCTCCAGCAGGGCCCAGGAGAAGATGCCGACCGAGACCAGGTTGACCCCGGCTCGGCGCATCAGCTCGACGTCCTCGGACCAGGTTTCCTCGGGCCACTGCTCGGGGTTGTAGTCGCCGCCGAAATAGATGCTGTCACCCTGCCATCGCCACATGACAGCTGAGCGTGCACCCGCTGGTCCACTGAAGTCAACAGGTTCCAACATCGACGTTCTTTGCAACGCATTCCAGGTAACGGCCGTGTCACGACTGGGTTACCAGAGGCGAACTGCCCCCTTGACAGCGCCCGACCGCGGAGTAACTTGAGGCCCCACTGGCCGTTCGTGTTCGTCAATGTGGGTTCTCGGTGGATCTCAGAGTGTGATCACGGCGCCGGACCTGCCTTCACCACCCCGATGGCCCTTGGGCGTAGCTCCTTCTCATTCGCAGGAGGCACAGATGTCCCGTCCCCAATCCCAAGCCGAGTACCTGGCTCGGCTCGTACCGCCCTCAGTCGCCGGCATCAACCGACGGTCGTTGCTGGCCGGCGCGGCCGGCACGGGCGCGCTGCTCGGCACCGGACTCCTCGCCGGCTGCGGCGACGACTCCAGCTCCGGCGGGTCCAGCAAGGACGTGTCGCTCGGCTCGAACCAGTCCGACCCGAAGCCGAAGGACGTCCTCGTCAAGGTCACCGACGGGTTCAAGACGTCGTCCGGCGTGCAGGTCGCTATCAATACGGTCGACCACAACACGTTCCAGGAGAACATCAACAATTACCTACAGGGCAAGCCGGACGACGTGTTCACCTGGTTCGCCGGCTACCGGATGCGCTTCTTCGCGCAAAAGGGCCTCGCGAGTGACATCAGCGACGTGTGGGGCAAGCTCTCCGGCTACTCCGACGCCTTCAAGAAGGCATCCACCGGCGACGACGGCAAACAGTACTTCGTACCGGCGTCCTACTACCCGTGGGCGGTCTTCTACCGCAAGTCGGTGTGGCAGCAGCACGGCTACCAGGTGCCCACGACCCTGGACCAGTTCACCGCGCTCGGCGCGCAGATGAAGAGGGACGGCCTCACCCCCATCGCCTTCGCCGACAAGGACGGTTGGCCGGCGATGGGCACCTTCGACATCCTCAACCTGCGGATAAACGGCTACCAGTTCCACATCGACCTGATGGCCGGCAAGGAGGCCTGGACCTCCGACAAGGTCAAGAAGGTCTTCGACACCTGGGCCGGCCTGCTCCCCCTGCACCAGCCGGACAGCCTCGGCCGCACCTGGCAGGAGGCCGCGCAGTCGTTGCAGCAGAAGAAGAGCGGCATGTACCTGCTCGGCCTCTTCGTCGGTCAGCAGTTCAGCAACGAGGAGCAGAGCGACCTCGACTTCTTCACCTTCCCCGAGATCGACCCGGCCATCGGCGCCAAGGCGCTGGACGCTCCGATCGACGGCTACATGATGGCCCGCAAGCCCAAGAACGAGGACAACGCGCGCAAGCTGATGGAGTACTTCGGCGGCAAGGACGCCGGAGACATCACGGTCAAGAGCGACCCCACCACCCTCGTCGCCAACGGCAGCGCCGACGTCAGCGGCTACACCGCCCTGCAGAAGAAGGCCGCCGAACTGGTCGGCTCGGCCACCGAGATCGCCCAGTTCCTCGACCGGGACACCCGGCCGGACTTCGCCTCGACGGTGATCATTCCGGCGCTCCAGCAGTTCATCAAGAACCCCAAGGACATCGGCGGGCTGACCTCGTCCATCGAGAACCAGAAAAAGTCGATCTTCACTGACTGACGGCGGAAGGGGGAGGACATCGTGTCCGACCTGCCCCTGATCCAAGCGGATCGCGCCGTGCCGCCGCCGGCCTCGACCACCTCAACGGGTGGCCGTCGCCGGCGGCTACGGCTCCTGTCCCGCACCGACCGCGTGGTCATCACGCTGATGGTGCTCGTCCCGCTGCTGCTCGTCACCGGACTCGTCTGGTTGCCGGCGGCGGCCACCGTGCTGCTCTCCGGCACCAACTGGGACGGCATCGGCCCCCTCGATGAGATCGAGTTCGTCGGCGCACGCAACTACAGCGACGTGGTGAACATCTACCCGCCGTTCGTGCCGGCGGTCCAGCACAACCTGCTCTGGCTGGCGGCGCTGTTCGTGGTCGCCACCCCGTTCGGCATGTTCCTGGCCGTGCTGTTGGACAAGGAGCTGCGCGGCAGCCGCTTCTACCAGACCGCGCTCTACCTGCCGGTGGTGCTCTCGCTGGCGCTCATCGGCTTCGTCTGGCAGCTGCTCTACTCCCGTGACCAGGGGCTGATCAACGCCGTCTTCGGCAGCAGCATCGACTGGTACGGCGACTCCAGCGTCAACATCTGGGCGGTGATGGTCGCCTCCGGGTGGCGGCACGTCGGGTACATCATGCTGCTCTACCTGGCCGGTCTGAAGGGCGTCGATCCATCGTTGCGCGAGGCGGCGGCGGTCGACGGCGCCTCGGAGAGCCGAGCGTTCTTCCGGGTCGTGTTCCCGGTCATGCGGCCCATCAACATCATCGTGCTGGTGGTGACCGTGATCGAGTCGCTGCGCGCGTTCGACCTGGTCTGGGTGGTCAACAAGGGCCGCAACGGGCTGGAGCTGATCTCCGCGCTGGTCACCCAGAACGTGGTGGGTGAGGCGAGCCGGATCGGCTTCGGCTCGGCACTGGCAACGATCATGCTGGTCGTCTCGCTGGTCTTCATCACCATCTACCTGGCGACCGTGATGAGGGAGAACCGGGAATGAGCGTGGACACTCCGGTTCGTCGGCGCAAGCTGACCCCGTTACGGATACTGCTGCACGGCTTCCTCATCGTCGTCTCGCTGGCCTGGCTCTTCCCGATCGCCTGGGCGGTGCTGACCTCACTGCGGTCGTACGACTACACCGCCGCGAACGGCTACGTGTCCTTCGGCGGCTGGACCCTCGACAACTACGTCACCGCCTGGCGGACGGCGGAGTTCGGGCAGCACTTCCTCAACTCGGTGTACATCACCGTGCCGGCGGTGCTGCTCACCCTCTTCCTCGCCTCCTGCGTGGCGTTCGTCATCGCCCGGTTCAGTTGGAAGCTCAACCTCGTCCTGCTGGGGATCTTCACCGCCGCCAACCTGCTGCCCCAGCAGGCGCTGCTCATCCCGCTGTTCCGGCTGTTCACCGAGGTGCCGCTGCCGGAGTTCATGAGCGACTCGGAGTTGCTCTACGACAGCTACTGGGGTCTGATCCTGATCAACGTGGCCTTCCAGTGCGGCTTCTGCGTCTTCGTGCTCAGCAACTACATGAAGGCGCTACCCCGTGACCTCTACGAGGCGGCGATGGTCGACGGGGCGAGCATCTGGCGGCAGTACTGGCAGGTCACCATGCCGCTGTGCCGACCGGCCCTGGCCGCGCTGGCGACGCTGGAGGTTACCTGGATCTACAACGAGTTCTTCTGGGCGACCGTCCTCATGCGCACCGGCGACAAGTTTCCGGTGACCAGCTCACTCAACAACCTGCGCGGCGAGTTCTTCACCGACAACAACCTCGTCTCGGCGGGCAGCGTGCTCGTCGCGATCCCCACCCTGGTGATCTTCTTTATGCTCCAGCGGCACTTCGTTCGGGGCCTGACCTTGGGAGCCTCGAAGGGATGACGATCCTGCACCTGCGCCGCGCGCGGACCAGCCTGGTGCTCGACGCGCGCGGCCCGGGGCTGCCCCGGGTCGTGCACTGGGGCGGCGACGTCGGCGACCTCGACGACGACGGCCTGCGCCAGCTCGCCGACGCGACAGTGCCGCCGGTGGTGCCGAGCAGCTTCGACGAGCCGACAGTGCTGTCAGTGCTGCCGGAGGCGAGCGCCGGCTGGAGCGGCCGACCAGGGTTGGCCGGGCACCGCGACGGGGCCAGCTGGTCCACCGCGTTCCGGCTGGACGGTCTCGATGTCGACCAGCCCGCCGACGGACCGGCGCGGGTGGCCGTGCGGGCGTCGGACCCGGCCGCCGGGCTGACAGTGACCATCGAGATCACGCTCGACCCGTACGGCCTGCTCACCGTTCGGCACCGGCTGCGCAACGACGGCGACGGCGCGTACGAGCTGCGGGAGCTGACGCCGGTGCTGCCGGTGCCGGCGGTCGCCACCGAGCTGCTCGACCTGACCGGCCGCTGGTGTCGGGAGCGGTCCCCGCAGCGGCACCCGTGGCAGCACGGCACCTGGGTCCGTGAAGGCCGGCACGGCCGTACCGGGCATGACGCCACGTTGCTGCTGGTGGCTGGCACCGCCGGCTTCGGTTTCGGCCACGGCGAGGTCTGGGCGGTGCACACCGCGTGGAGCGGCGACCACGTCACGTTCGCCGAGCGTCGGCCCACCGGCGAGTCGACAGTCGGTGGCGGGGAGCTGCTGGCCCCCGGGGAGGTCCGGCTCGGCCCCGGCGAGTCGTACGAGACTCCCCTGCTCTACGCCGTCTGGTCCGACGCCGGGCTGGACGGGCTCAGCGACGTACTTCACTCGCACCTCCGGGCCCGCCCCGGGCACCCGCGCTCCCCCCGCCCGGTCACCCTCAACGTCTGGGAGGCGGTCTACTTCGACCACGACCTGGACCGCCTGCGGGCGCTCGCCGACCGGGCCGCGCAGATCGGCGTGGAGCGGTTCGTGCTCGACGACGGCTGGTTCCGCGGCCGGCGCGACGACACCGCCGGGCTCGGCGACTGGTACGTCGACGAGGGCGTCTGGCCGGGCGGCCTGCAACCGCTGATCGACCACGTGACCGGCCAGGGCCTCCAGTTCGGCCTCTGGGTCGAGCCGGAGATGGTCAACCCCGACTCGGACCTGTTCCGCGCGCACCCCGACTGGGTGCTCGCCGTGCCGGGGCGGCTGCCGCCGGCCTGGCGTCACCAGCAGGTGCTCGACCTGGGCCGCCCCGAGGCGTACGACCATGTGCTGGAACGCCTCGACACGCTGCTCACCGACCACCCCGGCATCCGGTACCTCAAGTGGGACCAGAACCGGGACCTCACCGAAGCCGGTCATCATGGACGTCCCGGGGTGCACGGGCAGACCCTGGCGGTCTACCGGCTCCTCGACGAGTTGCGCGGCCGGCACCCGGGCGTGGAGATCGAGAGCTGCTCGTCCGGCGGGGCCCGGGTGGACCTGGCCATCCTGGCCCGCACCGACCGGGTCTGGGCCAGCGACTGCAACGACGCCCTGGAGCGGCTCAGCATCCAGCGCTGGACGGGGCTGCTGCTGCCACCGGAGCTGATCGGCACCCACATCGGCCCGGAACGCTCGCACACCACCAAGCGCGTACACGACCTGGGTTTCCGGGCGGCGACAGCGCTCTTCGGCCACCACGGCATCGAGTGGGACATCGCGTCGATCAGCGCCGCCGAGCAGACCGAGCTGGCCGCCTGGGTGGCACTGCACAAACGGTTGCGCCCGCTGCTGCACGCCGGCCGGGTGGTCCGGGTCGACCACCCGGACCCGGCCGTCTGGGCACACGGCGTGGTCGATCACGACAACACCCGAGCGGTGTACGCGGTGGCACGGCTGGCCACCTCGGTGCCACAGGTGCCCGGCGCGGTGCGGCTGCCCGGCCTCGACCCGGGCCGGCGGTACCGGGTGCGACAGGTATCGGGCGTACCGGCCCCGGCGACCATCGACCTGGCCGCGCCCACCTGGCTGGCGGGTGGTCTCACCCTCAGCGGGGCGGCGCTGGCCCGGGTGGGTGTGCAACTGCCCGCCCTGCACCCGGAGCAGAGTCTGGTGCTGGAGGTCGACGCCGTCGACTGACAGGATTCTGGAGAACTTCGGCCGCGCCGGTCTGGCCGCTCTCGACGCGTTGACCCACGACCCGCAGATGGCCGGACACCACCGGCTGGCCGCCGCCCGCGCCCGTCGATCTCCCGTAACGACAGGGGTCTCGACTGGTCTTCGCGCGCGGCGCGACCCCGGCGGCTGCTGGCGACGGCGCGGCCCGCAGCGGTGGGCGGGCGGGTGTGCCGGGCTGCCTTTGGAGCTGATGCCGTAAACGATTCATCCACCAGGACGGGTGCTGGAGGCACGGCCGATCCGCTGAGGAAGTCGGATTCGTCGCCACATCTGATTCGTCTGTGACATCAGCTCCAAAGGCGTTCTGTGACAGATGCCGGGGCCACACGGACGTCACCAACGGCAGGGGCGGGGACGCCGCCGGCACTAGCCTGGGCAGCGACGGGTTCATCGACCACGAAGGACCGAGGGGACGCATGGCGTACGTGCTGCTGGGGATCGCCATCCTCGCCGAGGTGGTGGCGACCAGCCTGATCAAGAGCACCGCCGGGTTCAGCCGTCTCTGGCCGACGGTGGCGTGCCTCGGCGGTTACGCGCTGGCCTTCCTCCTGCTGGCCCAGGCCGTCAAGGAGATCCCGGTGGGTGTCGCGTACGCCCTCTGGTCGGGTCTGGGCACCGCGGCCATCGTGGCGATCGGGGCGGTGTTCCTGGGTGAGTCGGTGGGGCTCGCCAAGCTCACCGGCATCGCGCTGATCATCGCCGGGGTGGTCGTCGTGAACCTGGCCGGGGAGCACTGACCAGCACCGGCTCCGGTGGCCGGGTCCGCGTCGGACCCGGTCACCGGTCCGACGGTCAGCTCGCCGTGCAGCTCACCACCGGCGGGCTGTTGGCTCCGGTCCAACTGCCGAGGAACCCGAAGCTGGCACTGGCCCCGGCGGCCAGCCGCCCGTTGTAGTCGGTGTTGCGTGCGGTCACAGTGATTCCGCTGCTGGTGAGAGCCACATTCCAGGACTGGGTGACGCGCTGGCCGTTGGCGAAGGTCCACCCGGCGGTCCAGCCGGTGATCGCCCTCGCGCCGGCGGTCACCCGCACCTCACCCTGGAAGCCGCCCTGCCACTGGTTGGTGACCGTGTACGTCGCCGTGCACCCACCGTTCGGCGGGGGCGTCGTGGTCGGCGGCGGGGTGGTCGGCGGCGGCGTGGTCGGCGGCGGGGTGGTCGGCGGCGGGGTGCCGCCGAAGACGCTGGCCTCGCGGGCGGTCTCCCGGATGCCGTTGACGCCGTTGAAGAGGCGCTGACCCCAGTCGGTCAGGCTCGCCGGGTTGAAGTTGGTGGCCAGGTCGAGATACTCGACGCCGCCGCCGTTGCCGCTCCACGACCAGCCCAGCCAGCCGATCCCGTTGGCCTGGCTGTACGCGAGGATGGCGTCCTCGTCCGGGTTCCCGTCGGAGTGGTTGAAGCCGAACTCACCGACCACGATCGGCAGTCCGGCGGCGCGGAACCGGCCCAGGTAATCGCTGATCTCCACGGCGGTGTCGAACACGCCGTACATGTGGATGGAGAACACGGTGTTGCGCGCCGGGTCGGCGGCGAAGACCGACGCGGCGTTGTCGCGCATGGTGAACGACCAGTCCTGCCCCCAGTTCGGCGCGTCCACCATGATCGTGTGGGTCAACCCGCCGGCACGCAGACGCTTGATCGCATCGGCGTTGTCGGTGGCCCACGAGGCGTAGTTCTGGTTGCCGTACGGCTCGTTGCCGATGTTGACGATGACGTACCTCTCCTGGCCGGAGAGGACGTCGGCGAGGCTGAGCCAGTAGTCGACGGCGCGGGCGAGGGTGATCGCGCCGCTCTGCTCGCCGTACCCGGTGGTGTCGTGCACCTCCAGCACGCAGATCAGCCGATTGGCCTTGCAGAGCGAGATGACGTTGGCGACGTCGGCACCTGTGTTGCGGGTCCACCGGTCGCCGCTGGAGAGCACCACCCGTACGGTGTTCGCGCCGAGCGCCTTGACGTCGGCGAACGAGCTGGTCTGCTGCGGGTACCAGGTGTGCGCGTGGTTGACGCCGCGCATGATGAATTCGGCGCCGTTGGCGTCGTACAACCTGCCGTCGGCGACGGAGAAACCGGCCGCGGCGTGCGCCGGCTGGCCGAACGCCAGCACGGTGACGAGCAACGCGAGCAGTGTCGCGCCGGCGGCGGAGAGTCGAGTCTTCATGGCCTTCCTCAGGGAGGACCCCCGGTGCCCGACAGGGGTGGGGACGTGACAGGGAAGGCGGCTGCAGCCCGGCAGCCGCGCCCGGCTCCCGGCGCACGCATCAGCGTAGGACGATGGAATGGTCCTCGCAACCGGTTCAGTTGGCGACCCCGATGCCCGGACAGCCGCAACGGCCCACGCGAACGCGGGCCGTCACGGGGCGGTCATCCCCACCACAGGATGTGCGCCACACCCAGCTCTTAACCGGTTAAGAGCGACGGTAGGCAGGGGACCGCGATCCGTCAAGCGCCGCAGCAGTCGAACCGGACGAGAGGGTTGACCGTCGTGCACCGGGGTATCTCGGGAACGATCCGTCAGTGAGAGGGGATACCAGGATGGTCAGCGTCGGCTACACCCTGATGAGCGAGCAGGCCGGGCCCAAGCAGCTGGTGGACCATGCGGTACGGGCCGAGGCGGCTGGTTTCGACCAACTGGTGGTGTCCGATCACTACTACCCCTGGCTGGACTCCCAGGGCCATTCCCCGTACGCCTGGTCGGTGCTCGGCGCGGTCGCCCACGCCACCTCCCGCGCGCAGCTGATGTCCTTCGTGACCTGCCCGATCCGCCGCTACCACCCGGCCGTGGTCGCGCAGAAGGCCAGCACGATCGGGGCGCTCTCGGACGGCCGGTTCACCCTCGGCCTGGGCGCCGGGGAGAACCTGAACGAGCACGTGGTCGGCGGTTGGCCGCACGTCCAGCAGCGGCACGAGATGTTCGAGGAAGCGTTACAGATCATCCGGCCGTTGCTCAACGGGGAGACGCTGACCTTCTCCGGCAACCACTTCGACGTGCCCGACGCCTACGTCTGGGACCGCCCGGAACGGCCGGTGCCGATGGCCGTCGCCGCGTCCGGTCGACAGTCCGCGACGCTGGCCGCCGAGTACGGCAACGGCCTCATCTCCACCGAACCCGACCGGCACATCATCGAGATGTACGACGACGCGGGCGGTGCCGGCCAGCCCCGCTACGGCCAGGTGGCCATCTGCTACGGCCCCGACGAGGCGGAGTGCCGCAAGATCGTGCACGACCAGTTCCGCTGGTTCGGGATGGGTTGGAAGGTCAACGCCGACCTGCCCGACCCGGACTCCTTCGCCGCCGCCACCCAGTTCGTCCGCGAGGAGGACGTCGCCGAGGGCATCTCCTGCGGTCCGAACGTGGACGCGCACGTCGAGGCGTTCCGCAAGTTCGTCGACGCCGGCTTCACCCACGTGGCGATCATCCAGGTGGGCGGGGAGAGCCAGCCGATGTTCCTGGACTGGGCGCAGGAGCAACTGCTGCCCCGCCTGCGCCAACTATGAACCGAGGTGCGGCACCTCGGCCGCCCGGGTCGACAGGCCGCAACGCCGTCGGCCGGTTCGGGACGGCCGAGCTGCGGCTCGCCATGGCCGCGCCCCGGACGGCCGGCGGGCTGACCAGCGAGTGGCGGGTCGTCGACGGACTGCGCACCCACACCCGCCGCAGCGCCGACCCGGGGACCGGGGCGCCACCCGTGGTGCTCGTGCACGGCCTGGCGGTCTCGCACCGGTATCTCACCCCGCTGGCCGTCGCGCTCGCCGCCACCCATCAGGTGTACGTGCCGGACCTCCCCGGCTTCGGGCTCACCGAACACCCCCGGGGCGCGTACGACGTCCGCCGGCACGCCGACCACCTGGCCGCCTGGCTGGCCGCGTACCAGTTGCCGCCGGTCTGCCTGCTGGGGCACTCGTTCGGCGCGGAGGTGGCCGCCGCGGTCGCCGCGACCCACCCCGACGCGGTACGCGCGCTGGTGTTGGCCGGGCCGACCAGCGACCCGGCGGCCCGGTCCCGACGGGACCAGTTCGGTCGTTGGCTGGTGGACAGCCTGCGCGAGGCGCCGCTACAGGCCCCGATCCTGGTGCGGGACGTCTGGAACGCCCGGCCCTGGCGGGTCCTCGCCACCCTGTCGCACTCGGTACGCAACGCCATCGAGGCGGACCTCGTCCGGGTCAGCGCGCCGACCGTCGTCGTGACCGGCGACCGCGACCCGGTCGTGCCGCAACGGTGGCGGGACGAGGCGACGCGGCTGGTGCCGCAGGCGGCGCTGGTCGTCGTTCCCGGTGCCGCGCACAACGTGGTCACGACAGCTCCGACGGCCGTCGCGGACGCGATCCGGCACCTGCTCGCCCCTCATCCCGCACTCACGGACAGGTGAATGTCATGCGCTTCGGCAACACGGAGATCCGCCCGCTCGGCGGGGGCCTCGGCTGCCTCCTGATGATCCTCTTCTCGATCGTGGCCTCGGTGGTGCTGACCGTCCTGCTGAATCTGGTGCTCTGAGCCCCGCACCAGTCAACGGCGCAGCCCCAGGGCGTTGAGCACCTCCCGGACGGCCAGCCGGGCCGGGTCGAGCACCGAACGACGGGCCCAGCGGGCCGCGGGCGCGACGGTGGCCCGCCACAGCCAGCGCAAGCCTCGCCCGAGTGGACGCAGCAGCAGTCGGTGGAGCAGTCGCAGCACCCGGCCGGCCGTCCGCCACGCGCCGAGCACCGCGGTGACGACCAGCCGACCGACGGGCGTGAGCACCGTGCCCAACCAGTACAGCGGCCACAGGACCAGGTACTTGGCGAGCCAGACCAGCACGCGCCCCAGGACCACGAGCGCCGGGCGCAGCCCATGACGGGTCAACCAGGCCAGCGCGGGCCAGATCACCGTGCGGACGACCCACACCAGCGGAAGCCACAGCAGGTGCCGGGCGCACCAGATCAGCGGGAGCCAGACCAGCCGGTGCAGAAGCCAGGCCAGCGGGGCCACCAGCCAGCGGCGCAGGAACCGGCCCGCCGGGCGGAGCAGGTACCGGTGCAGCAGCCGGCCGGCAGCCGCGATCAGCTCCCAGAGCAGGCGTACCGGCAGCACCACGACCAGCGCCACACCGCGCGCGACGGCCGCGACCAGCGGAGGCGCGACGGCGGCCGGCTGCGCCGTGCCCGAGGCCGGTGGGTCGGCGGCCGGGCGTGCCCTCGCCGGCGCGGCCCGATGATCGTTGGGCGGACCGGTCAGCGGCGAGCGGAGGGTGCGGCGGTCGGTCACGGTGGCACGGTAATCGGCCCGCGCCACGCCCCCGGTGGTGCCCGCAGCGGGGACCGGCGGGTGGCGTCAGCCGGGAGACAGATCCAGCGTGGCGAGCAGTGGATAGTGGTCGGAGGCCGTGGCCGTCGCACCGCCGCGGATCACCCGACAGTCTTGGGTCCGCTGCGCCACCGCGGTGCTGCCGAGCAGGTAGTCCAGCCGCATCCCGGCGAACTCGGCCCCGCCGAGTCGGGTGGGCACTGTGTGACCGGCGGCCTCCGGTGCGTCGGCGTTGCCCGACGGCCAGAGATCGACGAGACCGGCGGCGAGCAGCCGGGCGATCGCGCGGGTGTCCACGGCGTCGCCGGAGCGACGCAGGTGCCGCCGCCGGTAGAGGGTGGGCATGCCAGCCAGGCGCACGGTGTGGTCGACGGTCGGGTCGAGCGAGTTGAGGTCACCGGTGACCAGCGTCAGCGGCCCCTGGTCGCGGCGCATCGCGGCCACCAGCCAGTCGACCTCCATCCGCCGCCGGCCCCCGGAGTACGGGTACAGGTGGGTGCCCAGCACGGTGAACGGGCCGGCGGACGTGGCCACCACGACACGGGCGGCGGCGTGGTGGAACGGTCGGCGCACCGCCCCCGCGTCGACGACCTGGTACGGCGGCCGGACCAGCACCGCCACCGGCTGCCCGAAGCAGGACCGGGCCAGGTGGGGCGTCATCCCCACCCGGCCCGCCACGGTGGCCATCAGCCCGTCCCGGTCGAAGCCGCGCAACTCCTGCAGGGCCAGCACGTCCGGTGCCTGCTCGTCGACGACCTCGACCACCTGGTCCAGCCGGTCGGGGCCGCCGCGATCCCGACCGCCGGTGCGGATGTTCCAGGTCATCACCCGCAGCACGACGGCGACGCCTAGCCGGCTCGGCCGGCCCGCGCCAGCTCGTCGTCGAGGGTGTCCACGTCCTCCGACTCAACGGCCGGCTGGTTGCCTTCCTTCAGGTCCTCGTTCGGGCGGACCACCAGGTAGAGCAACCCGATCCAGAGCGCGGAGAGCAGGATCGCGCCCATGAAGTCGGTCGGGTGGTGCATCCCCCGGTACATCCGGGACGTGGCCACCCCGACCGGCATGAGCACGGCCAGCGCCACGAAGATCCAGCGCCACCACCTGTCGGTACGCGGGAAGACGATCAGGGTGATCGCCAGCCAGACGCAGATGGTGGCCGCGATGTGCCCGGACGGGAACGACGAGGTGGGCATCTGCCCGTCCAGGTTCTCCACCGGTGGGCGCGGCCGGTCGATCGCGCGGGCCGACGCGAGGAAGAGGGTCAACTCCCCCGCCATCGCCAGCGCCACGAAGAGCACCGGGCGCCAGCGCCGCCACACCGCCAACACCAGCGGGCAGAACACCAGCGAGATCAGCAGGATGGCATGGGTGTCACCGAACTTGCTCCACCACCAGCTGACGTCGGTCAGCACCTCGGTGTGCCGCTCGGCGAACCACTGCGGCACCGTCGTGTCGAGGGTGTCGAAGAAGGTGCC
Organism: Micromonospora ureilytica; assembly: GCF_015751765.1. Taxonomy (NCBI): domain Bacteria; kingdom Bacillati; phylum Actinomycetota; class Actinomycetes; order Micromonosporales; family Micromonosporaceae; genus Micromonospora; species Micromonospora ureilytica. Next base: position 3,715,310 of record NZ_JADOTX010000001.1, read on the forward strand.
CTTGGCGTGGTAGCTGACGTAGGTGCCGAAGGCGTACAGCGCTCCGAACACGATCACCCAGCCGACCAGCAGCTCGGCCACCGCCGAGCGGGGGTGGGCCAACACGTGTTCCTCAGCCGGGGCGGGGGCGATGTCGTGCCCCGCCTCCGGCTCCAGGCCCTCGGACAGCGGCGGCACCGGCCTCCCCCGCTCCCGCCGCCAGAGTCGGAAGGCGTACGCGGTGACACCCAGCCAGGCGGCCCCGAGCAGCCAGGCGGCCAGCACGTCGGAGACGAAGTGCACGCCCAACGCGATCCGGGTCAGGCCGACCAGTACAACCAGCACACCGACCCCGACGATGGCCGGCTTGCGCCACCGGGGCGCCATCGCCGGCAGGAACACCAGCAGCAGCGCCCCGTACGCGACGAACGAGCCGAGCGCGTGCCCGCTCGGGAAACTGTTGCCTGGCGCGCTGGCGATCGGCACGTCCACGACCGGGCGGAGCCGGCCGACAAGCGTCTTCAGGGACGGGTCGAGGATCAGGCCACCGACCCCCGTGATGATCAGGTAGACGGCGAGTCGGGGCTGCCGCCGGATCAGCAGCCCGACCACGGCGATGGTGACCAGCCAGATGAGAATCGGTCGGCCGCCCAGGTCCGTCACCGCCTGGAGCACGGTGACCAGCGCGTGGTGCGGTGCGACGAGGCCGTTGAACCACTCGGCGAGCCCGTGGTCGACATCCTGCAGCGGGCTCCACTGCACCCGGACGAGCAACAACAGCAGCCCGAAGGCCACCCCGGCGCCGGTGACGGCCACCAGACCGGCAATGCTCCGCTCGGCGAAATGACCGATCGGACGGCGAGCCACCTCTTTGACCGCGGTCACCCCGCACCTCCCTTGTCTGTCTGGCGAGGCGTTTTACCCGATCCGCGTCCGTCGTACACGCAGGTGCCGTTAGAGCGCCGACATGTCCCCGGTGTCGTACAGCTCGGCGCGGTCCGGGTCGGGCTCCCACAGGTCCGGTTGGGCGGGCTCCCGCGCACCGATGCGCAGCGCCTCCAGTTGGGCGGCGAAGGCCAGCCCGCCGAAGAGCGCCATCCCGGTCAGGTTGGCCCAGAGCAGCAGCGCCATCATGCCGGTCAGGGCGCCGTAGGTCTGCCCGAAACCGTCACTGAAGCGCACGTACGCGGCGAGCAGCAGGCTGGCCAACCACCACAGCGCCGTGGCGATGGCGGCGCCGAACAACAGCCAGGACAGGCCGGGCTGGTTGCGGCGCGGCGCGTGCCGGAACAGCACGGCGACGGCGACGACGGTCAGCCCGAGGCTCAGCGGGAAGCGGATCACGTCCCAGATGCCGTTGGCGACCGCACCCCACTCGTAGTGTTCGCGGACCGAGTCGCCGATCGCGCCGCCGCCGACCAGGATCAGGAAGCCGGCGAGCGCGGGCAGGCCGGCGGTGACGGCCAGCACGGCGGCCCGCAGGTATTTGCGCAGTGCCGGGCGGTCCCGTTCGACGCCGTAGATGCGGTTGGCGCCCCGCTCGATCTGGGCCATCGTGGTGGTGAGCGCGAACAGGCCGGTGAGCAGACCGAGGGTGAGCGCAAGCTCCCCCGCGTCCTCGACGCGTTCGCCCTCGCCGAGCAGTTCGCCGACCATCTGCGCGCTCTGGCCGGGGGTGAGCGCCAGGACGGTGTCGGCGACCACCTGGCCGCCCTCCTCGACGCCCAGCTCGCTGATCAGGCCGGTGAGGGCGATCAGGAACGGCACCACGGCGAGGCAGAGTTGCAGCGCGAAGGCCCGGGAGTGGCTGAACCCGTCGCCGTAGCGGAACCGGATGAACGCGTCCCGCAGCAGGTGCCAGCCGCCCTGCCGGCGCAGTGTGTGCCAGGCGTCGTCGGCGGACAGCTCCTCGTCGGCCATCAGCCGGGTCTCCGGCACGATCCGGGTGCTACTCACGGCGTGCTTCCTCGATCAGCTGCTCGCCCCGCTCCCCAACACTCTGCGCGTCGACGGCCAGGTCGGGGGCGTCCTGTGGCTGGGGGACGCAGAGCCAGAGCGCCTGGGGTCGGACCTCCGCCCGCAGCTGCCGGCCCGGGGAGATCAGGTCGCCGTCCAACTCCCGGGGCTGCGCCCGGTTGCTGGTGACCACGACGCGCCGCCCCCGGAACACCTCCATCTGTGGCACCTGGCCGCTGCGGCGGATCACCGCCCAGCCGAGCGCGAGCCAGTGCCGCAGGTTGCGTGGGGTGAGCACTGCGACGTCGAGCCAGCCGTCGTCCGGCTCGGCCTCGGTCAGCAGGGTCACGCCGCCCTGCAGCCGGCCGACGTTGGCGATCAGGACCGAACGGGCCCGGCGGCGCAACGGCGGGCGGTCGTCGACGCGGATCTGCACCCGCATCGGCCGGTCCCGTAGGTGACGGGCGGCACCCACCACGTACGCAGGCCAGCCGATGCGGGCCTTGGTGGTCTCGTTTGTGGCTTCGAGCATCTGGGCGTCGAAGCCCATGCCGGCCATCACTGTGAAGTATCGATCCTCGACGGCGCCGACATCGAGCAGCCGTCGGCCGCGTTCGACGGCGACCTGCAGCCCGGCGGCCAGGTCGGTGGAGAGCCCCAGGTTGGCGGCGAGCAGGTTGCCGGTGCCCTGCGGCAGCACGGCGAGGGCCACGTCGGTGCCGACCAGCCCGCTGACGCAGGACATCACGGTGCCGTCGCCCCCGCAGGCGAAGACCAGGTCGACGCCGGCCTTGACGGCCTGCTCGGTCTGACCGCGACCCGGGTCGTCGACTGTCGTCTCGTACCACTGCGGGGCGGGCCAGCCGGCCGCGGTCAGGGCGTCGTCGACGGTACGGCGCAACTCGTCGAGATCGTCGATCTTGACCGGGTTGACCACCACGGCGGAGCGCAACCCGCCGTCACCGCCCGAGGGCCGCCTGTCCTGTCCAGCATCCACGGCGCCAGTGTGCAGCACCCGGACGGCTTCAGCGACCCGGCGACCGGCAGGCGTCGGAAGTGCCACAGACAGGTTTCAAGACGGCCCCACCCGTCAGGCCGCCGCCCGCAGCGCGAGCTCCACCCGCCGGCGCAGATCGTCGAGGTCGACACCGGACTCGGTGAGCACCAACGCCCCCAGTCCGTTCCCCTCGCGGAGCACTCCGAGCAGGATGTGCTCGGTGCCGATGTGGCGGTGGCGCAGGCGCAGGGCCTCCCGCAGGGACAACTCCAGCGCCTTCTTCGAGCGGGGCGAGAACGGGCCGCCGAGGTAGCGCTTACGCCCCCAGCGGCGGCGCGGCGCCGGGACCGCCTCCCGTAGCGCGTCCGGGCCGAAGGACTGCTCGATGCGGGCCACGATCGCGGCCAGGTCGATGCCGATCTCCCGCAGGGCCGCCGCGTCCGCGTCGCCGAGGCCGGCGCCGCCGCTGGCGGTGTGCCGGCGGACGCGTTCGCGCAGGTCGTCGGCGCGTACCCCCGCGTCGGCGAGCACGCGGCTGGCCAGCCCGGCGTCGTCGGCGAGCAGGGCGAGCAGCAGGTGCTCGGTGCCGACCGGCCGCTGGCCCTCGACCCGCGCCTCCTCCAGCGCCCGGCGCACCACGTCGCGCGCCCGGTCGGTGAACCGTTCGAACATCACGCCTCCCAGGATGAGTTGACCGCCGGTCGCCCGGCGTGCTTCTTGTGCACTGCCTGCCGACTGACCTCGAGCGCGTCGGCGATCTCCTGCCAGGACCAGCCCTGTCGTCGGGCGTTGTCCACCTGGACCACCTCGAGCCGCTCGAGCAGCCGGCGTAGCGCTCGGACGGCGCGCAGCCCGACCCGGGGGTCGGTGCTGCCGGCTGCCGCCGCGAGTTCTGTCGCCTGACTCATGCCGTCAACATACGTTGACAGCGCCTCTCGTGTCAACCCTGGTTGACGAGGGCCGACCGCAGCCGATCGGACCCGCCGTCGCGCTCATCCGACTACCCTCGGTCAGGGACAGCTTGGTCGTGCCGGGCGCGACGCCCGGGAGGTGATATCGGATGGCCGCACCCGCCGACGCAGCGGTGCTGGTCGGCCTCGGGTCGGAACTCGACCTCCCGGTCGTCGAACAGGCCGCGCAGGAGGCGGCCGGACACGGCCGGCCACTGCACCTGCTGCACACGTTCGACTGGCGGGCGGCCTTCGCCGCGGACACCGTCGCCGCACCCCGCGACCAGGCCGAGAAGCTGATCACCCGCGCCGCCCAGCTCGCCCACCAGACCGAGCCGGGGCTGACCGTACGCGGGGAGATCGTCGAGAGCGCCATGCTGCCCACCCTCATCCGCCGCTCGGAGGGCACCTTCCTGTTGGCCGTCGGTGACAGCGGCATGGCGGGCAGCGGCCAGTGCGTCCCGGCCGAGACGACCGCCGTGCAGTTGGCCGCACGGGCCGGCTGCCCCCTGCTGGTGGTTCGGCGTGAGCCGCCGCCGCAGGGCCCGGTGCTGGTGGGTGTCGACGGCTCCCCCAGCTCACACCTCGCCCTGCAGTGGGCCGTGGAGTGCGCGGCCCGCCGGGGCGCCCGACTGCTGGTCCTGCGGGTGGTCGAGTACGACGAGGACACCGACGCGGTCGCCGAGCAGCTCAGCGAGGCACTGGCCCGGCACACCGGCCGGCACAGCGCGGTGCCGACCGAGTGCCGAGTCGTTCGCGGTGACCCCGCCGAGGTGCTGATCGACATGTCCCGCGACGCGCAGGTGGCGCTGGTCGCCGCCCGCGGTGACGAACCGGGCCGGGCCATGCTCGGCGCGGTCGCCCAGTCCCTGCTCTACCACTCCCCGGCCCCGGTGGTCGTCGTCCGCGGCCTGGCCGAGGCGCCGCTGACCGGGCCTGGTGCCCGCCCGGCGCGGGACCAACGGCCCTGACCCCGGGGCGTCCGCAGCGGCCAGGCTGAACACCGGACGCCCCACTCCTACCCGCGAGAGGCAGCATGATGGACACCGCTCTCGACGTGCACAGCGCCCTCACCGACGACGAGCTGCGCCGACTGGACGCCTACTGGCGCGCCGCGAACTACCTCACCGTCGGGCAGATCTACCTGCTGGACAATCCGCTGCTGCGCGAGCCGCTGACCCCCGACGACATCAAGCCTCGACTGCTCGGGCACTGGGGCACCAGCCCCGGCCTCAATCTGATCTACGCCCACCTCAACCGGATGATCGTGGCGCGCGACCTCAACGCCATGCTGGTCACCGGCCCCGGCCACGGAGGCCCGGCCATCGTGGCCAACACCTGGCTGGAGGGCACCTGGTCGGAGCGCTACCACGACGTGGCGCGCGACGAGGCCGGGATGTCCCAGCTCTTCCGCCAGTTCTCCTTCCCGGGCGGCATCCCCAGCCACGTGGCGGCGGACGTGCCGGGTTCGATCCACGAGGGCGGCGAGCTGGGGTACGCGTTGAGCCACGCCTACGGCGCCGCGTTCGACCACCCGGACCTGCTGGTGGCCTGCGTGATCGGCGACGGTGAGGCGGAGACCGGGCCGCTGGCCGGCAGCTGGCTCTCCAACGTGTTCCTCAATCCGGCGCGCGACGGCGCGGTGCTGCCCATCCTGCACCTCAACGGCTACAAGATCGCCAACCCGACCGTGCTGGCCCGGATCCCCGAGAGCGACCTGCTCGACCTCCTGCGCGGGTCGGGCTACCAGCCGTACGTGGTGGCCGGCGACGATCCCGCCCAGGTGCATCGGACCCTCGCGGCGACGCTGGACCGCGTGCTGGACGAGATCGCCGAGATCCAGCGGCGGGCCCGCTCCGGGGGCGTCGTCGAACGTCCCCGCTGGCCAATGATCATTCTGCGGACGCCGAAGGGCTGGACCGGCCCGCGTGAGGTCGACGGCACCGAGGTGGAGGGCACCTACCGCGCCCATCAGGTGCCGCTGTCGGGCGTCCGCGACAACCCGGCGCACCTGGCCGAGTTGGAGCACTGGCTGCGCAGCTACCGGCCGGAGGAGCTGTTCGACGCGACCGGCGCGCCGGTCGACGAGCTCCTGACGTTGCCGCCGCGCGGTGACCGGCGGATGAGCGCCAACCCGGTCACCAACGGCGGCGTGGTGCTGCGCGACCTGACCCTGCCGGACTTCCGCGACTACGGCGTGGAGGTTCCCGAACCGGGTACGCCGATCGCCGGCGCGACAGGGGTGCTCGGCCCGTGGATCCGTGACGTCATCAGCGCCAACCCGCAGACGTTCCGGCTGTTCGGCCCGGACGAGGTCGCGTCCAACCGGCTGGGCGCCGCGTTCGAGGTGACCGACCGGGTCTGGGTTGCCGCCACAGTGCCCGGCGACGACCACCTCTCCCCGGACGGGCGGGTCATGGAGGTGCTCTCCGAGCACCTGTGCCAGGGCTGGCTGGAGGGCTACCTGTTGACCGGCCGGCACGGTGTGTTCACCAGCTACGAGGCGTTCATCCACATCGTCGACTCGATGCTCAACCAGCACGCCAAGTGGCTGAAGGTGACCCGGGCCATCCCCTGGCGGCAGCCGATCGCCTCGCTGAACTACCTGCTCTCCAGCCACGTCTGGCGGCAGGACCACAACGGCTTCTCCCACCAGGACCCGGGCTTCATCGACCACGTCGTCAACAAGAAGGCCGAGGTGGTGCGGGTCTATCTGCCACCGGACGCGAACACGCTGCTCGCCACGATGGACCACTGCCTGCGCAGCCGGCACTACATCAACGTGGTGGTGGCCGGTAAGCAGGCGGCGCCGAACTGGCTGACGATGACCGAGGCGATCCAGCACACCCGCCGTGGCCTGGGCATCTGGGAGTGGGCCAGCAACGACGGCGGCACCGAGCCGGACGTGGTGCTCGCCTGCTGCGGAGACGTGCCCACCCTGGAGACGTTGGCCGCCGTCGAACTGCTGCGCCAGAACCTCCCGGAGTTGAAGGTGCGCCTGGTCAACGTGGTCGACCTGATGCGACTCCAGCCGGACACCGAGCACCCCCACGGCCTCACCGACAACGAGTTCGACACCATCTTCACCGAGGACCGGCCGATCATCTTCGCGTACCACGGTTACCCGTGGCTGATCCACCGACTCACCTACCGCCGCAGCAACCACGACAACCTGCACGTGCGCGGTTACAAGGAGGAGGGCACCACCACCACCCCGTTCGACATGGTGATGCTCAACGACCTGGACCGCTTCCACCTGGTCATCGACGTCATCGACCGGGTACCCGGCCTGGCCGCCCGCGCCGCGCACCTGCGCCAACGGATGGTCGACGCCCGGCAGGCAGCCCGCGACTACACCCGCCAGTACGGCGAGGACGACCCCCAGGTCGCCGAATGGCGCTGGGTCCGCGACACCGACCCGACCGCCCCCTGAAGGAGAACGACGTGCGCGATGCGGAGATCCTGGTCGGCTACGACGGCTCCACCGACGCCTCGGTGGCCCTGAACTGGGCAGTGGAGGAGGCGCAGCGCAGCGGCCAGCCGGTGCGGCTGGCGTACGTCTTCGAATGGCTGACCGTGGCCAGCTGGGTCGGTCCGGGCGTGGCCCCCGGCGTGTGGCCCGACGACACCGCCCGCCGGCAGGTCGACGACCTGGTCCGCAAGGCCGCGGCGGACGCCGCCGCGGCCAACCCCGGGCTGCGGATCACCGGCGAGGTGTACGACGGGCCGCCCGCTCTGGTGTTGCAGGAACGCTCCGCCGAGGCCGGGATGCTGGTGCTCGGCAGCCGAGGCCACGGCGGATTCGGCGGCCTGCTGGCCGGGTCGACTGCGGTGTCGGTCGCCGCGCACGCCCACTGCCCGGTCGTGGTGGTGCGGGACGGGGTCGGCAGCACCGCGACCGACACGTCGAACCGCCCGGTGGTGGTCGGGGTGGACGGCTCGGAACCGTCGCTGGTGGCGCTCGGCTTCGCCGCCGAACGGGCGGCGCAGCGGCAGCTGCCGCTGCGCGTCCTGCACGCCTGGACACCGGGTCCCGGCGGGGCGGCCGGGGTGCCCGACGAGCGGGCCGCCGTGGAGCAGGCGCTGGAGCCGTGGCGGCGAACGTTTCCCGAGGTGGCGGTGACCGTCGACCTGGAGTCGACGAGCCCGTCGGCGATGCTGATCGAGGCGAGTCGGGACGCGCGGCTGGTCGTGGTCGGCAGCCGGGGCCGGGGCGGGCTGGCCGGCATGCTGCTCGGCTCGGTCAGCCAACAGCTCATCCAGCACGCCAACTGCCCGGTCGCCGTGGTCCGCGAACGCTGACCACCGCAGGCACAACGACCCAACGGGGTCGGGACCTGTGGCCCTGCGGGCACAGCGCCGAAGGCCACAGGATGAGACGGCGAGCCGCTGTACGGCTCGCCGAGCAGAGACGGAAAGGTCGTGACCATGAGTCAGGAAAGCCAGCTGACCACCGCGCTGGCGGAGGCCGCCGCCACCGCCGGCCACGCCCCCTCGGTGCACAACACCCAGCCGTGGCGCTGGCGGGTGCTGCCCGACGCGTTGGAGCTGCGCTCCGTCGCCGACCGGCAGCTCGCCGCCAGCGACCCCGAGGGGCGACTGCTCGCGATCAGCTGCGGCACCGCCCTGCACCACGCCCGGTTGGCGTTGGCCGCCCAGGGGTGGCGCGCCGTGGTGGAACGGCTGCCCGACCCGGACGACACCGAGCTGCTGGCCCGGCTGACCGACCTGAGCCACACCTCGGCCGACCCGGACGCCATGCGGATGGTGCAGTGCATGCAGGTGCGGCACACCGACCGGCGGCCGGTCAGCGACGAGCCGGTTCCGCCCACGGCGATCGACGAGATCACCCGGGCGGTCGGCGCGGAGGGCTGCCGGTTGCAGGTCCTCGACCGCGACCAGGTGTTGGAGCTGGCCGCCACCGCCGGGCACGCCGACACGGTCGAGGCCGAAGATCCGGAGCTGCGCACCGAGCTGGCGTACTGGACCAGCCGGGCCGGCTCGGGCACCGGTCTGCCGGCGGAGGTGCTGCCCGAGCAGCCTGCGCAGACCACGGTCCCGGGCCGCGACTTCGGCCGTCCCGGCAGCCGGCCGATGGGTCCCGGCCACGACCGGATGGCGGTGTACGCGATGCTGCACGGCGACGAGGACGAACGGGACAGCTGGCTGCGTGCCGGCGAGGCGCTCTCCGCAGGTTGGCTGACCGCCACCCGGCTCGGCGTGTCCGTGGTGCCGCTCAGCGCGGTGGTGGAGGTGCCGGGCACCCGGCAGACCCTGCGGCAACTCCTCTCGGGGATCGGCTTCCCGTACCTCGTGTTGCGGTTGGGCATCGCGGACCCGGCGCACTCCGGCCCGCCGCACACGCCGCGGCTGACCACCGCGCAGGTGGTGGACACCTCGGCCGTCCGTTGACGGGTCGGGCGACGAGCGGCACCGGCGCTACCATGCCGCGGTGACCAGCAGCGCGCCGTCGCCCCGCCAGGAACCTTCCCCGGCACCGTCGCTCGGGCTGACGCCGCTGTCCCGGGTCCGGCTCGACGAGCTGCTACAGGAGATGCTGGTCCGGGTCGGTGAGGTGGTGACCAGCCGGGAGCGCCTGCGGGCCCTGCTCGACGCGGTCGTCGGCATCGGCACCAACCTGGATCTGCGCACCACCCTGCAACGCATCGTGCAGGCGGCCTGCGAGCTGGTCGGCGCCCGGTACGGCGCGCTCGGCGTGGTCGGCCCGGACCGGCTGCTGCACGACTTCATCGTCCACGGCATCACGCCCGAGCAGCATGAGCAGATCGGCGACCTGCCGCACGGGCGGGGCGTGCTCGGCCTGCTCATCGCCGACCCCCGGCCGCTGCGGATGCCGGACATCACCCAGCACCCCCGCTCCTACGGCTTCCCGGCCAACCACCCGCCCATGCACAGCTTCCTGGGCGTGCCGGTCCTCATCCGCGACCAGATCTTCGGCAACCTCTACCTGGCGGAGAAGCAGGGCGGCGCGGAGTTCACCGAGGACGACGAGGAAATCGTCGTCGCGCTCGCCGCCGCGGCCGGCGTGGCCATCGAGAACGCCCGCCTGTACGCCCTGGCACACCGGCGGGAACGCTGGCTCGCCGCCACCGCCGAGATCACCACGGTGCTGCTCGGCGAGGTACGCCGTACCGACGCGTTGGCGTTGGTGGCCCGCCGGGCCCGGGAGGTCGCCGAGGCCGAGCTGGCGCTGGTGCTGCTCTACGACAGCGACACCGAGCAGCTCACAGTGGAGGTGGTCGACGGCGCCGACGGGACGGCCCGCGCGCTCGTCGGCGTGGTCCTGCCCGCCGTCGACACCAGCTTCGGCGCGGCGGTCGCCGAGGGCCGGCACGACCAGGTCGACGATCTGGCGCACGCCGCGCCGTGGCCGGCGTTGCTGCACACCGGCCCGGCGATGATCTCACCGCTCACCACCGCCGAGACCCTGCACGGCGTGCTGATCGTGGCACACCCGCCGGAGCGCGGTGGTGGCGCCAGTGAGGAGGACCTGGCGCTGTTGGGCAGCTTCGCCGGGCAGGCCGCGCTGGCCATGGAACGGGCACGCGGCCAGGAGGAACGGGAACTGCTGGTGGTCCTGGAGGACCGCGAGCGGATCGCCCGCGACCTGCACGACGTGGTGATCCAACGGCTCTTCGCCACCGGCCTGCAACTACAGAGCGCCGCACCGATGGCCCGCCCGGAGGTGGCCAAGCGGATCAACGCGGCCGTCGACGATCTGGACGCCACCATCCGCGACATCCGCCGGACCATCTTCGAGCTGCGTACGCCGATGACCTCGGCGCTGCGCACCGAGATCCGCGCGGCGGTCGAGGCGGCCGCCGAATCGCTGGGTTTCAAGCCGCACCTGGAGCTGACCGGGCCGGTGGACAGCGCCGTGCCGGACGCCATCCGCCCGGACCTCACCGCCGTGCTGCGCGAGGCCCTGTCGAACGTGGTCCGCCACGCGCAGTGCACCCGCGTCGACGTCGCCGTACGCGTCGACGCCGGCCAGGTCGCCGTGACCGTCACCGACGACGGGGTGGGCTGCGACCCGGCCGCCGCCCGGGGTGGTCTGGTCAACCTGCGCGAACGCGCCAGTCGCCTCGACGGCACCTTCACGATCGTCGCGGCCGAACCGCACGGCACCGAGGTGCGTTGGGCCGTGCCGCTGCGCGACTGACCCCGGCGACTCAGGTCAGGGCGTCTTGCCGAGCAGCCGAGTGGCCAGGACGGCGGCCTGCGTGCGGCGCTCCAGGCCCAGCTTTGCCAGCACGCTGGACACGTAGTTCTTCACAGTCTTCTCCGCCAGGAACATCCGCCCGGCGATCTCCCGGTTGGTCAGCCCCTCCGCGACGTACTCCAGGATCCGCCGCTCCTGCTCGGTGAGCGACCTCAGTTCGCGCGGCTGCTCGACGCCGTTGCGGATGCGCTCCAGCACCCGGGCGGTGATCGCCGGGTCGAGCAGCGACTGCCCGGCCGCGACGCGGCGCACCGCGTCGACCAGGTCGGTGCCACGGATCTGCTTGAGCACGTACCCGGCGGCGCCCGCCATGATCGCCGCGAACAGGGCCTCGTCGTCCTCGTACGAGGTGAGGATCAGTCCCTTGATGGACGAGTCGACGGCGCGCACGTCCCGGCACACGTCGATGCCGTTGCCGTCGGGTAGCCGCGCGTCGAGGATCGCCACGTCGGGCCGCAACGCCGGGATGCGGCGAGCCGCCTCCTGCGCCGAGCCGGACTCGCCGACCACCTCGATGTCGCCGCTGCTCTGCAACAGGTCGGCCAGGCCACGGCGGACGACCTCATGGTCGTCGAGGAGGAACACACGGATCATCCTTCGTTTCTACCCGCTGCCCACGGCCCGCCGCACGGGCCGAAGGTCCCGACCGGCACGCGGCGAGCGGGCGTTCGGACCCGACCGGTCGGGACGTCCGGCCCTGCGCGACGGGCCATCGAACGATGGACCGTGGGGGTGCGCCGGGCACCGCGGCACCATCCGGCGACCGGCCCAGCGGGAGAGGAGCACCGTCATGGACATCGGCTACACCGCAGCCCAGCTGCGGGCCGCCGCCGTGGACGCGGTCCGGGCACCGTCGTTGCACAACACCCAGCCATGGCGGCTACGGCTGCGCGCCGGGGGCATCGAGGTGCTGGCCGACCCCGGCCGTCGGCTGCCGGCGACCGATCCGAGCGGGTGGGGTGTCCGGATCGCCTGCGGGGCGGCGCTTTTCAACCTGCGGATCGCCCTGGCCGTCACCGGTCCCCCGCCCCGGGTGCGACTACGCCCCGACCCGGCCGAGCCGGACCTGCTGGCCCGGCTGGTGCCGGACACCCCGCGCCGGCCCACCCCCACCGAACAGAGCCTGTACGCGGCCATCCCCCGCCGGTTCAGCAACCGCCTGCCGTTCTGGCCGGACCCGGTGCCGGCCGACGCCCGGTGGCTCCTCGGCGAGGCGGCCCGTATCGAGCAGTGCTGGTTGGAGCTGCTGATCGGGGTGAGCGCGGTCTCCGCGTTCGGCGAGATCGCCCGCAGCGCGCACCGGGTGCTGGAGCGGGACCCCGCGTACCGGGCCGAACGGGATGGCTGGCTGCGCCGGGAGTTCACCCCGGACGGCGTACCCGCGTCGGCCGGGGGTCCGCAGGGCGAGCCGCAGGATGTCCTCCCGACCCGCGGCTACGGTGGGCGCGACCGTGCCCCCGGGCGGGACTTCGAACCGGAACCCCTGGTGGGGGTGTTGGGCTCGGTGGGCAACACCGCCGTGGACCAGGTGATCGCCGGGCAGGCCCTGCAACGGCTGCTGCTCACCGCAACGGATGCCGGGCTCAGCGTGTCGATGCTCTCCCAGCCGATCGAGGTGGCCCCGGCGCGGGAGCAACTGCGGCTGTCGCTGGGGCGATTCGGCACACCGCAGATGGTGTTGCGGATCGGGTACGGCCAACCGGGCCGACCGACCCCCCGACGCAGCGTCGACGAGGTGCTGGACCTGCCGGTGGTGCCCGCCTGACCGCGTCGCCGGCGGGCCCGCTCAGGCGGCGAGCACGGCGGCCTCCACTGTCGGGTCCAGCCCGATCGAGCTGCGCTGCGGTCGCCCGGCGCGCGGTGGAACCTCACCTACCTCGCGCAGCCAGCGTGTACGCCGGACGGCACCGCGCCGTGCAGCCCCCGGTTGAACCCCGTCACCGACCAACCGCGGCGCACGGCCTCGGTGACCGTGGCCCCGCCGACGAAGCCTGTACCGCCCAGCACCAGAAGTCTCATGCCCTCCACCCTGCCGAGACGGGTCGGCGCAGGACACCCCTGTTCACCGGCAGCGGATCTGCCCCTGGCAGAACCCGCCCGAGGCATGGTCAACTGAGCCGCCGATTGCGAAACTGCTTCAATCTGCGCGGGCCCGACCACTACCCGAGGCTGGCTCGACGTCGGCACGACCCGGACGGAGAAGGGGATGACCAGCACACCGCTGTCCCTGCCACAGCCATCCGAGCGGGCGCCCGAGTTCGGCCGGGACGCGCTCATCGTCTGCGAGAACCTGGTGCGGATTTACCAGACCGGTTCGATCGAGGTGCAGGCACTGCAGGGACTGGACCTGGCCGTGGAGAGCGGTGAACTGGTCGCCGTCGTCGGCGCCTCCGGGTCGGGCAAGTCGACGCTGCTCTCCATCCTGGCCGGCATCGACGCCCCCACCGCCGGGCGGGTCCGGGTCGACAGGTGGAATCTGCTGGCGATGTCCCGCGCGGACCGGGTGAACTACCGCCGGCACACCGTCGGGTTCGTGCGGCAGCAGACGGCGAGCAACCTGATCCCCTACCTGACCGCACGGGAGATGGTGGACCTGCCGATGACGGCGGCCCGGACCGCGAAGGAGGAGCGCCGGGAACGCGCGGCCGAGCTGCTGGACAGCCTCGGTGTCGCCGACTGCGCCGATCGGCGCCCCGGGCAACTCTCCGGAGGGCAGCAGATGCGAGTCGCGATCGCGGTGGCGCTGGCCAACCAGCCGCGGGTCCTGCTGGCCGACGAGCCGACCGGCGAGCTGGACGCCGCCACGTCCGCGGAGGTCTTCGGCGTGCTGCGGGACGTCAACCGGCGGTACGGCGTCACAGTTGTCGTGGTGACCCACGATCCGGAGGTCAGCGGCCAGGTCGAACGGACCGTCGCGATCCGGGATGGGCGCACCAGCAGCGAGGTGCTGCGCCGCGCCACCACCGACGCGGAGGGCGACACGCACATGATCGCCGAGGAGTACGCCGTGATGGACCGGGCCGGGCGGGTCCAGGTGCCCCGCGAGTTCCGCCAGGCGCTGGCGCTGACCCGACGGGTCCGGCTGGCCCTGGAACCCGACCACATCACGATCCGCCCCGACTCGGGAAGCGGCGAATGACCAGCGAGCCGCTGCTCAGCGTGCGCGGCCTACACCGGCGCTTCCGCACCGGGCCGACCGTCGTACACGCCCTGCGCGGCGTGTCGTTCGACGTGGCCGCCGGTTCGATGGTGGCGCTCGTCGGCCGGTCCGGCTCGGGCAAGACCACCCTGCTCAACGTCATCGGCGGCCTGGACCGCCCGGACGCCGGCACCGTGCACGTCGACGGCACCGACGTCACCGCGCTCGACGAGGACGGCCTGTCCCGGCTGCGGCGCGAGAAGGTGTCGTACGTCTTCCAGAGCTTCGGGTTGATCCCGGTGCTGTCGGCCGCGGAAAACGTCGCGGCCCCGCTGCGGATGGCCCGCGTCGCCCCGACCGAGCGCGAACGGCGGGTCGAGTTGCTGCTGGAGCTGATCGGCCTGGCCGACCACGCCCGGCAGCGGCCGGCCGAGTTGTCCGGCGGCCAGCAGCAGCGGGTGGCGATCGCCCGCGCGCTGGCCGCCTCGCCCCAGCTTCTGCTCGCCGACGAGCCCACCGGGCAACTGGACGCCGAGACAGGGCTGTCGGTGATGGCCCTGCTGCGCGGGATAGTGGAATCCGAAGGCGTCACAGTGGTGGTGTCGACGCACGACGCGGTGATGATGGCCTTGGCCGACCGGGTGATCCGCATCCACGACGGGCACCTCGACGAACAGGCGGCCGGGCAGCCGTACGCGCCCGTGCCGGACGCCGGGTGACGCGACGATGAGGCTGGTCAGCCGGCGCGCCCGCGCGCAGTGGCCGTTGCTGGCAACCCTTCTCGGGGTCGTCACGATCGGCGCGACCCTGCTGGGTACCTGCACCCTGCTGGTCACCCGCACCGCCGAGCGGGCGCTCGAGGTCGCCATGGCCCGCGCCGCCCCCGCCGCCGTCGACGTGACCGTCTACACCGGCGCCGTCGAGGGCCGGGACACGCCGTCCGTCGCCGCCGACACCCGCAGTGTGGTGACCTCCGCCCTCGCACCCTTTCCGGCGACGACAACCGCGCGGGCGTCGACAGTGCTGCGGGCGCTGCCGCCCGCGCTCGCCAAGGGCACCACCGTCGGAGCCCAGGCGTACCTGTCGGGGCTGGACGACCTGCCGACCCGAGGCGAGCTGGTCACCGGGCGCTGGCCACAGGACCCCGGCGACGCGGTGCTGCTGGAGTCCACCGCACAACTGCTCGGCCTCACCCCCGGTCGCCGGGTTCGCCTCGGCGCCGAGCTGGCCCACGCGCCCGTCCCGGCCATCGACGTGCTCGTCGTCGGTGTGGTACGCCCGCTGCCGGCGCGCGGCTGGGACCGCGACCCGCTGGCCGCGGCGGGCTCCGCCACCGGCTACCGGGACGGCCGCTTCATGCAGCCGGTCAACGCCTACGGCCCGTTCCTCGTCGACCTCGCCGACCTGGTCACCACCGGTGCCACCGTCGACCGGATGGAGGTCACCGCCCATCCGGACCTGTCCCACCCCAACCGCCACGACCTGGAGACCGTGGCCGGGGCGGTCCGCAACGCCGACCGCCGGCTGGCCGGCACCCTCGGCGACCGCGTCCAACTCGCACGTGTCTCCTCCGAGCTGCCGGCGACCCTGCGGTCCGCCGACGACCAACGGCGCGTCACCGCCGCCGTCGTGCTCGCCATCGCCGTGCTCGGCGGTGTCCTGGCCGCGACGGCACTCGTCCTCGCCGGCCGGCTGACCACGGGCATCCGCGCCGACGAGACCGCCCTGCGGTCCGCCCTGGGTACCAGCCGTCGTCAACTCGCCGCCACCGCGACACTCGAGGCCGGGCTCCTCGCCGCCGTCGCGGCCGCGCTCGCGATACCGGCCTCGTCGGCCCTGCACGCCGGTCTGACCCACCTGCCGCCGCTGGACGGCGCCGGCCTGACCGTCCGGCCAGCCGTCACCGGCGCCCAGGTCCTCGCGGTCGTCGGCGGCGCGCTGGTGCTCGCCGCCGTACTCACCGTCCTGGCGATCCGACCCGTCCCGGTCGCCGGCGACCAGCGCACCCGCCGCGAACTGCTGGCCCGTTCCGGCACCGACCTGCTGCTCGCGGTATTCGCTGCCGCCGGATGGTGGCAGCTGTACGCGCAGCCCACCGCCGCCAGCCCACGCGCCGACGCGGTCCGGGTGCTCGCGCCGGCGCTGCTGCTCACCGCGGGCGCCGCGCTGGCTCTCCGGGTGGTACTGCCCGCCCTTCGCGGCGCGGACCGGCTGGCGTACCGCGCCCGCGGGCTGGCACTTCCGCTGGCGGTCTCCGAGGCAGCCCGCCGGCCCCAGGCGGTCGCCGCCGGGCTGCTCGTCGGACTGGCCTGCGCGGCCGGAACCTTCGGCCTCGCCTTCGACAACACGTGGCACCAGTCGCAGCGCGACCAGGCCGCGCTCTCCGTCGGTACCGACCTGGCACTCACCGTCAGCACGGCGCCGGTGGCCGGAGAGGGCGCGGTCGTCAGCGCGGCCACCGCGGGGACCGTGAGCCCGGTCCTCCACCGCGGTACCGCCGTCGGTCAGTGGCTCGGAAACGCCGGCGATGCGCCGCGCCTGATCGCCGTCGACACCACCCGCGCCGACGCGCTGCTGCGCGGGCGGCTGGACAGCGACCGTGGATGGGCAGACGTGGGCGCCGCGCTGGCGCCACGCACCCGGGCCACCGGCCTCGCCATTCCGGCTGGCGCCCCGCTCGTCCTGAGCGGGACCGTCGCCGGCGACACCCCGCTCGCCGTGACGCCCCGGTTGCTGCTGCAGGACGCCAGCGGCCTCCGCACGTCCTGCACCGGTCCCGCCGTACCGCTCGACGGCCAGGAGTTTCGGCTGCCCGCCTGCGCGACCGCTGACGGGCTGCGCCTCGTCGCGGTCGCCCTGCCGGTCACCACCGACGAGGTCGGCGGACCCGTCGCCGTAGCCGTCACACTCACCGTGCCGCCCGCCGGGTCGGCGGAGAGGCCGACTGACGGTTCGGATTGGACCGCCACGTCGGCGCCGCCGATCCCGAGCAAGGTGAGCGACCTGACCGTCGGGGTGTCCGCCACACCGTCGGGAACCGCGCTGCGGATGGCCGCGACCGTCGAGCTCAGCGGCGCCGAGGACGCCGCCCGGACCCTCGTCGCCACCGCCTTCCCGGACCCCGGCCCGGTGCCCGTCGCCGTCTCCGCCCGCTTTGCCAGCGAGGTCGGTGCCGAGAGCGGCAGCCAGCTCAGCGTCACGGTCGGCATCACGCCCGTCCCGGTCGTCGTCACCGAGGTCGTGCCGACCGTGCCGTCCGCCCCCGGCGCCGTCGCCGTCCTGGCCGACCTGGACACGCTGTCCCGCGCGCGGGCCGTCACCGGCGACCTGACGTTCCCGGTCGACGCCTGGTGGGTCGGCCACCCAGCCGGTCCCGATGCCGCCGAGCGGGCCACCGCCCTGCACCTGGGCACCGTCGCGACCCGTGAGGCGGAGACCGCCCGCCTCATCGGCGGCCCGCTGAGCGCCGGGCTGCCGGCCGCGCTCCGGCTCATCGTCCCGGCCGCGGCTCTGCTGCTGCTCGCCGGCGTCGTCCTGCACGTCACCTGTGATCTACAGGTCCGCGCCGTCGAGGTGGCGCGGCTGCGCGGCCTGGGAATGTCCCGGCGCGACATCCGGGCCGTGCTGCTCGGCCAGCACGCCGGCGTTCTGCTGCCCCTACTCGCGGCGGGCGCGGCCGTCGGCGCGCTCGCCACCCGCATCGTCGCCCCCCTGCTCGTGCGCTCCGACACCGGCGCCACACCCGTCCCGGCCACCCAGCCACACTGGCCGTGGCCAGCCGAGGCGGCACTCCTCGCCGTACTGCTGGCCGGATGCGTGCTGGCGGTCGCCGTCGTGGTCACCGTCCAGGTCCGCCGGGCCGACGCCGCGCACCTGCGGGTGGCGCAGTGAACCGGTGGCTGACCCGCCGGCGGCCGGCGCTGCACTGGCCCAGCATCCGCGGCCGTGGCCGTACCGACGCCGGACCGCTGCTGCTCACCGCCGCCGTCATCGCGGCCGTCGCGCTGCTCGCCGGGGCCGCGCCGGTGCTGCTCCGCGCCGCCGCCGACAACGCCGTCCAGGACACGGTCCGCCGCGCCGGCACCGACTCGAACGTCCTCGTACACGCCAACTGGGAACGCGACGACGGGCCGACCGGCGGGCGGGTCCGGATGCCCAGCCTCGCCGAGGCCCTCGACACGTTCCGCGCCCGGGCGACCGAGGCGCTCGGGCCCGACCTGGACGCCGCGCTGCTCCCGCCCATCGCCGCTGTCGACGGCCCGATCCTCAACATCACCGACGGCAGCGTGCCGCGTACCTTCCAGTTCACCTACCTGGCCGGCGACCTCGGCGGCCCGGACGTGGCCTGGATCGCCGGCAGCCCGCCCGGCCCCGCCGTCTCCGACGAGTACGTCGAGACCCCCTACGACGGACCGCCCTGGCCGGTGCAGGTCGGCCTCTCCGAGGCGGACGCCGCCGCGCTCAACCTCGGCCCCGGCGATCGAATCCCGGTCAAGGACGGCCACGGTCGTGACCGAGACGTCCGGATCAGCGGGATCTACCGACCCGCGGACAGCGCCGACCCGGCCTGGCGACTCGCCCCGGCGCTGCTGCGCCCCGTGCCCGGCGCCGACGGCGTGGGGACCACCCGG
Source organism: Micromonospora ureilytica (assembly GCF_015751765.1). Classification (NCBI taxonomy): domain Bacteria; kingdom Bacillati; phylum Actinomycetota; class Actinomycetes; order Micromonosporales; family Micromonosporaceae; genus Micromonospora; species Micromonospora ureilytica. The sequence goes on from NZ_JADOTX010000001.1 coordinate 3,734,205, forward strand.
TTCGCCGGCCTGCTGTCGCGCGAGTCGTTACCGGACGCCCGGCTCGCCGTCGACGAGGACGAACTGCGACGCACCGTCCACTTCGCACCCGTTCCCGACGCGCTCACCTGGGACGCCACCGCGGCGCTCGCCAGCCAGGTGGTCAAGCTCAAGGCAGCCTCCGGCTCCTCGATCGACCGCGACCAGTCCCTGAAGTGGGAGTCGCAGCTCGACACCGTCTTGCGCGACGCCAGTACACGGAACAGCGCCGCTTCCGCACAGGCCGCCGTCCTGCTCGCCGGGGTGCTGACCGCCACGGTGCTGGTCCTGCTGCTCGCCGCCTACCTGCTGGTCGGCCGCCGTACCCCGGCGCTGAGCGCCGCCCGGCAGCGTGGGGCGGCGCTACCCGACCTCGGTGCGGAACTGATCATCGAGTCCACAGTCGTGTCCCTGTCGGCCGCCGCCGTCGGGCTCGCGCTCGCCCGCGCGGCCGCTCCGGGCGTCTCCTGGACCTGGGCCGTCCCCGTGGTCCTGGCCGGTGCCGTCGCCGGGCCGGCGTTCGGCACCCTCGCCGCCGCCCACGGCAGCCGCGACCGGCGTCAACCCGCCAACCAGGCCGCTCGGCGCTGGATCCGGGCCACCGGCCAGCTGCGCCGCGCCGTAGTGGAGGCCGCTGTCCTGATCGCCGCGGTCGCCGCCTTCGTCACACTGCACCAGCGCGGGCTCCTGCCCGTCGTCTCCGACGGCGACACCGGTGAGCTGAGTGGCGACCTGATCCTGCCGATCAGCGCCGTCGCCCTGGGCGCGCTCGTCGGCGCGCTCGTCCTGCTCCGGCTAGTGCCCCTCGGGGCGCGGTTCGCGCTCCGACAGGCCCTGCGCTCGCGCCGCCCGCTGGCCGTGTTCAGTGCCGCCCAGGCGGCCACGACTGCCGGGCGCGCGCTGCCGCTGCTGGTTCTGGTCAGCACCACGGCGCTCGCGTCGTTCGCGCTCATCCTCGGCGCGACCGTCACCAGGGGTATGGCCGACGGCGCGTGGAGCGCCGTCGGCGCCGACGCCCGCCTCGACGTCGGCGCCGACGCCGACGCCGCCACGCCCGCACTCGCCGAGCGCATCGCCGCCGCACCCGGGGTACGGCAGGTCGTCGTCGCGCAGGTGACCGACTCGGCACGCGTCTTCAGCGAATCGACACTGCTCACCCCACGCCTGGTCATCGTGGACACTGCCGCGTTCCAGCGCCTGCTGGCCGGCACTCCGCTGCCCGACGCGCCGGCGCTGGCCCGGCTCACGGCACCCGGTCCCGGCGCCGGGGACGTCCCAGCGCTGGTCCGATCGAGCGACGGCGAACTGCGCACCGGCACGCGGCTGCAGCTACCCCGGGACGACGCCCCGGCGATCCGTCTCGCCGCGGTCGGTACCGCTCCCTCCGTCGACGGCGCCACCGACGTCGTCATCGTGGACGCCGCGGCCCTCGCCGACGCCGGGCTGCCCGCCGTTCCGAATACCGTCTGGGTGACCGGCCCCGGCGCCGCGCGGGCCGTGGCGAACACCGGCGTCGCCGCCGACGTCCTGCTGCGGGCGGACGTCCTGCGGGCGCAGCGAGTGGCTCCGCTGACCGCAGGGCTCCTACGGCTGGCGTGGACGGCCGCCGCGGTGCTGCTGGCGCTGGGGTTGCTCGGCCTCACGCTCGCCGCCGCCGCCGGCACGTCGCAACGGTGGCAGACCCTGACCCGGCTGCGGACCCTCGGCCTGCGGCCACGCGACGTCCGCTGGGTCGCCGCCGGAGAGCTGCTGCCGCCGGTAGTGGTCGCCGCGGTGTGCGGCCCGCTACTCGGGGCCCTGCTCGCGCGCCTGACGCTCGGCCCGCTCGACCTGCGGCTGCTCACCGGCCAAGCCGCCGACCCGACGGCGGTCCTGCCGTGGTGGCTGCTGGGCCTGGTGAGCGTGGCGCTGCTGGCGGTGGCCACCACGGTCGTACCTGTCGAGTCGGCGCTGCGGCGACGCGACCGGCTGAGCGAGGTACTCCGCGCCGGGGAGTAACCGGCTACTGGCCCGAATCACCTCGGACAACGAAGCAGAAACATCGAGACCCGTTACCGATATCCGGTAACGGGTCCGCTGATCTGTGGATGAAGCTGGTGGGCGATACTGGGTTTGAACCAGTGACCTCTTCCGTGTCAAGGAAGCGCGCTCCCACTGCGCCAATCGCCCGTGGCGGCCCCCCTGGGGCACATCGCGAGCGGACGACGGGATTCGAACCCGCGACCCTCACCTTGGCAAGGTGATGCGCTACCAGCTGCGCTACGTCCGCACGTCCCCGACAACCGTCGGCGACAGGTGAACTCTACCCGATGCCAAGATCGCTTGGCGCGGCACCCTTGGGCGGTCGCGATTGCAGCGGACGGCAGTGGGGTACTAAAGACCCTCGACAGCGCACCACACCCCCTTAAGGAGGCTGTCGTGGGTATCGGCACCAGCATCTTTCTGATCGCGCTCGGCGCGATCCTCACCTTCGCCCTCGACGCCAGCGTCGGCGGCATCAACCTCGACGTGGTCGGCTGGATCCTGATGGGCGCCGGCGTGCTCGGCCTGATCATGACCACGCTGATCTGGGGTCGCCGCCGACAGGTCGTGACCACCACCGAGCAGCCGGTGGAGTACCAGCGGGTCGAGGAGCGGCGGGACATCGCGCCTCCGCTGTGACCCGACCATCTCCATCGCTGATGGAGCCGGCAGCTCGACGTGATTCCGGGCCGGCCACCTCCGCCGAAGGTGGCCGGTCCGTCGGCGGAATCAGAACTCGATGACCAGCCGGCCGCGTACCCCTCCCGCTTCCAGGAGCTGATGGGCGCGGGCCGCCTCCTCCGGTGGGAACCGGCCGGCGACCCGCAGGGTCAGCGCACCCTCCTCGGCGAGCCGCCGAAGCAGGTCGAGCTTGTCGCGGCGCCCGTCGTACTCGTGCACGTACGCGGACACCATGTCGATCCTCCGCTGGTCGGCCTGTGCCCGCAGCGCCGGATCGGGCCCGCCGCGCAGCAGCGCGACGGCACCACCCGCGCGCACCGCCGGCAGCAGCGCGCTGCCGAGCAACGCGGCGTCGACAGCGGCGTCCACCCCGTCCGGGGCGTACTCCCGGAAGCGGTCGGCAACCCCCGGGCCTCGGGCCACCGTCACGTCGGCGCCGAGCGCGGCGACCAGTTCGGCGTCGCCCGGTGCCGCGTCGGCCAACACCCGGTGACCGGCGGCCTTGGCGAGCTGCACGGCGTACCCGCCGACCGCGCCGGCCGCGCCGGTCACCGCGAGGGTACGGCCGGACGACAGCCGCAGCTGGTCCAGTGCGTGCAGGGCAGTCAACCCGTTCAACGGCAGGGTGGCTGCCTCGGCGGGTGAGACGCCCGCCGGCGCGGGCACCACCCAGCTCTCCGGGAGCACGACCCACTCGGCGTACCCGCCTCCGGCCTCCCGGGTGGGATTGACCATGGCCATCACCAGGTCGCCCGGGGCGAGAGCACCACTGACCCCGGAGCCCACCTCGTCGATGATGCCGGCGATGTCCTGGCCGGGCAGCAGCGGGTCGCCGCCGCGGAGCCGCACCGGCGTCATGCCAGCCCGGATCAGGGTGTCCGCGGGGTTGACCGCCGCGGCGCGTACCCGGATGCGGACCTCACCTGGGCCGGCGTGCGGCGTCGGAAGCTCGACCACCCGCAGCACCTCCGGCCCGCCGTAGCGCAGCAGTCCGACCGCTCTCATGCCTGACTCCTCATCATTCGGCTTGGGCCAAGGGCCTGGGTCGTGCCGGTGGCGGAGGCCCGCTCGATCACGTCGATGAGCCGGTGCCGGCCGAGGGCGTGCGCGAAGTCCGGGACGGTCCGGGTGCCGTCAGCCAACTCCCGAGCGAGCTGCCGGTAGAGCCGCGCCACACCTCCGGCCGCGGAACGACTCAGCTCGGCGGGCACGCCGTCCAGGTAGGAAGCCGGCACCTCCAGTGGTTGGACGGCGCTGTCGGCGCCCCGGCCTCCGGCGAGGGTGAGTTCGGCGACCTGCATGTTGCCCCAGCCGGCGGTCAGCACCAGGTCGCCCTCGCTGCCGTTGATCTCCCACCGGAAGTTGTCCCCACGGGACACCCCGCCCCGGTAGAAGATGGACGCCGCCGCGCCGCCGTCGAGGGTGCCGATCACCGAGACCTGGTCCGGCACGGTGACCGGGACGGTGCTGCCGTCCGTCGCGAGCGTCGCCTGCTTGCGACCGACGACGAGGTTCGCGGCCACCGAGCCGAACTCACCGAGGACGAAGTGCAGCGGGTCGAGCGCGTGCAGGGTGGCCGAGGTGAGCGGAGTGGCGCCGTTGGCGTTGTCGAACCAGTACGCCTGGCTGGGGTCGGCGACATCACCACCCCAGACCATCCCCGAGCCGACCATCGTGGTGCCGAGCACCTTGCCGACATACCCGTCGCGAATCAGGTCCCGGGCGTACCGGACCTCGGGGGCGTACCGCCCCTGGAGCCCGACCACCGTGCGGATGCCCGCCTTCGCGGCCCGATCTGCCAACTGCTGGGCCTCGGCCAGGCCATTGCCCAGCGGCCACTCGCTGTAGACCATCTTGCCCGCGTCCAGGGCCGCGGAGATGAGCTTGAAATGCTCGGTGACCTTCACCGCCACGACGACGAGGTCGACACCGGGATGCATGATCAGGTCCCGGTGGTCGTGGTAGGCGGGCACGCCGTACCTGGCGGCTGCGGCCTCGGCGCTGCTCGGACGGGAGGTGCTCACCGCGCGAAGGGCGAACTCGGGTGTTGCGGCGATGGCGGGCACGTGTGCGATGGAGGCCCATCCGCTGGTGCTCGCGCCGATGATGCCGACGCCGGTCGGGGGCATGGCCCTATCTCCTCAAAAACGTGATAAATCGGAAGGTAGTCAGTTGGTGTGGATGACGGGCCGAACCACGCCGTCCGACGGTCAGTCCAGGCAGGTGAGCGCGACCTCGGCGTAGCGCGTCAGTGCCGCCCGGTCCGGGTTGATGGCACCCATGACGCGCAGGCCCTGGAGGCTGGTCACCAGGAAGCCGGCCAGGTCGGTGGCGCTGCGGTCAGTGGTGATCTGGCCCCGCACCTGCGCCTCGGCGAGCAGGTCGTAGAGCGCCAACTCCAGGGACTGGGTGGTCGAGCGGAGCCGGTCGGCCACCCGCACATCCTGGTGCGCCCGCTCCATCGACGCCCCGACGATGAGGCAGGAGAGGTGCCGGCCGTCGCCGGTGATGTCGTCCACCGCGCCGATGAACACCTCACGGATGACCGCTCGCGCGTCGTTGCCCGAGCGCAGCAGATCGACAATCGGTGTGGCGTAGCGCTGCCGGTACAGATCGAGCACCGCCAGGTAGAGGCCGTCCTTACTGCCGAACGCGGCATAGATCGACCCGCTGCCCAAGCCGGTCGCCTCGGAGAGATCGCGCATCGAGGTGCCCTCGTAGCCCTTGCTCCGGAACACATTCATGGCAGCGATGACCGCGGCGTCGAGGTCGAACTCACGGGTACGGGCCATGGCTGCACGCTACCCACTATCTGGAACGATCGACAAAGTATCGCCGGTCACAGCCGTCGAATCGAGCCGTTTCCGCTGGCCGAGAGGGGTGCTGGGTGCCGCGTTACGATCCAGATCATGGAGTCTCTCGACACGGTGCTGGCCGCGCACCGCGCGTACCTGCTCGGCTGGAACATCGGCGTCGCCGGAGGGCCGGACCTCCCGACCTACCGCAGCGAGGTGCCGCACGCACCCCTCAACGGCGTGTTGCGGGTGGTCGGGCGCACACCGCAGGACGCGCTGGCCGAGGCCCGGAAGCGCCTGCACGGCGTACCCCGGATCTGGTGGGTTGGCCCGGACAGCGACGCCGGCACCGCAGCCGGTCTGACCTCCCTCGGCGCGGTGGAGGTCGCCCGCATGCCGATCATGACGGTGGGGATCGGGGAGGCGGCCGATGTTCCGGCTCCCGCCGGCGTGCACATCGCCGAGACCACCGACCTCGCCGCGTTCGTTCCGGCCTACGCCCGGGTGTCCGGAATCCCGGCGGACGGCGTGGCGGCGACGATCGAACGGGAGAAGGCGTTCACCGGCGACGGCACCGTGCTCCGGCTGGTCGGCCGCCTCGACGACGGTCGGGTCGTCGCAACGGCCGTCGCCTGGATCAGCCACGGTCTGGTGACGCTCTACTTCGTCGGCACCCAGCCCGAACAGCGCCGCAGGGGCATCGGCGCGGCCATGACCAGGGCCGCCCTCGATCTGGCCGCCGAGCGGGGTGCCCGCACCGCCGCCCTCACCTCGTCGGCCGTCGGCGAGTCGGTCTACCGCGGCCTCGGTTTCCGGCCGGTGGGCGAGTTCCGCCTGTTGACCTTCTGAGAGCGAGTGCGCACGGCCCCATTGACTACGGAGTTCAGACAGCGTTGTCTTTTACTGCCGCCTGGGGAGGTACGACAGTGATCGACGATGTGTCCCTCGTGTTCTGCGTGACAGCTGACGTGTCGGTGCGCGAGCGGATGGTCCGGCGCCTGGACGGCCTCGGCACCCTGGTGATCTGCGCCGACCTCGCGGAGTTGCAGGCGATGATCGGCGGGCCGATCATCAGCGGGCCGGCGCGGGTCGCCACCTCCCCCACCGCGTCCGCGACCGCCCCCGCTCCGGTCGCCGTCGACCCCGCCGCAGTCGCCCCAGCCGTCGGCGTGGCCGGCCGGATCAGCCTCGGTGACCTCACCATCGACCCGCTCGACCACAGGGTGACGTGGCGCGGAGAACCGCTGGCCCTGACCCGACTCGAACGCAACCTGCTCACCCAACTCGCCACCGCACCGGTCGGAGTCTGGACGTACGAGAGGCTCTTCGAATCGGTCTGGGGCTGCGCGTTCCTCGGCGACACGTCGATCCTGCACTCGGCAGTGAAGCGGTTACGTCGCAAACTGCGCGCCGCCGACGACAGGTTGCGCGTACACACCGTTCGGAGCATCGGCTACCGGCTCAGCGTCGACTGATGACGTGGCGCCACAAGCGAAACGGCTCGTCACCGGGTCTCCCGGTAACGAGCCGTTCTCCTCTGGTGGGCGATACTGGGTTTGAACCAGTGACCTCTTCCGTGTCAAGGAAGCGCGCTCCCACTGCGCCAATCGCCCGTGCTTGTTGCCGAGGTGGGGACGGGATTTGAACCCGCGTACACGGCTTTGCAGGCCGTTGCCTCGCCTCTCGGCCACCCCACCGAGGTTGCCCCCGTCATACGTGGCGGCAGCTCCGAGCGGACGACGGGATTCGAACCCGCGACCCTCACCTTGGCAAGGTGATGCGCTACCAGCTGCGCTACGTCCGCACGCCCCCGGACGTTCCCGGGTGACGGATGAGAACTTTAGCCGAGCCGGTGTTTGACTGCCAACTCGGGGTCGCCTCGGCGCGTCTCGGGTGGCCGGGGCTGGGCAGGAGCCACTCCCGGCGAGCTTCCTAGGGGGCTGATCTGGTGCGCGAATGCGGCGCCGATCGTTACCCTCCGACATCGCTAGGCAATGATCGTCATCATCACGTCGCATGGCCGACCATCGACGTCTCCGCGGCGCGGCACCGGGCAGCGGACCTCGACGAACACTCCCCCTGGAACGACCGACGGCACCCGGAGGAAGTGTCCGGCTTCCGACTCTCACTGCGCGGATCGGCGCGTGGTGGTAACTGTTCGTGTTCAGTCGGATGGGCTACGGTAACGGTCGTGACGAGACGTGCGGCCGAGATCCGCCTGGATGCCCTGCTGCGCACCGCCTGTGACGTGATCGTGGAGCGCGGTCTGGCCAACACCCGGACGGCGGACGTGGCGAATGCCGCGGGCGTGAGTCAGGCGTTGGTTTTCTACCACTTCGCCACCAAGGAGCGGTTGCTCGCGCAAGCCTTCGCGTACGCGGTCGAACAGGACCTGGCCCGACTGGACGTGGTGACCCGCTCCTCGGCCCCACCGCTGACCAAGCTCCGCCGGATCCTCAAGCTCTACACCCCGGCCGGGCGGGCGACCTCCTGGTCGATGTGGATCGACGGCTGGTCCGAGTCGCTGCGTACCCCCGAGTTGGAGAAGGTCTCCCGGCGGCTCGACCTGCGCTGGCGGCAGGACCTGGCCGCGGTGATCACCGCCGGGGTGGCCGACGGCACCTTCCAGTGCGCCGACCCCGACGGGGCCGCCTGGCGGATCAGCGCGGTGATGGACGGCCTTGCCGTCCAACTCGCCGTGCACGACCGGGTGATCTCCCGCCGGCAGTTCGGCGAGTGGGTCCGGCTGGTCACCGCCCGAGAGCTCGGCCTGGACCTGACCGACCTGGACTGAGCTGGGCGACCAGCACCGATCCCCCGCACCAGGCCGGGCAAAACGGGCTCGGCCCGCCCCGCCGACCGGAACAATCGGCAGCATGGATCTCCTGGACGCGTACCGCCGGAGCCTGGCCGAATTCGTCGACCGGGTGGACCAGATCGAGCCCGCCCAGTGGTCCGATCCGACGCCCTGCTCGGACTGGGACGTCCGCACGCTTGTCAACCACGTGGTGACCGAGGACCGGTGGAGCGTTCCGCTGCTCGCCGGCCGGACCATCGACGAGGTCGGCAACCGGCTCGACGGTGACCAGCTCGGCGCCGACCCGATCGCGACGGCGCGGGAGGCCGCCGCGCAGGCCGAGATCGCCGCCACCCACCCCGGCACGATCGACCGCACCGTGCACCTCTCCGGTGGCGACACCCCGGCCACCGAGTACCTCCAGCAACTCCTCGCCGAGCACCTCGTGCACGGCTGGGACGTGGCGGTGGCGATCGGCGCGCAGCCGCGGCTCGACCCGGACGCGGTGCACGCCGCCGCCCAGTGGTTCGCCGGCCAGCTCGACACCTACCGGCGCAACAACCTGGTCCACACCGGCGTACGGGTGCCCGACGACGCCGACGAGCAGGACCACCTGCTGGCCGCGTTCGGTCGCGACCCCGACTGGGCGCCGAGCCCCTGACCAATCTCGATCTGTTGGTGTGGTAGCGGCTCGGGACCTTGCCGTGACCTTGGGAGACTGATATCCACAGATGCGCATGCGTCATCGCGCAGCTGTGGTCGGCGACTCGCCGGCCATCTCGCTCCCACGAGGAGGTCCCGTGCCACAACCGGAATGGTCACCCCCGATGAGCCGGCGTCGACGCCGGCTCATCGCCATCCTGGCGACGACGGCGACGGTCGCCGCGCTGCTCCCCACCGGCGTGAGCACCGCGGCCCCCACCGGCGGCGCGGCGTCCGCCGAGCGCCGGTCCGGGCCGTTCGCGGAGGGGCACGCGCCCGCCGACGCCGACAACCGCACCGGTACGGCGGCACCCGACACCCGCCAACGCGGCCTGGCCCGCGCCGTCGACCCCGACGTCCGGTGGAACCGGCTCGGCACCCCGCAGGCGCTCGGCACCGGTCGCACCCCGCTCGCCAGCGGGCTGCCCGCCGACCCGGAGGCCGCCGCCCGCGCGTACCTGGCCGCCAACCGCGACCTGTTCGGCATGGACGCCGCCGCGGTTGCCAGCATGGAACGGGTGCTGGTCCGGCCGATCGGCAACGGCACAGTGGTCACCCTCCGGCAACGCTTCGGCGACCTGCCCGCCGGGCCGGACGGCCTCGTCACCCTCGCGGTCGCCGGCGGCACTGTGCTCTCGGTCAGCTCCTCGCTGGCCCGGAACACCGGCGCACCAGCGCCGGCCACCCGCACCGCCGAGCAGGCGTACGCTGCCGCGCTCGCCGACGCCAAGCTGACCGCCAGCGCGGTGGCCAGCCACACCATCCGATCGGTGGCCGTGCCCACCCCGCTGGACGGACCCCGGGCCGCCTACGAGGTGACCATGATCGGCGCGGACACCGAGCATCCGGCCGCGTTCACCAGCTATGTCGATGGCGGCACCGGGCAGGTGCTGGTCCGTGAGGACCTCGTCGACTTCGACTCCGACAACCCGAGCTGGGCCGTCTTCCCGGCCACCCCGCCCCGCGACCTCGGCCCCGGGCAGGACCCCCGGGTGCGCTGGTGCGGCGACCCGACCCCCGGTTGCCAGGCGGCCTTCCGCGACCCGGCCACCGGCCAACCGTGGGACGTCGACGCGGCCACCGGCACGCCGACCTTCACCTCGCGCGGCAACTCGGCCAACACGGTGTTGTCCTGGGGTGCGAGCACCCCTGTCGTTCCGGCACCCACCAGCCCGGAACGCCGCTACGAGTACCCCTTCACCGACCAGTGGCACCAGGCCAAGTGCAACCCGAGCGTGTTCACCTCCGCCCAGCGCAACGACGCGGACGCGTCGATCGCCAACCTCTTCGCCATGCACAACCGGATGCACGACTGGTCGTACCAGTTGGGCTTCACCGAGTCGGCGTGGAACCTCCAGGCGGTCAACCTCACCCCGTCCGGGCTCGGCGGTGACGCCGAGCAGGGCCGTGCCCAGCAGGGCGCGCTGAGCGGCAACCGGAACAACGCCAACCAGGGCACCCCGCGCGACGGGCTGCCGCCGACCACAAACATGTACCTCTGGCAGCCGCAGGCCGGCGGGCCGTACCCGCCGTGCGTGGACGGCGACTACGACATGACGGTGATCGGCCACGAGTACACCCACGCGATCACCAACCGGATGATCGCCGGCCCGGACAGCGGGATCGGCGGCCACCAGGGCGGTGCGATGGGTGAGTCGTGGGGCGACCTGCTCGCCGCCGAGTACCTCTTCCAGCACGGTCTGCGCGCGCCCGGCGAGTCGCCCTTCGTCACCGGCGGCTACGTCACCGGCAACCTGGTCAGCGGCATCCGCAACTACGACCTGAGCCGCAGCCCGCTCAACTACTCGGACATCGGCTACAACACCGCAGGTCCCGCCGTGCACGCCGACGGGGAGATCTGGGGCGCCACCAACTTCCGGGTCCGCTCCGCCCTGGTCAAGCGGTACGGCCTCGGCACCCCGCAACGGCAGCTCGACTGCGCGCAGGGCAAGGTAGCGGCGGATCAGTGCCCGGGTAACCGGCGCTGGTCACAGCTGGTCTTCGACTCGTTCCTGCTGCAGGCCGCCAGCCAGGTCAGCATGCTCGACATGCGGGACAACATGCTCACCGCCGACCTGCTCCGTTTCGGCGGCGCGAACCAGGACCTGATCTGGGCCGAGTTCGCCCGCTCCGGCATGGGCCGGGACGCCGCCACCTTCGGCGCCGGCGACACCGACCCGACGCCGAGTTTCGCCTCGCCGCGCGGTGGCAACGCGACGCTCACCCTGCGCCCGCGCGGGGACAGCGCCGACGCGCCGATCCGGGTGTACGTGGGGGCGTACGAGGCGCGGGCCGTGCCGGTGGCCGACACCGACCCGGCGACGCCGATCCCGGACACCGTGGAGATGGTGGCCGGCACGTACGACCTGCTCGCCGTGGCTCCCGGCTTCGGGCACCAGCGGCTCAGCGTGGTCGCCAAGGCCGGTCAGGACGGGTACGTCGACCTGCGGATGAGCCGCAACCTGGCCTCCACCGCGTCCGGCGCCACAGTGACCGGCGACGGGGTCAACCTGGACCGGGTCGTCGACGACACCGAGGCGACGAACTGGGCCTCCCTGGACGGGGTGGCCGGCCGGCAGCTCACAGTGGCGCTGCCGGGCGACGCCGCGCAGACGGTCAAGCGGGTGAACGTCAGCGCGATGCTGCGCCCGGCGATCACCGGCGACGCCGACACGGGCGCCCAGAACGCGCTCAGTGCCCTGCGCTCGTTCGCGGTGTCCGCCTGCAACGCGACGACCACCGACTGCGCGGACCCGACGCGGTGGCAGCGCATCTACACCAGCGCGGGGGACGCGTTCCCCGGCGGGGCGTACCGGGCGTACAGCCGCGACATCAACCTCCGGACGTTCGCGGTACCCACCACCCTCGCCACCCACCTGCGACTCGAGGTGCTGGCGAGCCAGTGCACCGGCGGCCCGAACTACGCGGGTGAGCAGGACGACGACCCGGCCACGACGACGGACTGCGCGACCGCCAGTCCGGCCCGGAGCCAGGTCAGGATCGCCGAGTTCCAGGCGTTCGCGAAGTGACACCGTGGGGCCGGCGGTTGTCCGCCGGCCCCACGGCCCCGATCAGCGGTGCGCCCGCCGCCAGGGGTCGGCGACGGCCGGGCGCTCCCAGCGCCGGTCCACCGGGGGCTCGTCGGTCTCGTCGGCGTCCCCGGCCCCGGCCCGGGTCAGGTGGCGCAGTCGCAGCAGCAACCCCATCCCGAGGAAGAGCAGCAGCCCGCCGAGCAGGAACGCGAGCTGCACCACGCCGAACGCGCCGGACTGCGAGACCGGGCGGTTGGCAGCCGGTGGCGCGGCGTCGGCCGGGTACTCCGCCACCGGCTCCTCGGTCGCCGTACTCTCGCCCTCGGTCGGCGTACTCGCGGATTCGGTGGGCTCCGGCGGGGTCGCCGTCGGCTTCGGTGTGGCGGTCGGCTCGCCGCCCACCCCCACCACCGAGCGGGTGGCGGTCTGCCGGGCCAGCAGGCGCAGGTTGGCGTCGTACGCCTCGGCGGCGAGAGTGACCCGCCCCTGGGTGACGTCCTCGTCGAAGGCCACCCGGTAGCGGGCCGTGACAGTGCGGCCCGGGCAGAGCGTGCCCGGGTCGAGCTGCCGGTCGGTCAGCCGGGCCACGTCACCCTCGGTACGAATCTCCAGCGGGAAGTCGCCGGCCTCTTCCACCCGGTCCATCTTGACCTGGTCGAGCCGGAGGCCCCCCTGCACGCTGAGCACCATGGACCAGCGCACCTTCGCGCACCTGGCGCGCCGGTCCGTCTGGGAGACCACAGCGGAGATCGTCCGCACCTGCTCGCCAGCGGTGAACCGCCCCGGCAGCCCGCTCATCTCGGTGGTGAAGGCCGCCTGTGCCGGGGCGGCCACCGCCAGCTCCACCCCGCTCAGACAGGCCAGCACCACCCCTGCCCTCAGCGCATACCGCCACACCGTCACCACCGCCGCCCTCCGTTCGGTCGCCTCCACCCCGCAACGCTAGAAGCGGGACACCCGCCCGACCAGACGGGTGTGTTCGCACCGGACGGCAAGGACGGGGCGGGTTTTCACCGACCGTGGTGAACCGGTCACCACTCCCCCGCGACACGCCGGGAGTCGGGCCGCTGGGAGAATCACGCCGTGTCCGAGCTCTCCAGCACGTTCGTCCGGCTGCACGCCCGGCTGGCCCCGGTTCCCTTCGTTCCCGAGGTGCTGTTGCACCAGGCGGACGAGCCGATCGGACTGTGGGAGCTGACCGAGGGCGAGTTCTCCAGCGACCGGCCGCCGCCGTTCTGGGCGTTCGCCTGGGCCGGCGGGCAGGCCCTCGCCCGCTACGTGACCGACCACCCGGAGCTGGTCGCCGGCCGCCGGGTGCTCGACCTGGCCTCCGGCTCCGGCCTGGTGGCCATCGCCGCCGCCCGCGCCGGCGCGGCGTCGGTGCGGGCCGTCGAGGTGGACGAGCTGGCGGTCGCGGCGGTCGCCCTCAACGCCGAGGCCAACGGGGTACGCGTCGACGCCGAGTTCGGCGACATCCTCGACGGCGACGCCGGGGACGCCGAGGTGGTGCTCGCCGGGGACGTCTTCTACAGCGATGCGATGGCCCGCCGGGTCCTGCGGTTCCTGCTGCGCGCCGCCCGGGCCGGCGCTCCGGCGCTGGTCGGTGACCCCGGCCGGGCGTTCCTGCCCCGGGACCGCTTCGACGAGGTGGCCGCGTACGACGTGCCGGTGCCGGAGGCGCTGGAGAGTGTGCGGGTGAAGCGCACCACCGTCTGGCGGCTGCGGGCCGGGCTGCCGGGGGCCTCCGGCTAGCGTGTCCGGGTGCTGTTCCGCAGCTGGGCGCAGGTTGCCGACCCCGCATGGCCGGACGTGGCCCGGGTGCCGGACCACGTCGGCGGCACCCACCTGGTCGTGACCCGGCACGCGCTGGTCCGTCAGGTCCTCGCCGACCCGGTCACCTACCGGCCGGACAACGCGCTGGACGCTGTGACACCGATGCCGGTGACCGCGCTGCGGGTGCTCGCCGGGCACCGGTTCCGGCTGCCACCGACCCTGGCGAACAACTCGGGTGTCAGCCATCCGCAGATCCGGGCGATCGTCGCGGAGGCGTTGCATCCCGCCCGGGTCGCCGCGCAGCGGCAATGGCTCACCGAGCTGGTCCGGGACCGGGTCGCCCGGATCGGTGCCACGCTCGACACCGGTGCGCCGGTCGACCTGTACGCGGACCTCGCCGCCGACCTGCCCCTGCTGGTGTTGGCCCGGCTGGTGGAGTTGCCGGACGCGCCGGTCGGCGCCGTCAAGGACTTCGCCCGCGCCGCGCTGGAGTTGTTCTGGGCACCACTGGACGCCGACCGGCAGGTGGCGCTCGCCGCCGAGGTGGGCCGGTTCCACCGCGTACTGCGTGACTTCGCGGCCGTCGGTGGCGGGTTGGCCGCCGAACTGCGCGCGGCCGGGCACCCGCCGGACGTGGTGGTCGGCGCGCTCTTCTTCCTGTTGGTCGCCGGGCAGGAGACCACCTCGCAGTTCCTCACCCTGCTGCTGCACCGGCTGGCCGGCGAGCACGCGGTACGGGCCGGCCTGCGCACCGGCGAGATCGCGGTGGCCGACGTGGTGGAGGAGGGACTGCGGCTGGAACCACCGATCGTCACCTGGCGGCGGGTGGCGACGACGGAGAGCACGCTCGGTGGCACGGCGGTGCCGGCGGGCAGCAGCCTCGTGCTGTGGCTGGGCCGCGCCGGTCGGGACCCGGCGGTCGTGGAGTCGCCGGACGAGTTCCGTCCGGGCCAGCCTGGATCACGCCGACACCTGGCGTTCGGGGCGGGCGCACACCGCTGCGTCGGGGACGTGCTGGCCCGCATGGAGGCGGCCGTGGTGGTGGCCGAGACCGCGCCGCTGCTGGACGGGGTGACGGTGCTCCGCCCGCCCTGGTGCCCGAACAATCTCACCTTCCGGATGCCGGACGCGTTCGTGGTCCGCCGCTGCACCGGGACACCGGGCTGACCGGATCCTGACATCAGCTCGGTATGTTTCCGGGCGTGTCAGCCATCCCCACCCGTCGGATCCCTGCCGTCGTAACGCTTCTGGCCCTGCTGGCGTTGACTGCCTGCACAGTCGGTCCCAGTCACCCGGCACACGCTCGGCAGGTCACCGTGGCCCAGCCGACTCCGTCCGCCTCGGCGCCGACCCCCTCGGCCTCGCCGTCAGCGACCGCGAAACCGGCATTCAAGAGCCTGGCCTGGTACGTGTCCCAGGTGCCGACGTTTCCCGAGGCACCGCAGCCGCAACCGGTGGCGCTGCCCACCACCGGTTCGGCGGCGTTCTGGCATCGCCTGCCGACCGACCAGAAGGTCGCCTTCATCACCATCGACGACGGTGGTCTGGCCCGCCCGCCGGGAGTGATCGACTTCATCTGGGAGGCGCGCATCCCGGTGACGATGTTCCTCAACTCGCCGGCGGCGGCGGAGCACACCGACTACTTCCGGCAGATCGAGGCGGTGGGCGGGGTCGTGGAGAACCACACCATCTCGCACAACTCGCTGGCCGGCAGGTCGTACGACTACCAGAAGCAGGAGATCTGCGGCGCCGCCGACAGGCTGGAGGGGCTGTTCGGCAAGCGGCCCACCCTGTTCCGGCCACCGTTCGGCGAGCATGACAGCACCACGCTGAAGGCCGCGCACGACTGCGGCGCGAAGGCGGTGTTCCACTGGACGGAGACGGTCCACGAGGGGAAGGTGCGCTACCAGACCCCGGAGAAGGTGGTCCAGCCCGGCGACGTGCTGCTCATGCACTTCCGACCGGCGCTGATGGACGACCTTCTCGCGGCGTTGAAGGCGATCCACCGGGCTGGGCTCACCCCGGCACTGCTGGAGCAGTACGTGCAGTGATCATCCCGCCACCGACCTGACGAAAGTCAGGGGTGGGTGGTGCCGTTCGGGCGGGGCGGGGCGGCAGGTCGCTCGCCTAGCGTCAGCGCATGATCACATTACGTGGGCTGACGAAACGGTTCGGCTCGACCGTCGCCGTCGACGCCCTGACCGTCGACATCGCCCCCGGCCGGGTCACCGGCTTCCTCGGCCCCAACGGCGCCGGCAAGTCCACCACCATGCGGATGATCCTCGGACTGGACCGTCCCACCGCCGGGCAGGCACTGGTCGGCGGGCGCGCGTACCGGGAGTTACGCCGGCCGCTGCGCGAGGTGGGCGCGCTGCTCGACGCCCGGGCCATCCACCCGGCCCGGTCCGGCCGGGCGCACCTGCGGGCCATGGCGCACAGCAACGGCATCCCGACCCGCCGGGTCGACGAGGTCCTGAACACCGTCGGGCTGGACGGGCGGGCCGCCGGTAAGCCGGGGCGGACGCTCTCCCTCGGCATGGGCCAACGGCTCGGCATCGCCGGCGCGCTGCTCGGCGACCCGCCGGTGCTGATGTTCGACGAGCCGGTGAACGGCCTCGACCCGGACGGGGTGCGCTGGGTGCGGCAGCTGACGCGCTCGTTGGCCGACGAGGGACGGACTGTCTTCGTCTCCAGCCACCTGATGAGCGAGATGCAGCTCACCGCCGACCAACTCGTGGTGATCGGTCGGGGACGACTACTCGCCGACGCGCCGATCGGCGAGGTGATCGCCCGCAGCACGGTCGCGGTCCGGGTCCGCAGCCCGCACCCGGACGGGCTGGCCGCGCTCGCCGCGCGCCTCACCGCCGCCGGGGCGACGGTGGACGCGGCCGACCGGAACGAGCTGACCGTCACCGGCGTCACCGCGGACCAGGTCGGGGACCTGGCCCACGAGCTGGGGGTACGTCTGCACGAGCTGAGCGCACACGCCGCGTCGCTGGAGCAGGCATTCATGGAGCTGACCGCCGACAGCGTCGAGTACGCAGGCGGCCCGACGGAGGGTGGGCAACGATGAGCACGCAGACCGACGCGGGCACCCGACCCGCCAACACGCCGGCCACCGGTGCGTCGGCCACCTTCCGGGGGGCGGTGGCCGCCGAGTGGACCAAGCTCTCCTCGGTGCGGAGCACCTGGTGGACCGCACTGGCCGGGCTGCTGGTGATGTTCGCGAGCGCCGGCCAACTGGCCATCTACGTCGCCAACGACAACACCAACGACGACCCGACCGACGACCGGGGGATCGTCACCGTCGGCAGCGTGCTGATCGACTCGGTCGAGCTGACCCAGTACGTGGTGCTGGCGCTGGGCCTGCTCGCGATCACCGCCGAGTTCACCAGTGGCACCATCCGGACCACGTTGCAGTGCACCCCGTCGCGCGGTCGGGTGCTGCTGGCCAAGGCCGCTGTCGCCGGTGCGGTCACCTTCGTCCTCGGGCTGCTGCTCGGCGGGGTCGGCGCCCTGGTCGCCCGGCCGGTGCTCGGCGAGTGGGGCAGCGCCCCCGCCGCCGGCACGATCGGCGACATCGTGGCGGTGGCGGCGTACCTGGCGCTGATCGGCGTGCTCGCCCTGGGCCTCGGCGCCGCGCTACGCAGCGCGGTGCTCACGCTCACCGTCCTCCTCGCCACCCTGATGATCGTGCCGCTGTCGCTCCAGGAGCCGGACATCGACGTGCTGAACCGAATCGCCGACGTGTTCCCCGGCGTGGCCGGCGGGCACTTCCTGGCCGGCGACACCGAGCCGTACCCGCCTCTGGTCGGGCTGCTCCTGCTCGCCGGGTGGGCCGGCGCCGCGCTGCTGCTGGGCCGGGCCGCGCTGCGCCGCCGCGACGCCTAGGACGTGCGAGCTGGGCGGGGGCTTCCCGGCCCCCGCTCAGCCGTCGACCAACCCCGCCTCGTACGCGAGGATCGCCGCCTGCACCCGGTTGCGCACATCAAGCCGGGTGAAGATGCTCGTCAGGTAGCTCTTCACGGTGCCCTCCACGAGGTGCAGGCGACGGGCGATCTCGGCGTTGGAGAGTCCCGCCCCGACCAGGGCCAGCACCTCCCGTTCCCGCTCGGTCAACCCGGCCGCACGGTCCCGGGCTGCCGGCCGGCGGGCCATCCGGTCCGCCCCCAGCTCGATCACCCGGCGGGCCACCCTCGGCGACAGGTACGCCCCGCCCTCGGCGACCGCGTGCACACCGGCGATCAGCTCACGCGGGTCGCCGGCCTTGAGCAGGAAACCGCTCGCGCCGTGCCCGAGCGCCCGGGCCACGTGATCGTCCTCGCCGAACGTGGTCAACATGATCGTCGCGGTGTCCGGCACGACCCGCCGGATCTCGGCGGCGGCGGCCAACCCGTCCAGCCGCGGCATCCGGATGTCCAGCAGCGCGACCCGGGGTCGGTGGGCACGGACCAACTCCACCGCCGCGTGCCCGTCGCCGGCCTCGGCGACCACCTCGATGCCGGGATCGCTGGCGAGGATGGCCCGGACTCCGGCCCGGATCATCGCCTCGTCGTCGGCCAGCACCACACGGATCGGTGGTGTCCCCGTCGTATCGGTGTCCACTAGGCGATCCACTCCTTGCTGACCAGCCGGCCATCGGTGAAACAGAGCCGCCAGGTCGGCGCGGCGAGGGGAAAGTTACCGTCGGTGTAGTACTCGCAGCCGGCCCGCTCGACCGCCGCGGAGCGTTCCAACTGCCGCCGGGGCAGCCCGACCAGCTCCGACCGGGCCGCGCCGACGCGCATCTGGTCGAAGGTGGCCCGGTCCAGCACCGTCCCGGCGGTTGCCACCGGGTAGTAGACGAACGAGAGCACCAGGCCGAAACCGACCGGGGCGACGAGCGCCACCAGCAGGCTGCGCCGAACCCGCCGGCGGGCGTCGTGCAGCCGCCGCTCGGCATCCACCGGCCGCTCCACCGCGCCGGGCCGCTCGTCGGACCATGACGTCAGCCCGCCCTCGGCCACCGACCCGATCGCCTCCGGCGGTGCCGCGGTGGCCGGCAACACCGCCCGCACCGTGAACCCACCGTCGGCCCGGTGGCCGGCGTCGAGCGTCCCGCCGGCAAGGCGGACCCGCTCGGCGAGGGCGAGCAGCCCGCTGCCCTGCGACGGCGGGGCGGGCAGCGGTCCGGCCGACGGAGCGTCGTTGACGACAGCCACCTCGACCCGGTCACCGTCGCGGCTCAGGCGCACGTCGACCGGGGCGCCCGGCGCGTACCGGGCCGCGTTGGTCAGCGCCTCCCGAACGATCCGGTGCGCCGCGTGACCGGTCATCGCCGGTAGCTCCGCGACCGCCGGGGCGGCGTCCAGCCGTACCGCCATGCCGGCCTCCCGGGCGCCCTCGACCAGGTCGGCCACGGTCTCCCCGCTCGGACGCAGCGACCCGCCCGCCTCCTCGCGGAGCACCCCGATGATCTCGTGCAGTCGCTCGGTGGCGGCGGAGACGCTGGCCCGCAACTCCCCCGCCGCGGCCCGGTGCCGGTCGTCCAGGTCGGCGGCGACCTCCAGGGCGGCGGCGCGCAACGCGATCAGGCTGAGGTCGTGACCGAGCGAGTCGTGCATCTCCCCGGCGATCCGGGCCCGCTCCCGCAGCCGGATCCGTTCGGCGGCACCCCGCTGCTCGCGGGTCAGCGCGTCGACGTGCCGACGACCCGCGTCGGTCAACTCCTGCTGTTGGCGGCGATACCGACCGACCAACCAGGGGAACACCGCGGCGAAGAGCAGCACCGAGGCGAGCAGGAACCAGGTGGCCGCGCCGGCGCCGAGCAGCCCCAGGTTGAGCGCCGTGCCACCGGCCGTGATCAGCACGAAGACCATGATCGCCGGACCCACTGTGGCGCTACGCCGCCCGGCGAGATAGCTGAAGACCGGAATGGCGAACACGAAGTTGCCATCGACCAACGACCCGAGCACCGCCAGCACCAGGGCGACCAACGGCTGACGTCGACTCGCCACCACCGCCGCACCGAGCACAAACAGCTTGCCGACCAACAGCGGCAACGTGTACCGCGAATGGGGCGGGCTGGCCTCGGCGTAACCGACCGGGGCGGCCACCACCGCCCAGAGCAGCACGTCCAGCAGCAGGCGACGCCGCCGGTGCAGCCAACCCGGCGGCGGGGAGTCGAGGATCCGCACGGCGGTCAGGCTACCCACGCCCGACCTGCGCGGACACCGACGAAAGTCAGGTGTTCAGCCGCTCTCCTCGGCCCAGACCCGCCAGTCGTCGAGCACGCCGTGCAGGGCCGGGGTGAGCCAACCCGGCGCGGAACGCCGGAACACGCCCGGGTCCATCGCGCCCGCGCCGTCGGGCAGCGCGCCGAGCAGGTTCGGCACCAGGTCGGTGAGGTTCGTCCAGTGCACCAGCTCCGGCCGGGCCGGCCAGGCACCGATCACCACACCGGCCGGCACCGCCCTACGGTCCAACGCCTCCAGGGTCAACGCGGTGTGGTTGAGCGTGCCCAACCCGGCTCGGGTGACCACCACCGCGGGCGCTCCCAGCGACACCGCCAGGTCCGCCATCGTCCACGGCTCACCCGACGGCCGCAGCCCCATCGGAACCAGCAACCCACCCGCGCCCTCGATCAACACGAGGTCGTGCTTGTCGGCCTCCGCACGCACGGCGTCCACCGCCGCGTACAACTCCAACGGCGGCAGATCGGCGACCCGCGCGGCAGCCAACGGGGCGAGCGGATCCGGATAGCTGGCCAGGGTCCGACCGGTCAGCGGCGCGGCCAGCCGGTTCACCGCGTCCACGTCGCCCGGCTCACCGCCGGCCGTACCGGTCTGACCCGGCTTGACCACCGCCACCCGCAGCCCGGCAGCCTGCGCGGCGGCCGCGATCGCCGCGGTCACCACCGTCTTACCGACCTCGGTGTCCGTCCCGGTAACCAGAACCGGCCCCGCCCACCCGGTCACAGCGTCACCTCGGTTCGCGACTGCGGGGCTCGCAAACCCGGCTCACTCCTCGCGCTCACGGCGTCACCTCGGTTCGCGACTGCGGGGCTCGCAAACCCGGCTCACTCCTCGCGCTCACGGGGCGCAGTCCACGATGACGTCCAGCGCCCGCTCGAACGCCGCCCGGGGCACCCCCGCGCTGACCGTGAGGCGCAGGCGGGAGCGGCTGTCCGGGGTGGATGGTGGCCGGAAACAGCCCACCGCGACGCCCCGGTCCCGGCAGTCCGCGGCCCAGGCGGTCGCCGCCTCCGGCCCGGGGGCGGTCACCGAGATCACCGCCGCGTCCGGGGTGGAGACGGTCAGCCCAGCCGACCGCAGTCGACCAACCGCCAGCCCCACCCGGTCGGACAGCTCGGCGCGCATGTCGTCGCCGGCCTGGGCGAGCCGCAGCGCGGCGTGCACACCGGCAGCGACCGCCGGCGGCAGTGCCGTGTCGAAGATGAACGTGCGCCCGGTCTCGACCAGGTGCCGAACGAACTCGGCCGGGCCGGCGACAACGCCACCGGCGCCACCGAGCGCCTTGGACAGGGTGGCGGTGACCACCACGTCCGGCTCGCCGGCCAGCCCGGCGGCCGCCACCGCGCCCGCGCCGGCCGGGCCGGTCAGGCCCAGCGCGTGCGCGTCGTCGACCAGCAGCAGCGCGCCGTGGCGGCGGGCCACCGCGTGCAACCGAGCCAGCGGGGCGAGGTCACCGTCGACCGAGAAGACCGACTCGGTCACCACCACCGCCGGGCGGCCCGGAGCGGCAGCGAGCGCGGCGGCTACCGCGTCGACGTCGGCGTGCGGGGTGACCACCGTCTCCGCACCGGACAGGCGGCAGCCGTCGATCAGCGACGCGTGGTTGTGCGCGTCGGAGACGAGCAGCGTCCGAGGTTGGACGAGCGCCCGCAGCGCACCGAGGTTGGCCAGGTAGCCGGAGGAGAAGACCAGGGCGCCGTTGGTGCCCAGCCAGCGGGCCAGGTCCTCCTCCAGCGCCCGGTGCGCGTCGGTGGAGCCCCGCACCAGGCGCGACCCGGTCGCCCCCAGCCCGTACGCCGAGAGGGCCGCTGTGGCCGCGGCGGTGACCTCCGGGTGGGTGGCCAGGCCGAGGTAGTCGTTGCCGGCCAGATCGATCATCTGATCATCGGCCGGACGCGGATGCAGTCGCCGGGTGAGCCCGGCCTTCGCCCGCAGCTGGGCGCGGCGGTCGAGCGCCGCCAGCCAGTCCGCCACCGTCACCCTCCCCCGCTGTGCGTGCCGGTCAGCCCGACACCCGCCGGGCGAAATTACCACCCGCCACCATCGGTCCGACGAATCCACTCGGTGCGGGGCGCCGACCGGGCCGCCAGGTCATTCCAGCTGATCGGACGGCCTTGTAGGGTACGAGCCATGCCAGAGATCCTCGACCAGGCCCGGACCCAGGTCCTGGGTGACGGTGTCGGCCTCGATCAGGCCGGCGTCCTCGCCGTGTTGAACCTGCCCGACGAGCACCTACCCGCCGCCCTCCAGCTCGCTCACGACGTGCGGATGCGCTGGTGCGGCCCGGAGGTCGAGGTCGAGGGGATCGTCTCGCTCAAGACCGGCGGTTGTCCGGAAGACTGCCACTTCTGCTCGCAGTCGGGTCTCTTCACCTCGCCGGTGCGCTCGGTCTGGCTGGACATCCCGTCCCTGGTCGAGGCGGCGAAGCAGACCGCTGCGACCGGGGCGACCGAGTTCTGCATCGTCGCCGCGGTACGCGGCCCGGACGCCCGGCTGATGAAGCAGATGCGTGAGGGCGTCGCCGCCATCAAGGCGGCTGTCGATATCCAGGTCGCCGCGTCGCTGGGCATGCTCACCAAGGAGCAGGTCGACGACCTGGTCGACATGGGCGTGCACCGTTACAACCACAATCTGGAGACCTGCCGGTCGTACTTCCCCAACGTGGTCACCACGCACTCGTGGGAGGAGCGTTGGGAGACGCTGCGGATGGTTCGCGACTCCGGCATGGAGGTGTGCTGCGGCGGCATCCTCGGCCTCGGTGAGACCGTCGAGCAGCGGGCCGAGTTCGCCGCGCAGCTCGCCGAGTTGAACCCGCACGAGGTCCCGCTCAACTTCCTCAACCCGCGCCCCGGCACGCCGCTCGGTGACCGCCCGGTGGTGGAGGGCAAGGACGCGTTGCGGGCCATCGCCGCGTTCCGGCTGGCCATGCCGCGCACCATCCTGCGGTACGCCGGTGGTCGCGAGATCACCCTCGGTGACCTTGGCACCCGCGATGGTCTGCTCGGCGGCATCAACGCGGTGATCGTCGGCAACTACCTGACCACGTTGGGTCGACCGGCGACGGCCGACCTGGAGCTGCTGGACGAGCTGAAGATGCCGGTCAAGGCTCTCTCTGCCACGCTGTGACGACCATGACGACGACCCGGGTGTGGTGCGACAGGTGCGGTGAGCCGGAGACCGACGGCGCCCATCCGGGCTGCGCGTCGGCCCGCCGGTTGGAGCCGCCCCGGTTCTGCCATTCCTGCCGCCGTCGGATGAAGGTGCAGGTGCTGCCGGTGGGCTGGTCGGCGATCTGCGTCGAGCACGGCGAGATCCGGGGCTGAGCCGATGCTGCGTGGGCGGGCGGTGACCCTGCGACCGGCGACGGTCGCGGACGTGGCGGCCCTCGCGGCGATCCGGGCCGACCCGGAGGTACGCCGGTGGTGGCGGGGTGGCGACGACCTGGCCGATTCCGTGCGCGCCGACCTCGCCGACGACGACCTGCACGTCTACGCCATCGAGCACGACGGCCGGGTGATCGGCGCGATCCAGTGGTACGCCGAGTCGGACCCGGACTACCGGCACGCCAGCCTGGACGTTTTCCTCGACCCGGCGGAGCGTGGCGCGGGCCTCGGCGGTGACGCCATCCGCACCCTGGCCCGACACCTGATCGACGAGTACGGCCACCACCGCTTCACCATCGACCCGGCCGCGGCCAACAGCGCCGCCATCCGGGCGTACGCGAAGGTTGGTTTTCGCCCGGTGGGGGTGCTGCGCCGTTACGAGCGGGGCGCGGACGGGCGCTGGCACGACGGCCTGTTGATGGACCTGCTCGCCGACGACCTGGTGTAGAGAGCGGGCGGCTCAGCCGTCCCAGCAGAGGTGCCCGTCGGGGAGCTGGCGGGCACCCTCGGCGGGCTGGTGCGAGCTGAGCCGACCGTCCGGCAGGAGGTGCGCCACCGGCGTCCCGCGACCGAGGGCCGTGACGTCCGCGATCAGCCGGCGGTGACAACGCCACCAGAGACTCTCGCTGCACATCACCGCGGTGGTCCGTCCGGCCGCGTCGGCCAGCACCCCGGTCAGCGCCACGTCAAACTCAGGTGTGCGGGTGTACGCGGCGTACGCCCGGAACGCGGCGACTCTCCACCAGGTGTCCGGCTCGGGCTCGCCTGCGGGGATGTGCCGACGTCCACCCAGGTTGGGCTCCCAGCGGTAGTCGATCCCGTACTCGGGGAGCCACCGCTCAAGTTCCTCCCGGTGGACATCGGGGTTGGCTCGGCTGGCCGGGTACCGCCGCACGTCCACCAGCAGGTCCACCCCGGCTCTGGTCAGCAGTTCCCCCAGCCGCACCCGGTCGGCCGCGCCATGCCCGACGGTCAGCAACTCCGCCACGAGGTCGGCTTGCCCCGAATCGCGACAGGTTATCCCCGGTCCGTGCCACCAGATCCCGCGTATCCGCTTACAGATCTTGGACAGTTACCGTCCGCGGCGCGGAACGGCAACTGTCCAAGATCTCGTCGTGGTGCGGGTCAGGCGATGGCGCAGGTGGTGTTGTTGACGGTGAAGGCTGTCGGTTTCGGGTTGGAACCGGTGTGGGTGCCGTTGAAGCCGAAGCTCACCGAGGCGCCCGGCGCGATGGTCCCGTTGTAGGACAGGTTCGTGGCGGTGACCGCCGCACCGGTCTGGCTGACCGCTGCCGACCAGCCCTGGCTGACGCTCTGCCCGGCGGCGAAGGAGAACCGCAGCGACCAGCCGTTGATCGCGGTGGTGCCGGTGTTGGTGATCGACACGTTGGCGGTGAAGCCGGAGCCCCAGTCGGTGGTGGCGTACCCCACCGAGCAGGTGCCGCCGACCGGCGGGGCCGCGGTGGTCACCGCGACCGGCGCGGACGCCGCGGAGGTGTTGCCCGCCGCGTCCACGGCCACCACGTAGAACTGGTACGCCGTTGAGGCGGTCAACCCGGACACCGCCTGGGTGGTGCCGGTCGGGGAGCCGACCAGCGCGTC
This sequence comes from Micromonospora ureilytica, assembly GCF_015751765.1. NCBI lineage: Bacteria > Bacillati > Actinomycetota > Actinomycetes > Micromonosporales > Micromonosporaceae > Micromonospora > Micromonospora ureilytica. The sequence continues at coordinate 3,759,243 of NZ_JADOTX010000001.1, forward strand.
GGTGGCGCCGGCCTCACGGTAGACCCGGTAACCGGTGACGCCCACGTTGTCGGTCGACGGGGTCCAGGCCAGGGTGAGCCCGGTGGCGGTGACGGCCGAGGCGACAGGTGTGCCGGGTGTGCTCGGCGCTGTGGTGTCGGCGGTGCCGGCCGGTGGCGTGGTCACGCTGAGCACCGGTGAGGTGGCCGAGGTGTTGCCGGCACCGTCGCGGGCCACGACGCTGAACTGGTACGTCTGCGCGGGCAGCAGCGTCGAGATGGTGAGCGTGGTGCCGGTGACGGGCCGGTTCACCACCGTGTCGCCGCCGACCAGGATTTCGCGGACGTCGTACCCGGCGAGGCCGCTGCCGCCGCTGTCCGTGGACGGCGCCCAGGTCAGAGTGACTGACCGTGGTGTCAACTGCGACGCCACCGGGGTACCGGGGACGGTCGGCGGGGTGGTGTCCGGCACGACCGGGCCCGGCTCCTCGCCCCAGACCCGGGTGGCGCCGGAGTAGAGCGGCACCCTCCGGTTGGGACCGGCGGTGGCCTGGTACGACGGGTCGTTGGTCGGGTCCCAGGTGCCGCCCTCCGGCACACCGATCTTGAACTGGACCTCCATCCGGTGCTGCGACTGGCCCGCCGGGGCGATGGTGTGCCCGGCGCAGTCCACCTCGACGTACCAGATGTCGCCGCTGAACTGCTTGGCCGTGGTCGGGGACGGGCAGCCCTGGGTGTAGCCGGCGGTGACCTGCACCGGGCCGGTGCCGTCGGGCCGGAAGTAGTACCGGAACCGGCCGTCGGTCAGCGCGCGGGCCGGGAACGCGGACTTGTTGTAGACCATCACCTTGAGACCGGTGGCCCGAGGTTCGGCCTGCGTCACAGTGGTCTCCACTGTCAGCTCGTCGATGTCCGGCGTCTCGGCGACCGGGAAGTTCGCCAGCGGTGTGCCACCGTACTCGGAGGTCAGCCGGACCAGCGCGGACGTGAAGCCGGCGTTGTAGTCGGTGGCCACCTCGTTCATCACGTAGTCCGACCGGCTGTCGCTGTACGCGTCGTTGGCCGAGGACGGGCCGCCGACCAGCGCGCCGTAGAGGGTGTGCCGGGTCTCGACGGGCACGGTCTGGCTGTCCCACCAGGAGCCGTGTGCGGTGCGGTGGTGCGGGTTCTTCGGCGAGTTGGCGCCGAACCCGATGACGTAGCTGGAGTTGCGCGGGTTGTCACCGAGCGCGTAGTTGATCTGCCGGACGGCGAAGTCGTGGTAGCGCGCCTTGCGGGTGGTGTCGGTGGTCTTGTCGCTGTAGACGAGCGCGGCGAAGGAGGTGTTCGCGGCGTAACGCAGCGCGCCCCAGGAGTCGAGCACCGCCATCCCGCCGGGCGAGTACGGAACCCGCTGCCCGTTCACCCCGACCGTCCAGTAGTCCAGCCACCGGTTGGCGTCGTCGACGTACTTCTGCTTGCCGGTCAGGTTGGCCAGCAGCACGTACGCGCCGAACTGCTTGTTGTCCCAGGCGATTGTCCACTTGTAGGAGCGGGTGGTGGACTGGTTCTCGGTGCCGAGCTTGTCGTACTCACTCTCGGCCTTGGTCAGGTAGCTGGCCTCGCCGGTGGCCCGGTGCAGCCAGATCGCGGCCCACACCAGCTCGTCCTGCCAGCCGCTCCAGGAGCGGTAGAAGCTCGTGGCGTCGGTGATGCACTCGTGGTAGGACTTCCGCACGGTGTCGGCGAAGGTGTAGAGCTGACGGGCGTGCCCGAGCAGCTTGTCGGCGTAGGTCGCGTCGGTGGGCCGGAACACCATCGAGGAGGCGGCCATCGCCGCCGCCGTCTCCCCGGCCAGGTCCGCGCCGCCACAGCTCGCATCGATCTTGTACGCGGGACGCGCCATCTGCATCACCTCGGCCGGACCCCACCACTTGTGGTCGTCGTCGCCCTTGCCGACCTGTCCGTAGAGGACGTTTGCCGACGGGTGCGCCTTGATGAAGTAGTCGTTGACGAAGCGCAGGTTGTTGAGCAGGTGCGGCAGTTGCCCGGACGCGGTGTAGCCGCTGCGGTACTCGACAGCTCCCCAGGCGAGCATTGTGGCGCTGAACGCCATCGGGAAGCCGAACTTGACATGGTCCCCGGCGTCGTACCAACCGCCGGTGAGGTCCACACCCGCGCTGGCGCCGTCGGTGAGCGCGCTGTCTCCGCGCCAGGAGACCCGGTTCCAGTCGGGCAGTCGACCGGACTGCTGCGCCTCGTAGAAGAGCAGCGACTTCTGCAACGCCTCGGCGTAGTTGTAGGTCGCCGCCGGCGCGGCGGAGGCGGGCCCGGACGGTGGCGCGGTCACCGCGAGGGACGCGCCGGTGAGCAGCGCGACGCCGATGGTCAGCAGCCGCCGCGGCCAGGGCTGGTCGGCGGCCGGTGACCGGCCAGGCTGGCCGCTGAACGGCCGGGTCAGGTGGCGCATGGCGGGCTCCTGTCGGAGGCGCCGCCGGCGGTCGCACCGACGCGGGACGGCGTACGGGCGGCACGGCCACCGGCGACAGCGGGGGTGGCGGTGTGACCCACGGGCCGTGGAAGCGCTCCCATGGATAACCGACAATGTAATGGGCCGGCCGGCGATTGGGAAGCGCCTTCGAACCGTTCGGTGGTCGGGGTGTCTCCTGGAGGGCGGGACCCTCGCTACGCCCGGGGCGTCAGCACAGTGCCCGTTCTTTCCGCCGCAGCGGGGACGGCGAGTGGCACGGCGACGGTGAGCAGGGCACCGTCGCGCTCGACAACGCTCGGCCGGTCCAGTCGGCGCAGTGTGCGCAGCATCGGGTCGTTGCTGGCCTGGACGTGCAGCACCAGCGCCGCGTACCCGGACCGGTCGGCATGCCGAACCAGCCGGCGCAGCAACGCCGAGCCGAGCCCGCGCCGCTGCCAGTCGTCACGCACCAGCAGCGCCACCTCGGCCTCGTCGCCCTCGCCGAGCAGGTTCGCCATGGCGACCACCGACTCGGCAGTGCCGTCGGAGCCGGTGCTGGTGGCGATCAGCGTCAACCCTCGGCTCGGCTCCAGCAGCCGACGCAGTCGGGCCGGCTGCGGCAACGCCGCCCCGCCCAGATAACGCCGCTGCCGGCTGCGCGGCGCGCACGCCTCGTGCAGCTCCACGACGCCGGACAGGTCGTGGGCGTTGGCCGGCCGGACGGCCACCTCCGCGCCGTCGGGCAGCACCACTGTGACCTGTTCGGCGGCCCGGCGCGCCACGGTGGCGGCCAGTTCCACCAGGGCCTGCGCCCGCGCGTACTCCGCCGGGGTGAAGTCGGGCGCGGCCCGGCGCAGCGCGAACGAACCGCCCGCCGGATCGGCCAGCAACATGCTGGCCCCGGTGATCCCGCGTTCGACGCCGACCTGCGCTGGTCGCCAGCTGACGACGTCGGCAGCGAGCAGGGTCCGCAACGCCTCGCCCGTCCCGTCCGGGTCACGGACCAGCCGGTTGGCCAGCCCGAGCACCCGGGTGGGCTGGTCGGCCAGGCCACGCGCCTCGCTGCGCGTCACCCAGCAGTCCCGGCCCCGACCCCGCTCGACGGCGGCGATCAGCTCGGCCTCGTCGAGCGCGTCCGGCGCGTCGACCAGGAAGTCGTCCACAGCGCCCCGCTCGGTGGGCTGCACCTGCACGGTGAGGATGTTGACCCCGCGCAGCGCGAGGCTCGCCGTGAGCACCGACAGGTAACCCGGCCGGTCGTCCACCGTCGCTCGGATCCGCCACAACGTCATGGTTGGCTCCCTTCCCCGGTAAGAGCCTCACCCCGGCCTGTTGCCGCCCGGTTGCCCGGTGGTGTCGACCAGGGAACTCCTCGGGCCGCTCAGGGGCCGGCGACCACCGGCGGCGCGCCGACGAGATCGAGTCGGTCACCGAGGATCACCGCGCAGGCTCGGACGAGCTGGGTGAGCCGGTCGACCTCGGTGCTGTGGAAGTTGGCGGCGCAGAGGGTGTCGCTGTATTCCCGGGCCACCACCAGCACCAGGCCCGCCCGGCCGAACGGGGCGATCGCATGGTGGGTGCCGTCGGGCGTGGTCGTCGACCGACCGCGCAGCGGGGTCACCTCCGGCAACCGCGGGGGTACGGGGGCACGCCAGCTCGCGTGCCCCACTGTCGCCCCGCCACCCCCGGTCCGCGAGGCCCAGTCGACCGGCACCACTGCCGCGACGGCCCAGTCGGCGGCCAACAACCCGGGCACCGCGTCGACCAGGGTGGCCAACCCGTCGGCCGGGTTGGCCGCGACCTGGGCCAGCAGCTCCGCGTCCTGGCCGGTGGTGGTGGGCGCGCCGATCGCCCGCCACACACCGTCCACCCGCACCCCGGGTATCGCCGCGAGGCCGGCCAGCAGCCGCTCCACCCGCGCCGCGCCCGGCCAGACGACAGTGAAGTCGTCCACCGCGCGCCCGCCGAGCCGTTCGAGGACCACCACCTGGACGATGTCCGCCCCGGAGACGCCCAACGTGCGGGCGACCTGGCCGAGGGTGCCCGGACGGTCCGGCAGGGTGACCCGAACTCGCAGCAACATGTCTGTCCCTCCGCTCGGCGGGCCGGCAAAAGAGCGGCCGGCAGGCTGCTCACAGCCTGGTAGTTGACCATTTCGTCCCTGTTGCAGTGGCATGTCCCGAGGGGAAATTCTGACCTTGACAACGTGAGCGGGCTGCCATCAACTAGTCGGATGAGCGATCCGGCCGTTGATGCGCCACGGCCGGAGGCCGTCTCCGCCTCCGTCTCCCCGGCCGGGCTGGCCCTGGACCGTCTCGCCGACTATCTGGCGGAGCACCGACCCGAGCTGGCCGTCGGGCCGCTGCGGGCCCAGCTGATCGCGGGCGGCAAGTCCAACCTCACCTACCTGTTGCGCCTCGGTGACCGCGAGGTCGTGCTGCGCCGTCCCCCGCTGGGGCACGTGCTGGCGACCGCGCACGACATGGCACGCGAGTTCCGGGTCATCTCCGCGCTGGCACCGACCGAGGTGCCGGTCCCGGGGGCGCTGCTGCTCTGCGCCGATCCCGAGGTGATCGGCGCGCCGTTCTACCTGATGGAGCGGATGCCCGGCGAGGTGTTCCGCACCCGCGCGCAGACCGACCCGTTGGGCGACGAGCGCCGTCGGGCCCTCGCCATGGCGATGATGGACACACTCGCCGCGCTGCACAGCGTCGAGCCGACCACTGTCGGGCTCGGTGACTTCGGCCGCCCCGAGGGCTACCTCGCCCGGCAGGTGCGCCGCTGGGCCGGGCAGCTCGACCGCTCCCGCAGCCGCCCACTGCCCGGCATCGACGAGCTGCGCGACCTGCTCGCGGCCACCGCCCCGGAGGGCGCGAACGCCGGCCGGATCGTGCACGGCGACTACCGACTGGACAACCTCCTCGCCTCGGCCGACCCGGTCGTCGTGCACGCGGTGCTCGACTGGGAGATGGCCACCCTCGGCGACCCTCTCGCCGACCTGGGGCTGCTACTGACCTACTGGGACGTGCTGGGCGACAGCGACACCGCCGCAGGCAACCCCGTCGCCGACGGGCTCGGCCCGCGCGCCGGCTTCCCCACCGGCGGCGAGCTGATCGACAGGTACGCCGGGCGTGCCGACGTGGACGTCGGGCCGCTGCACTGGCACGTCGCGCTGGGCTGTTTCAAGCTCGCGGTCATCTGCGAGGGCATTCACTACCGTCACACGCTCGGGCAGACGCTCGGCGAGGGCTTCGACCGGATCGGCGAGATGGTGGCACCGCTGGTCGCGCACGGGCTGACCGCCGCCAGGGAGCGGTGATGGACTTCTCATTCGACAGCCGGACCGAGGAGCTGCGCGACGAGCTGACCCGGTTCCTGACCGAGCACGTCTACCCGGCCGAGGCCGTGCACGCCGAGCAGGTGGCCACCGGGGACCCGTGGTCGCGTACCCCGGTGTTGGCCGAACTGAAGGCGGAGGCCCGCAAGCGTGGCCTGTGGAACCTCTTCCTGCCCGACCCGCGCTACGGCGCCGGCCTGACCAACCTCCAGTACGCTCCCCTGGCCGAGCTGACCGGGCGCAGCCCGCATCTCGCACCGGAGGCGGTCAACTGCGCGGCACCGGACACCGGCAACATGGAGTTGCTGGCCGAGTTCGGCTCGGAGGCGCAGCGGCAGCGCTGGCTGATGCCGCTGCTGGAGGGTGAGATCCGTTCGGCGTTCTGCATGACCGAGCCGGACGTCGCGTCCTCCGACGCCACGAACATCGCCACCCGGATCACCCGCGACGGCGACGAGTACGTGATCAACGGACGGAAGTGGTGGTCGTCCGGGGCCATGGACCCGCGCTGCGAGATCTTCATCGTGATGGGCAAGACCGACCCCACCGCCGACCGGCACCGCCAGCAGAGCATGGTGCTGGTCCCCCGGGACACCCCCGGGGTGACAGTGCGCCGGGGGATGACCGTCTTCGGCTACACCGACGGTTCGCACGGCGGGCACGCCGAGATCGACTTCACCGACGTCCGGGTGCCCGCGGAGAACCTGATCGGCGCCGAGGGCACCGGCTTCGCCATCGCCCAGGCCCGGCTGGGTCCGGGCCGGATCCACCACTGCATGCGATTAGTCGGAATGGCTGAGCGGGCATTGGAGCTGCTCTGCAAGCGGGCGCTGGGGCGGATCGCCTTCGGCCGACCGTTGGCCGAGCAGGGCGTGGTCCGGGAGTGGATCGCCGAGTCCCGGGTCCGCATCGAGCAGGCCCGGCTGCTGGTGCTCAAGACGGCCTGGCTGATGGACACCGTCGGCAACAAGGGCGCGCACACCGAGATCCAAGCCATCAAGATCGGCACGCCGGCGATGGCGGAGTGGGTGATCGACAAGGCCATCCAGGGGTACGGCGGCGCCGGCGTCAGCCAGGACACCCCACTGGCCGCCCTCTGGGCGCAGACCCGCACCCTGCGCCTCGCCGACGGCCCCGACGAGGTCCACCGCAACTCCCTGGCCAAGCGCGAACTCCGCCGCTGGACCCCCTGACCACGGGGGGTGGATTAGGCGGAGGCTCGGTGGACCAGTTGGGTGTCCAGGAGGATGTGGGAGGCGGGTAGCTCCTCGCCACGGATCCGGGCCACCAGCAGGCGGGCCATCTGCCGGCCCATCTCCTCCACCGGCTGGAAGACAGTGGTCAGCGGCGGCTCCGCCCGCAGGGCGATCGTGGCGTCGTCGAAGCCGATCACCGCGACGTCCTGCGGCACGCGCCGGCCGGCCTCGCGCAGGGTACGCAGCGCACCGAACGCCATGAGGTCGGAGGCGACGAAGACCGCGTCCAGGTCCGGGCAGGCGTCCAGCAGCCGACCCATGGCGGCCGCACCGCTGCCCTCGCTGAAGTCGCCGTACGCGATCAGGTCGGGGTTGACGCCGGCCCCGGTGGCCTTGACCGCCTCGGTGTAGCCGGTCAACCGGGCCAGGCCCACGCCCATGTCCTGCGTACCGGCGATGGTGGCGATCCGTCGCCGCCCCTGCCTCGCCAGGTACTCCACCGCCTGCCGAGCCCCGCCAACGTTGTCCACGTCGACAAACCAGGCCGGTTGGGCGCCCGGTTGCAGCATTCGGGCGGGCCGACCGCCGAGCACGGCGGGCAGGCCGCGCTCCTCCAGCAGCGTCGGCAGCGGGTCGGAGTCGTGCAACGACAGCAGGAGTACGCCGTCGACGTGCTGGTTGGTGAGGTGGTGCTCGACCCGCTCCCGTTCCACGGGCGACTGTGCCATGGCCAGCCAGAGCTGCATCGGCGTCTCCAGCAGCCCCGAGCTGATCCCCCGTACGATCGCGGCGAAGAACGGCTCGGTGAAGACCCGCTCGCCGGATTCGGACACCACGAGCGCGACGGAGTCGGTGCGCTGGGTGACGAGCGCACGGGCGGCCCGGTTCGGCACGTACCCCAGCTCCGCGATGGCCTGTTGGACCGCGGCCCGGGCCTCCGGGCTGACCTGGGGCGAGCCGTTGACCACGCGGGAGACCGTGCCCCGACCGACGCCGGCACGCGCCGCGACCGCGTCGAGGGTCGGGCGCCCGAGCGACCGGGTGCGCTGCGTTGTCATCGTCTGCTCCTCCGACGGCGGGCGGACCCGGCGCCACCTGCGGGAGGTGGACGCCGGGGCCGTCCTGATGGCTGGCCCGAGCCTATTGTGCGGCCAGACCGTTGCGCCGGATCACCGAGGCGTACCACTTGGCGCTGGACTTGGGGGTGCGGACCTGGCTGTCATAGTCGACGTGGATCATGCCGAACCGCTTGGTGTAGCCCCAGGCCCACTCGAAATTATCCATCAACGACCAGGCAAAGTATCCCCGCAGGGGCACTCCCGCGTCGATCGCCTCGTGGGCGGCTCGCAGGTGGGCGTCGAAGTAGGCCAGCCGGTCGACGTCGTCGACCTGCCCGTCGACCAGCGAGTCGACGAACGCGGAACCGTTTTCGGTGACGTACAGGGGCAGATCGGTGTACTCGTGCACCCGGCGCAGCGTCTCGGTCAGACCCGGGGCGTCGATCTCCCAGCCCATGTCGGTGACCGGGACGCCACGGGTGACGAACCGGACGTCCTCGCTGCCCGGCCAGCACGACGGGGCCGGGTCGGCCTCGACGCCCTCGACCGGTGCGGCGACCACGTGCCGGCTGTAGTAGTTGACCCCAACCAGGTCCAGCGGCGTGGAGATGATCGCCAGGTCGCCGTCCCGTACGTGGTCGAAGTCGGTCACCGTGCTGAGGTCGGCCACCAGGTCCTCCGGGTACGACCCGCGCAGCAGCGGGTCCAGGAAGAACCGGTTGGCCAACCCGTCGATCCGCCGGGCGGCGTCGGAGTCGGCGGGGGTGTCGCTGGCCGGGTCGACCGGGTAGAGGTTGACGGTCACGCCCACCTCGGCGGTCGGCCGGACGGCCCGCAGTGCCTGCACGGCCAGGCCGTGACCGAGCATCAGGTGGTGTCCGGCGCGCACCGAGTCCGCTCCGTTGGTGCGGCCGGGGGCGTGTACGCCGGAGCCGTAGCCGAGGAACGCGGAGCACCACGGCTCGTTCAGCGTGGTCCAGTAGCGCACCCGGTCACCGAGCGCGTCGGCCACCAGGGTCGTGTAGTCGGCGAAGCGGGCCGCGGTGTCCCGGGCCGGCCAGCCACCGGCGTCTTCCAACGGCTGCGGCAGATCCCAGTGGTAGAGGGTCAGCCACGGCTCGATGCCGTTGGCCAGCAACTCGTCGACAAGTCGCCGGTAGAAATCCAGACCCTGCGGGTTGGCCGCGCCCGTGCCGCCGGGCTGCACCCGGGACCAGGAGACCGAGAAACGGTACGACTTCAGGCCCAACTCGGCCATCAGCGCGACGTCGTCGCCGAGACGGTGGTAGTGGTCGCAGGCCACGTCCCCGGTGTGCCCGAGGAGGACTCGACCATCGGTGTGGCTGAAGGTGTCCCAGATCGACGGGGTACGGCCGTCCACGGCCGCCGCCCCCTCGATCTGGTACGCCGCCGTCGCGGCCCCCCAGAGGAATCCGGGTGGAAAGGTCAGCCCGGGGCGCTCGTCGAGGACGTCGACGGCGGGTGGGCTGGCGGGGTTGCTCACGACTTGACGGCACCTTCCATGATCCCGCCGATGATCTGGCGGCCGAACACGAGAAAGACGATTACCAGGGGGATGGTGCCGATCGCCGTGGCGGCGAACACCTGGGAGTAGTCGGTGTAGTAGGCGTACGAGAGGAAGGAGAGCGAGACCTGCAGGGTCGGGTTCTCCGGGGAGAGGATGGCGTACGGCCAGAGGAACGAGTTCCAGGTCTCCATGAAGGTCAGCAGACCGAGAACCCCGGCGGCGGGGCGCAGTGCGGGCAGCACGATGCTCCAGTAGATCCGGAACGTGCTCGCGCCGTCGACGCGGCCCGCCTCGATCAGCTCGTCGGAGATCGCCTGGCTGGCGTACTGCCGCATCATGAACACGCCGAAGGCGCTGACCAGGAACGGCACGGTGACCGCGTAGAGGGTGTCGTACCACCCCAGGTCCTGCATCATGCCCCAGAGCGGGATGAGGCCCATCTGGGTCGGGATCATCATGGTGACGATGATCGCCAACAGGAGGGCGTTGCTCCCCCGGAACTTCAGCTTGGCGAAGGCGAACCCGGCCAGCGAACCGGTGAGCACCACCGACAGGGTCACCACCGAGGAGACGATGATCGAGTTCATCATGCCTTTGAGGAAGTTGGCGGCGTCGTTGTCGAGCACCCGCCCGAAGTTGTCACCGAACGCTCCGCCGGGGGTCAGCGGCGGGGGCACGTCGTTGATGTTGTCCAGGCTGCGACTGGCGATCACCAACATGTAGTAGAACGGGTAGATCGACAGCAGCGCCGCCAGGACGAGCGCCAGGTAGGTCAACGGGCTGGTGCGCCACAGGCGCTGGGAAGCCGAGATCATCGATCTCTCCTCACTTTGCCGTGCGGCGGACGAGTAGGAAGTTGAACAGCGACACCACGACGATGATCATGAAGATCGCCCAGGCGACCGCGGCTCCATAGCCGGCGGTGTTCAGGTTCACGATGCCCATCTCGTACATGTACATGGCCAGCGTCTGGAACTCCCGCTGGTTGCCGCCGATGATGTTGCCGTTGCCGAAGAGCAGGGGCTCGGTGAAGAGCTGCATGCCACCGATCGTGGACAGGATGACCACGAAGATGAAGGTGGGCTTGAGCATGGGCAGGGTGATCTGCCAGAACTGTCGCCACGGGCCGGCGCCATCGATCTCTGCGGCCTCGTAGAGGTCCTTCGGGATCGCCTGCATGCCGGCGAGCAGGATCAGGGTGTTGTACCCGGTCCACCGCCAGTTGACCATGGTAGAGATGGCCGTCCAGGAACTCCACCGGTGCCCGTCCCAGTCGACCGGGTCGACACCGACGAAGCTGAGCAGCCAGTTGAAGAGGCCGAACTCCCGCTGGAACAGCATGCCGAAGACGATCGCGACCGCCGCCACCGAGACCACGTTCGGAACGAAGATGGCCATCCGGAAGAAGGTCTTGGCGCGCAGGAACGTCCGGTTGAGCAGGTTCGCCAGGAAGAGCGCCAGCAGCAGCTGCGGGATGGTCGACAGGGCGAACATGCCGAACGTGTTGACCAGCGCGTTCCAGAAGTACTCGTCGGAGAACAGCCGGGTGTAGTTGTCGAAGCCGATGAACGAGTGCTCGCCGATCATGTCCCAGTCGTGCAGCGACATCCAGGCGGTACGCAGCATCGGGTACAGCCCGAATACGCCGAAGATCAGGAAGAACGGGGCGATGTAGAGGTACGGCGAGTACTTGACATCGAGGCGGTTGAGTAACCTTCCCCGTCGACGTCGGCGAGAGACGTCGGGAGAAGGCGGTGCTGCTGGCGACGGCCGTGCCGTCGTGGCCGACAGGCTCATGCGAATTTCCTTTTCCGGCGAGGCCCGGGGGCCCTCGCGCAGGGCACTACGCGGAGGGGACCGACCGGTGGCGTCCGGGAAACCCCGAACGCCACCGGCAGAGGATCACTCAGAAGGCACCCTGAGTCTTTGCGTCCTTCGTGAACTGCTCCCAGGCCTTCGCCTTGTCGGCCTGCCCGTTCTCGAACGCCCGCAGGGCCGGCTCGAGCGCGTTCTCCTTGACCGCCTGGTGCTTCGGGCCCAGGTAGGTCGGCTGGATCTTGGCGACGCTCTCCCCGAAGATCTTGCCGGTCGGCGCGTTGCTGAAGTACTCGTTGGTGTAGCTGATGAACGCGTCGTTCTTCAGCGCCTCCAGGTTCGTGGGCAGCGGGCCCTTGAGCTTGAATGCCTCGACCTGGCTCTTCGCGTTGGTCAGGTACTCGGCGAGCTTCGCCGCCTCATTCGGGTACTTGCTCTGCGCCGGAACCGCGAGCCACGAGCCGCCCCAGTTACCGCCGCCGCCCGGCACTGACGCGACATCCCACTTGCCCTTGTTGGCCGGACCGGAGTTGTCCGACACGATGCCGAGCATCCAGGACGGGCAGAAGGTCGCCGCGAAGGTGCCCTGCTTGAAGCCACCCGACCACTCCGGCGACCAGGTGGACGCCTTGGCGGAGATGTCCGCCATCGAGGTGGCGGTGTCCCAGGCGTTCTTCACCGCGGGGCTGGTGTCCGCGATGATGTTGTCTTCCTTGTCGTAGAACAGGTCACCGCCACCCTGGAACATCACGCCGTTGGAGACGGCGGTGATCGAGTCGATGAACGCCTTGCCGCTGGCCTGCTTGTACTTCAGACCGGCGTCGTGGAAGCCCTTCCAGTCCGGCCAGAGCGCCGACACCTGGTCGCGCTCGGTGGGCAGGCCGGCCGCCTGGAACAGGTCCTTGCGGTAGCAGACGGCGAGGCTGCCGACGTCGGTCGGGAGGCCGATCAGCCGACCGTCCTGCGCCTTGCCCAGCTCCCACTTCCAGGGCAGGTACTCCTTGGAGTGGTCGGCGACCAGCGGGGTGAGGTCGGCCCAGTTGCGCGCGTTGGGCTTGAACTCGTTGAGGATGCCCTCTTCCAGGGCGGTGACGTCCGCCGCGCCCTTGCCGGTGGCCAGGTAACGGACCAGCTTCGGCCGGTACTCACCGAGCTGCGCGGTCTTGCGCAGCTCGACCTTGATGCCGGTGTCCTTCTCGTACTGCTTGACGAGCTCGTCGTAGCCCATCTCGCCGAAGGTGTCGACGACCAGCTTGGCTGGCTTCTCGCCGGCCGCCGGCTTGTCGTCGTCGTTGCCGCAGGCTGCGAGACCGCCGATAGCGGTGATCGCGGCCAGGGCAGCGGCCGCCAGGCGGGTACGCCGCGTGGTGACACTCATTCGCTGACCCCTCTTTCCGGTGGTGAGGCTGGATGTGTGTGGTGGGGGGGTGCTCATCGCGCCAGGCCGGGGATGCGTCAGTGATCCGTGCCACCCTCGGGAGCGCTCCCATGAGATTGCCGGCGGGTAACGGGAGTGTCAATAGGGCGTTGGGAGCGTTCCCAGATCGTTACCGCTGATCACTCCGCCACCGCCTACCCCACCAGCACCGCGAGTTTCTTGATCAACAACGCGTGGGGGCGTTAGCAGAAGCGGCGGAGGAGGATGGTCGCGCGGTCGGGGTCGAAGCGGGACGGGTCGAAGGTGGAACCCGCCCAGTCACGCAGCACCGCGTGGCGGCAGCCGACGACGTCGGCTGCGGCGGTCGCGTCGTCCAGGGCTTCCAGGAGCGCCTGGTAACCCGACGGCCCGCCGATACCCTCCGGCGGGCAGGCCCGCTCGCCGGCCAGGCAGACCGGGTACCGCTCGTCCGGGTCGGCGGTCAGCGCGTCCTCCACGACCAGGTCGTGCTCCCACCAGTCGCCGAAGTCGTAGGTGTAGGAGAACCGGCTGCCCTTGCCGAGCACCGCGTCGAGCCGCACGTCCAGCTCGTCGTGCAGCGCCAACTCCCCGTCCGGGTCGGGCTCGCCGTACTGCACCGCATCGATCTCGAACGAGTGCAGGTGGCAGTCCCGCCAACCCATCGCGTGCTGCGCCACCCGGTGCAGCCGGTCCAGCGTGTAGCCGGCCGGCACGAGCACCCGGCGCCACACCGGCGGGCGGGTCCCGGCGAGGGACATCTTCAGCTGGAAGATCTGACGCGACATGCTGTCCTGTCCTCCCGCGGCTTAGGCTGCGAGCATGATCTGCCGAGCGTGCCGGGCCCGGCGACACGACGACTGCCCGGGCCGGAACTGGTGCGACTGCCAGCACCGTACCGCCGAACCGACCCCTCCGGTCACCGGTCCGGCCGGCGAATGACCGTCGGAATTCCGATCCGACGGCTCTGGCCCGAGCCGTCGACGCAGCCGCTCGATGACGCCGCGCTGACCACTCTCTACTGCCGTGCCGACGAGCCCCACCTGCGGGTGAACTTCGTGGCCAGCCTGGACGGCGCGGTCAGCGTGGACGGCTACTCCGCCGGGCTCTCCGGCGAGCCGGACAAACGGGTGTTCGGCCTGCTGCGGATGGTCTGCGACGCCCTGGTGGTGGCCGCCGGCACGCTCCGCCACGAGGGGTACCGGGCGGTCCGCCTCGACGAGCGCCGCCGCGCCTGGCGCCGCGCCAACGGGCTGGCCGAGTACCCGACGCTCGTGGTCGTCTCCGGTTCGCTCGACCTGGACCCGGCGCAGGCCGCCTTCGCCGACGCGCCGACCCGCCCGATCGTGCTCACCCACGCCGACGCCGATCCGCCACCCGGCCTCACCGACGTCGCCGACGTGCTGCGCTGCGGCACCGAGCGGGTCGACCTGGCCGCCGGCCTCGCCGAGCTGCACCGACGCGGGCTCACCCAACTGCTCTGCGAGGGCGGCCCACACCTGTTCGGTGCGCTCACCGCCGCCGATCTGGTGGACGAGCTGTGCCTCACCGTGTCGCCGCTGCTCGCCGGGCCCGGCCCCGGCCGGATCACCGCCGGCGACGCCGCACCGCCCCGGCACCTGCCACTGCGGCACGTGCTCGCCGCCGACGACGGCGTCCTCATGCTCCGCCACGCCCGCCCGAGACCTCAATCGATGAGCACCGCCCCGGGAGCCCACGGGATCTGATAGCGCCGACCGTCCTCGGTGCTCGCCCAGACCTGCACCTCTTCGTACGGCTCGGCGGCGACCACCTCGACCACCGCGCCCCGCGGCGCCGCGCCGAGCGGATGCGGCACGCCGTTGGCGACGACCTCGACGGTACGCCCCGGCGGTGCCTGGACCAGGACGTAGAGCCGACCACCGGAGCGCCGGGCCACGGCCACGCCCAGCCCACTGCCGGTGGATCTGACGCTCGCGCAGACCACATCACCGTCGACGCAGGCCAGGTCGTACGAGAGGTGGTCGAGCAACCGGCGCGGTTCGCCCGCGTCCGGGGCGACCAGGACCTCGAGGGCCTGTCCCCCGGCGGCCCGCTCCCCGGCGCGTGGCTCGCTTCGGATCAGCACGAGCGTCTCCGTCCCGACCCGGCCGACCGCCACGACCTGCGCCGGCGTCACCGGTCGACCGTCGAGACCGACGATTCCGGCCGGGACGTCGGCAGCGGCGCTCGGCCCGACGCCTCCGCCCTCGCTGCCACCATCGGCCGGCCCCAGCTGCGGAAGCACCAGTGCCCCAGCGGCCACCACCACGGCCACCGCACCGCCGGACAGCAGCAGACGCCGACGGCGACGCGCCCGGCTTCCCACCATGACCCGTTGGGCGAGACCGGGCGGCAGTTCCACGCTGGCGACGGCGTGGTCGAGCAGGCGGGTCACCTCGTGGTCACGCATGGTTCTCCTCCGCGAGGTCGAGTGCAGGGACACCTGCAGCCTCCAGCCGGGCCCGCAGGCGGTGCAGACCACGGGATGCCTGGCTCTTCACCGAACCCACGGAACAGTCCAGTTCGGCAGCGGCCTCCGCCTCGGAGAAGCCAAGCCAGTAGCGGACCACCACCACTGCCCGCATCCGCGGCGGCAGCTCCCGCAACGCCGCCAGTAGCAACTCCCGGTCGTCGACCCGGGTCATCTCGTCCTGCTGCGGCGCCATGTCCGGAAGGCCGGCGACCCGACGTCGGTTCCACGGTGAGCGCCACCGGCTGACGAGCCGATTGGTCATCGCGCGACGCAGGTACGCCTCCGGCTGCCGCTGCCGGACCGCGTGCCAGCGTGGGTACGCCTGCTCCAAGACCTCCTGCAGCAGGTCCTCGGCGTCCGCCCGCTGCCCGGTGAGAAGAACGGCGAAACGGAGCAGTCGCGGGCCGGACGTCGCGACGAAGGCGCCGAAGTCGTCATTCATGCGTACTCCATGCCTAGGTAACGCCGCCGGCGCTCCGAGAGTTGAGTCCGGTGCGCGCCGATACGACTCCCGCCCACCTCATGCGCTCGGATGAGCACCCTGCGTCATGAGTGTGACGGCGCATGGTGTCGTCCGCCGCGTCGCGTGGCGACCTGTCGTACTCCTCGGGCAGGATGCACAACATGGTTCCCGACCGTGCTGCCCGACCGACCCGAGTCGCCCGATGACCGACGCCGACCTCGACAGCCCGGGCGAGGCGGTCGGGCGGGTGCTGGGCACCGCCGACGCCACCCCGCTGCAGTTCTGGACGGCCGTGGCGCCCGGCAGCTACCTCCAACTCGACGACGTGGTGGTCACCCGACGGGAGCTGCCGAACCGGGAGCCGGTGACCATCGCCGGGGTGGTCACCCAGGTCCGCGCTCGGCACGAGGGCGCCCAGTTCGACTCCGACGTGTTCGCCATCGCCGACGGCACGCTGCCCGCCCAGGTGCAGGAGGCGGCCGAGATCACCACCACGCGTGTCGATCCGGAGCTGTACGTGCCGCCGACCCCGGGCGCGGTGGTGCACCGGGCCGAGGGTGACGCCCGGGCGCGCGCGCTGCACTTCGACCGGATGGAACGGCGCATCCCGATGGGGATGGGTCGGGACGGGGTCCCGGTCTATCTCAACGCCGACTTCCTCGACGGCAGCCGGGGCGCGCATGTCTCCATCTCCGGCATCTCCGGGGTGGCCACCAAGACCAGCTTCGCGACCTTCCTGCTCTACTCGGTGTTCCGCTCCGGGGTGCTGGGCGGCGACGCGGTAAACGCCAAGGCGCTGATCTTCAACGTCAAGGGTGAGGATCTGCTCTTCCTGGACCACCCCAACACCCGCCTCGACGAGCCCACCCGCGCGGCGTACGCGAAGCTCGGGTTGAGCGCCGGCGCCTTCCCCGACGTGCGGGTCTACGCCCCACCCCGGGTCGGCGACGCGGCCGGCACGCCGGATGTGAGCAGCCGGCTCACCGGGGTGGATTCGTTCTACTGGACGCTCAGCGAGTTCTGCACCGACCGCCTGCTGCCGTACGTCTTCGCCGACGCCGACGACGAGCGCCAGCAGTACACGATGGTGGTCCACTCGGTGGCCGCGCACCTGGCCCGCTACGCCCAGCCCGCCGACGGCGGGGTGAGCATCGACGGGGTCCGGCTCGGCTCCTACGGTGACCTGGTCGACCACATCGTCGATCAGCTCAACGACGACGAGACCCGCTCCGACTGGGCGGGCAGCGCGGTGGGGCTGGGCACCGTCAACGCGTTCGCCCGGCGGTTGATCGGCAGTAAGAAGGACCTGGCCCGGCTGATCCGCGGTGACCTCGCCACCCGTCGCCCCCACTCCATCAACACGAGCGAGTCGGCGCAGGTCACGGTGGTCGACCTGCACAACCTGCCCGACCGCGCCCAGCGGTTCGTGGTGGGTGTGACGCTGAAGAGCGAGTTCGAGCGCAAGGAAAAGTCGGGCACCTCCAAGCCGCTGCTCTTCGTGGTGCTCGACGAGCTCAACAAGTACGCCCCCCGGGAGGGCTCCTCGCCGATCAAGGAGGTCCTGCTGGACATCGCCGAGCGGGGCCGGTCGCTCGGGGTGATCCTGATCGGCGCGCAGCAGACGGCGAGCGAGGTGGAGCGGCGGATCGTCACCAACTCGGCGATCCGGGTGGTCGGCCGGCTCGACCCGGCCGAGGCGTCCCGCCCGGAGTACGGCTTCCTGCCCCCCGCGCAGCGCCAGCGAGCGTTGCTGGCCAAGCCGGGCACCATGTTCGTCAACCAGCCGGACATCCCGGTGCCGCTCTGCCTGGAGTTCCCGTTCCCGGCCTGGGCCACCCGGGTCTCCGAGGCGGGCCGGGCACCATCGGAGACGCTGCGCTCGATCACCCAGTCCGCCGACCCGTTCGCCGTGGTGGGCTCCGGCGGCGGCACCGACGACGACATCCCGTTCTAGGCAGGGGGCAGCAGCCATGAAGATCCTGCACACCTCCGACTGGCACGTGGGAAAGGTGCTCAAGGGGCAGTCCCGGGCCGACGAGCACAAGGCCGTGCTGGCCGGGGTGATCGAGATCGCCCGTGCCGAGCAGCCGGATCTGGTGATCGTCGCCGGTGACCTCTACGACACCGCCGCGCCCAGCTCGGAGGCGACCCGCCTGGTCACCCGGGCGTTGACGGCGTTGCGGCGGACCGGCGCGGACGTGGTGGCGATCGGCGGCAACCACGACAACGGCCCGGCGTTGGACGCGCTGCGCCCGTGGGCCGATGCCGCCGGCATCACGCTGCGCGGAGGGGTACGGGAAAATCCGGACGAGCACGTCATCGACGGCACGACCGTCGGCGGCGAGCGGTGGCGGCTGGCCGCGTTGCCGTTCCTGTCCCAGCGGTACGCGGTGCGCGCGTTGGAGATGTACGAGCTGACCGCCGCGGAGACCAACCAGACGTACGCCGACCACCTGGGCCGGGTGCTGGGGCGACTGACCGAGGGTTTCACCGAACCGGACCGGGTGCACCTGGTCACCGCGCACCTGACGGTGACCGGCGCGGCCACCGGTGGTGGTGAGCGCGACGCGCACACCGTGTTGGGCTACGCCGTTCCGGCCACCGTCTTCCCGGCCACCGCGCACTACGTGGCGCTGGGTCACCTGCACCGGGCGCAGCGGGTCGCGGGCCCCTGCCCGGTCCGCTACAGCGGCAGCCCGCTCGCGGTGGACTTCGGTGAGCAGGAGAACATCCCCTCGGTGACGATCGTCGAGGTGACGGCCAGCACCGCCGCCCGGGTGCGGGAGGTGCCGGTGACGGCGGCGAGCGCGCTGCGGACGGTGCGGGGCACCCTGGCCCAGCTCGCCGAGATCGAGGCGCCGGACGCGTGGCTGCGGGTGTTCGTGCGGGAGCAACCCCGCGCCGGCCTGCGCGAGGAGATCCAGGAGCTGCTCCCCCGGGCCCTGGAGATCCGGATCGACCCGGAGCTGTTGGCCGCGCCGGGCAGTGGCGCGCGCATCGCCCAGCGGTCGGGGCGTTCGCCCAGGGAGTTGTTCGCCGACTACCTGGACAGCCGGGGCCACGCCGACGAGGGTGTCCGGGAGCTCTTCGACGAGCTTTTCGAGGAGGTCGAGCACTGATGCGTCCGATGCGGTTGGACATGGCCGGGTTCACGGTCTTCCGGGACGAGACCACAGTCGACTTCACCGACGCCGACTTCTTCGCGCTGATCGGCCCGACCGGTTCGGGCAAGTCCACAGTGCTGGACGCCATCTGTTTCGCCCTCTACGGCATGGTGCCCCGCTGGGGTGGCGCCCGAGGGTTGGCGAACGCGCTCGCGCCGTCGGCGACCGAGGCGCGGGTGCGGTTGGTCTTCGAGTCCGGCGGCGCCCGGTACGTGGCGACCCGGGTGGTCCGCCGGGACGGCCGGGGCAACGTGAAGACAGCGAACGCCGGGTTGCAGCTGATGCCGGCCGGCTTCGACGTCACCAAACTGGACACCGGCCTGAGCCCGGACGACCTCGGCGAGGTGGTGGCCGGCACCCCCGCCGAGATGGAGCAGGCGGTGCTGGAGGCGGTGGGGCTGCCGTACGAGCAGTTCACCAGCTGTGTGGTGCTGCCACAGGGGCAGTTTGCCGACTTCCTGCACGCCAAGCCGGCGACGCGGCAACAGATCCTGGTCAACCTCCTGGGCCTCGGCGTCTACGAGGATGTGCAGAAGAAGGCGACGGCGCGCGCCGCGCAGGCGGAGGCCCGGCTGGAGGCGGTCGACCAGGTGCTCGCCGGGTTGACGGGCGTGGACGACGAGGCGTTGGCCGAGGCCGACGCCCGGGTGGACCGGATGGCCGAGCTGGCCTCCGCGGTGGCCGAGGCGGTGCCGGAGCTGGCGGCGGCCCGGGTCACCGCACGGGAGGCCGCGGCGGCGCTGACGGCGCTGGACGACGAGCTGACCGTTCTGACCGGGGTGCGCGCGCCGGCTGGGGTGGCCGCTGTCGCTCGCGCGGTCGCCGCGGCGCGGGCCGACGCCGAGGCGGCGGCGACCGCGGTGTCGCTGGCCGAGGAGCGGGAGGACAAGCTGCGCGGCGAGCTGGCCGCCGCCGGTGACGAGAGCGCGCTGCGACTGCAACTGCGGGCGTACGACGATCGGGATCGGCTGTCCGGCGAGGCCGACACGGTCCGGGCGACGGTGCGCGCGGCGAACGACGAGCACGCCGCGGCGGTGGCGGCCCTGGCCGCCGCACGCGTGGTCGCCGAGCGGGCCGACACCGAGCTGGAGGCGGCCTTCCGGGCGCACGAGGAGGCGAAGGCCACCGACCTGGCGGTGAGCCTGCGGGTGCACCTGCATGCCGGCGTGGCGTGCCCGGTGTGCGAGCAGCCGGTGGCCGAGGTGCCGGCGGTGCCTGCCGATTCGGCGGTGGCCGCCGCGACGGCCGCGGGCAAGGCCGCGCGGGCCGCGACCAAGGCCGCGCAGACGACAGTGCAGGAGCGGGACACGGCGGCGCGGGAGCTGGAGCGGCTGCTGGTGCAGGGGCGAGCCCGGCAGGAGCAGATGGAGGCCCGGCTGGCCGAGCTGGACGGGCAGCTCTCCGGCGCGGCCGAGCCGGCCGTGCTGCGCCGGGAGTTGGCCGAGCACGCCCGGCTGCGGCGCGCGTTGGAGGAGGCGGCAACCGCGGTCCGGGCCGGCCGCGAGACCGCTCGGCAGACCCGGGCCGCTGTGGACGCCGCCGAGGAACGGCTGCGGGCGGCGTGGCGGGCCTTCGACACCGCCCGGGACGGGTTGGCCCGGTTCGGCCCGCCGGCGACCGACCGGGACGACGTGGCTGCCGCGTGGGCGGCGCTGACCGACTGGGCGACCACCGAGGCGGACCGCCGCCGGGCCGAGCGGGCCGGTCGGGCCGCCGCCGTGGCGGAGGCCGAGTCGGTGGCCGACGGGGTGCAGCGGGCCATCGCGGGCATCTTCGCCGCCGCCGACGTGCCGGTCGGGGACGACCCGGTGCACGCGGCGACCGTGGCGGTGGAGCGGGCCGACGCCGACCGACGGCGGCTGCACGAGCGTCGCGAGCAGGCCGGAACGTTGCGCGAGCAGCGGGCGGGGCACGAGCGGGAGGCGCAGGTGGCGCGCGCGCTCGCCGGGCACCTGCGGGCCAACAACTTCGAGCGGTGGTTGCTGGCCGAGGCGTTGGACCTGCTGGTCGACGGCGCGTCGGGGATCCTGCGGGAGTTGTCCTCCGGGCAGTACGAGCTGGTGCACGACAAGGGTGAGTTCGTGGTGGTCGACCACCACGACGCGGGGCTGCGTCGCGGCGTACGGACCCTCTCCGGCGGTGAGACGTTCCAGGCGTCGCTGGCGTTGGCGTTGGCGCTCTCCGAGCAGTTGGCCGGGATGTCCACCACGGCGGCGAGCCTGGAGTCGATAGTCCTGGACGAGGGTTTCGGCACCCTCGACGCCGCCACCCTGGACACGGTGGCGGCGACCCTGGAAAACCTGGCGGCCCGGGGCGATCGGATGGTCGGCGTGGTCACCCACGTGCCGGCGTTGGCCGAGCGGATCCCGGTCCGCTTCGAGGTGCGCAAGGATGCCCGGTCCGCCCGCGTGGAGCGGACTGGCCGGTGAGCGCGAGGAGTGCAGCGCAGCGGAGCCCCGCAGTCGCGAACGAAAGGCCAGCTCGGTGAGTGACGCCGCGTTCTTCGTGGATTCGTGGGATCCGGCGTACGGGGCGTCGTTCGAGGCGTCCGCCGCCGGTCCGGCCGCGCAGAGCAGCGCCCAGGTCGACGCGGACGTGGAGTTGCCCGCCGTGGACTGGCGGGCCATCGGGGTACGCCCCGGGGTGCTGGCGCCCGACGTGGTGTTGCTTGTCGACGGGGTTCGGCGCATCGACGCGAGCATCTGGACGGCCGAGTCCGACGGTCTGTCGTTTCCCGGGTTGGCCGCCTCGTACGCGGCCGGGGTGGTCCGGTGCGACCTGGGCCGGGGTGCGGCGCAGTTGGCGGGTACCCGGGTTGGTCGGGGTCTGTTCACCGCGAGCCCGTCGGCGCAGGATGTGGTGGCGGGCGCGATCCGTTACCCGGTGCACCGGGTGGGTGGCACGGGTGAGCTGGCGAAGCTGCCGGCCGCCGTGCAGGGTCCGCTGACCGCGTTGGAGGTTGCGGTGTCCGACGCCGCCCGGGTCGACGGTGATCTGTTGGTGGTGGACGGCCCGTTGCGCAGTCGTCGGCAGTTGCCGCGCACCCTGGGTTACATCAAGACGCAGCACAGTCAGTACCTGGATGCCCGGTTGACCGCCGTGGTGACCGGCATGGCGTCGGGTGAGCGGTCCCCGGTGTTCCGGCTCGGCACCGCCTGGGGTGGTTGGTCGTGGTATTTGCGGCTGCCGGTGGCGATCGGCGCGCCGTGGGCGGGCATCGTCCGGGTGGAGTGCTCCGCCGACCTGCCCGTCGAGGCGGCGATCGAGTTGGCCGACCTGTCGTTGGTGACCCTGCCGCGCTTCGCGTCGACTCCGTACAAGGATCCGCGGGCCCCGCAGAACCTGATCCCGATCGCGGGCCTGGAGCGCCGACTGCGGGCCCTGCTCGGCGATTCCCGGCTGCTGCACCGCGCGTTGACCGCTGCGGCCCGCGCCGCCCGTTGAACGCGGATACTGGTTCCGGTGGGGCGTAAACGGGCGGGTGACCGGGTGGTCGAGCAGGTGGACACCGGGTTGGCGGAGCTCGTCCCGGATCCGGACCGGGCCGGCTCGTGGACGCTGCTGCTGGACGGCGCGCCACAGTCGCACGTCGACCTGACCGACCCCACCCACCTGGAGTTCGAGTACGTGCGGCGGCTGGCCGCCGCGGTGGATCTGATCGCTCCGGCCGGCGAGCCGCTGCGGGTGCTGCATCTGGGTGGCGGCGCCCTGACCCTGCCCCGGTACGTCTCCGCCACCAGACCCCTGTCGACCCAGCGGGTGTCCGAGGTGGACGGCGCGCTCGTGGAGTTGGTCCGTCGGGCGTTGCCGTGGCCGTCCGACGCCCGGTTGCGGGTCCGGGTGGAGGACGCCCGGGCGGTGCTGACGTCCACCCGGGAGGCCAGCTACGACGTGGTGGTCGCCGACGTGTTCTCCGGTGCGCGTACCCCGGCGCACCTGACGTCGGTGGAGTACGCGGCCGAGGTGGCCCGGGTGCTGCGTCCCTCCGGTTGGTACCTGGCGAACCTGGCCGACGGCCCGCCGCTGCGGCACGCCCGTGGGCAGGTCGCCACGGTCCGTTCGGTGCTGCCGCGGGCCTGTCTGGTCGGGGACGCGGCGGTGCTGCGCGGGCGCCGGTACGGGAATCTGGTGCTGGTCGCCGGGCGGTCCACGCCGCCGGTGCCGGAGCTGACCAGACGCGCTGCCGGCGACTGGTTCCCCGGCCGGGTGGTGGCCGGCGACGAGCTGGATCGCTTCGCCAGCGGCGCGCAGATCGTCCGGGATGCCGACGCGACCGGCTCCGATCCGCCACCGCCTGGCCTGTTCTCGGTGCGCCGCTGACCGTCCACTCGACAACGCGCCGTAGATATTTTCGCCGATTGTTGATCCGTTGGGGCCGGTGCTGCGTACCACCGGGCGGCCCACCTTGTGGGCCGGCGTTGGTCACGGACGATCCCGGAGGTCTGCATGCACGCGGTGGCGGCCGGTTGGCATGGCGACGCGGTACGCGCTGACTGGTTGTCGGCGCGACCGTCGTCACGGTCAACCTCGTCTGCCCGGGGGGTCGACGCGCGGGCGACGCCTCGCCAGAATGGTCCGGTGACGCCGCGACCGGCGCCCGGGCGCCATCAGGCGACGTCAACCGAGGCCAGCCACTCCGACCAGTTGATCCGTCAGCTCTATGCCGAGCACGCGGGTCCGTTGCTGATGTTCGTCATGCGCCTCACCGGGGGGGACCGGCAGCGCGCGGAGGACATCGTCCAGGAGACGCTGCTGCGGGCCTGGCGCAACGCGCACCGCCTGGGCACCCAGGGGCAGGGGTCGTTGCGGCCGTGGTTGGTCACTGTGGCCCGCCGCATCGCCATCGACGAGCACCGCAGCCAGGAGGCCCGGCCGCCGGAGACGTACGACCGGGACCTCACCGCGTTCGCCGAGGCGGACAGCACCGACCGGGTGCTGCGGACCATGACGGTGGCGGACGCGCTGCGTACGCTCAGTCAGTCGCACCGGGAGATCCTGATCTCGACGTACTTCCGGGGGCGGACGGTGCCGGAGGCCGCCGAGGAGTTGGGCCTGCCGCTGGGCACCGCCAAGTCGAGGGTCTACTACGCGCTGCGCGCGCTGCGCACGGCTCTGCAGGAGCGGGGGGTGACAGAATGAGCCGGCCGGACCACATGGACGTCGCGGCGTACGCGCTCGGTGTGCTCGACGAGCAGGACACTGAGCGGTTCGAGGAGCATCTCGCCACCTGCTGGGCGTGCGCGGCCGAGTTGGAGACGATGGTGCCGGTGGTGGGGCTGCTCTCCGACATCGACGGCGAGACGATGATGGCGCTGGAGCAGACGGCGACCGACCCGGCCCTACTGGACCGGACGCTCGGCGCGGTCCGGGCCCACCGGCGGCGTACCCGGTTTCGTCAGATGCTCGCGACGGCCGCCGCTGTGGTGGTCTTCGGCGGTCTGAGCGGGTACGGCTTCGTCAGTGTGACAGGCAACGAGCAGTCGCCGGGGGTGCTCGCCGAGTCGACGCCGAGTGCACCGAACGACCCGCCGACGAGCGTGCCGACGGCCGCACCGAGTGGCCCGGGTGTGGGCGGCACCGAGGTGGAGGGCGACCAGGTCGAGGCGACCGACCCGACCACCGGTGTGCAGACCACCATGTTCCTGGTGACCAAGGACTACGGCACCCGGATCAACTTCAGCCTGCGGAAGCTGCCCGGCCCACGCGTCTGCCGGCTGGTGGTGGTACGCAAGAACGGCAGCACCGAGGTCATCTCGAGCTGGTCGGTGCCGGATGGCGGTTATGGCACCAGCACCCGACCGCAGGGTCTCGAACTGAGCGCCTCGACGTCGGCTCTGCCGAAGGACATCAAGCAGCTCCAGGTGCAGTCGGTGGATGTCAACGGCGTGGCGAGTCCGCTGGTCACCGTACCCATGTAGGCGCGCTTACCGCATCGGCGCCGGTCATTACCACAATGACCGGCGCCGATCTGTCGTTGCGCGAGGAACCCCTCGCGAGGGCGTACGCAGCGCGGCCGGAAACGGTTCAATCGAATTACGTGAAATTGACCACTGTTACTACTTCAACCTTGACAGCCTGCCCGCCGTACCTATGGGTGAACTGTCAAGAATGAGGAGGGCACGTGGCACAGATGAAGCGGACCGTCATCGTCGCGAGCGCGATGGTCGCACTAACGGCCTGCGCTCCCGCGGGTTACGACGGGGCGAACTCGAGCGCGGCCGAGCCGGTCGCCGTCGCCGCGGCCGAGCCCACCGCGACGGTTGAACCTGAGGCCTCGGCGTCCGCGGAGGCGCCGGCCGCCGACGCCCCGCCCGCGGACGTCGACCTGACCGAGAAGTTGGTCGGTAAGAGTGTCGCCCGGATGGGCAAGGTGGTCATCGACCAGGACGGCTGGATCCTGTACCGCTTCGACAAGGACACCGCCGACCCGCCGTCGTCGAACTGCGTCGACAAGTGCGCCGAGGTGTGGCCCCCGGCACTGACCGACGGCAACCCGCAGCTCACCGGCGTCTCCGACGACAAGGTCGGCAGCGTGACCCGGCAGGACGGCACCCGTCAGCTCACCGTCGGCGGCTGGCCGGTCTACCGCTACATCGGTGACAAGAAGCCCGGTCAGTGGAAGGGCCAGGCTGTCGGTGGCACCTGGTTCGTGGTCCAGCCGGACGGCAAGAAGAACCTGAGCTGCCTGCCCAAGGGCACGCCGAAGGCGGTCGCACCGCCGGCGGACAGCGGCTCGAACGACGCAGGTGGCTCGGGCTACTCGTACTGAGCCCGATCGCCCGTGAGGGCACGGTGGTCGGTCGTCGCCGGGGAGGGCGCGGCCGGCCACCGTCGTGTCCGGGGTGGGTTCAGGCGCGTTCCCACGGGCTCGGCACCGGGAAGTACGTCTCCAGGAACGGGATGAGCAGCGCCATCTGCCGGTCGAGGTCCTCCTCGACGGAGAACGCGTCATTCAGGCAGAACACCTGCCGATCCCGACGGGCGAGCAGGTGAGCCAACCGGGCGGGTGTGTCCGGGTGGGACAGCTCGGCAATGGTGTAGCGCAGGTTTCCCGGCGCCGCGCGACCGGTGTGGAACGCGTAGTAGTGGTGCAGCGACGAGGCGACCGACAGGTCGTCCATGCTGCGGAACTGACTCGCCGCGGTCCGCCGGTACTGCTGCGGGAACGTCTGCTCGATCTCCTGGAGCACGCTCCGCCGCAGCGCGTGCGGCATGTGCTTCATCTTCTGGGTCAGCACGGTGCCGAACCGCTCCGCGATCAACGCCCGGTTGTTCTTCCCAGCCGCCGACGACGGGATGTCCCCGGCGGCGGGTGGGCCCGGCGGCACCAGCGCCGGCGAGGGGAAGAACCAGGAGATGCCGTTGGCCAGGAAGAAGTCCTGGGGCAGCACCTCGGTGCCGAGGAAGACGTCGTCGTTGAAGTACAGGAAGTGCTCGGAGAGCCCGTCGATGTGGTGCAGTTGACTCTCGATGGCGTGCGAGTTGTACGTCGGCAGCACCGTCGGGTCGGTGAAGATCTCCCGGTGGCTGACCACCCGCAGCCCGGTGGCGGACGGGTCCAGCCAGGTCGGCACCTGGTCGTCGGTCACCACGTAGACATTGCGTACCCAGGGTGCGAACAGGTGCAGCGACCGCAGCGAGTAGCGCAGCTCGTCGCGGCTGAGGAAGCGGGCCGCGCTGGCCGCCTCCGCGTGGTACGGCACCCCGGCCACCTCGGCCCGCCGGCGTAGCCAGGCCGGGTCGGCGCCGTCGACCCAGGTGTAGACCACGTCGACCGGGAACGGCACGTCGTCGGGGCGCGGCGCGGCGAACTCCGGACGGGTCCAGGCGGTCGCGGGCGCGGAGGTGGGCGCCAGGCCGGTGAACCGCGACTCCGGTACGAGGACCAGCGGCGCCGCCACCGTCACCTGTTCGGCGACGATGTTGGGCCGCGGCGCGACGAGCGTGTCACCCTCCCGGGTCCAGAACTCGACGTCGCACCCGTACTCCTGTCCCAGCACCAGCCGCCGCTGGGGGTCCGTCCAGTACCAGGTCAGCCGCAACACCGGGGCGTCCGCCAGCCGGTCCCAGGACTTCGGTTCGAACCCGGCGGCCGGCTGCCCGGTGTCGTCCGGCACGGAGACGTAGCCGGGGACCCGACCGCAGGCGGCGGCGAGCGCGGCGTACGACCGCGCGCGGTGCTCGGCGTCGACGGCCACCACCGACGATCGGGAGCTTTCGCCGCGTACCCGGAAGTGGGGTACGCCGGCCTCGTCGAGCGCCGCCGTCACCGCGGTGAGATTGTCCAGTCGTGCCATCAGGGGTGTGACCGACGCCGCGACCCGGGCCACCCGGGGTCCCCGGTCGGCGGTGACGACCACCCGGTCCGCGCCGGCCAGCAACTCCGGCTGGCGGCGGGCCAGCCGTTCGCCCCGGCGCTCGGAGAGGTTGCCGTCCCGCGCGGCCCGGGCGACCCACTGCTTCAGCTGGTGCCGGGCCCGGGGGCTCACCTTCGTCGCGATGGCACGCCGGGTCTGCGGGCTCAGCACCCGGCGGTACACCTCCACGAACCCGGTGGGTTCGGCCAGCGCGCGGGGTTGCTCCCCCGGCGGGGGCGTCACGCCGGTCACCGCTGCGGGCCCGGCAGCGCCGCGATGGCGGCGGCCACCCGCTGGGAGTTGTTGCGGTCCTGAACGGCGAAGAAGTCGGCTGCCCGGCGCGAGTACTCCTCCTCGCGGACACACCCGTTCTCCAGGTAGCTGACGATCGCGTTCACCGTCTCCTCGGCGGTCGCACAGACCGGGCCGAACCCGTGGTTCTCGTGCTCGAAGTAGCCCTTGCGGTAGCCCCCGATGGAGAAGTATTCCTCCTTGTCGAAGTGGGCGTAGATCAGCGGAGTGCCAAGGTAGGCGACGTCGAAGGCGGTGGACGAATAGTCGGTGATGAAGAGGTCACACTGCCGCAGGGCGTCCTGCACGCTGCGCTGCGTCTGGTCCACCACCGAGAACGACGGGTCCGCCGGCACCATCGCCGTCGACACGTTCCGCATCTCGTAGTGCGGAAGGAACTCCAGGGTGTAGCCGTGCCGCCGCAGGCTGAGTCGCAACTCCTCGCTGCCGAACAGCTCGCTCAGGAACCGGGCGTACCCGGACGTGTCGAACGGGAACCTGGGGCGCAGCGCAGGGTTGTACGACGGGCTGACCAGGTAGCTGCGCCAGGTGGGCATCAGCAGAATCCGCCGCCCACCTCGCTCCGGGACCAGTGCGTCAAAGCGCGGGAAACCCAACCGCTGGGCCGCGTCGCCGTAGTCGAACTGCTTCGACACGTACTCGGCCTCCTGCCCGGCCGCGGCGACGAACAGGTCGACCCCGGTCTTGGCCCGGTGCAACCCGCCGCTGACGTCCTTGTCCGTGACGCCGTGCTGCAGGAAGACGCGGGCCGGGCCGATCCGCCAGTTGAGGTGCTTGAGGTACGGCCCCCGCTCCCAGCTTGACGGCAGCATGTACGAGTCGATGTCGTAGGAATTGATCAGCTTGGTGGCGTGCAGCATGAGGAACTTGTGCCGGAACGAGTCGTACGTGACGACGTTGCCGAGCCCACGCAGCCTCTCCCGGTCCGGGCTGTCGCTGGCGATCACGTAGTAGGCGTTCCGCCTGCGCTCGACCTTGCGAAGGTGGCGGAACAGGTGCCAGGAGTTGTCCTGTGCGGTGTCCTTACGCTCGCCGACAAGCCAGATGTCGCGCCCGCGCATCAGCGGCTCGGTGATCAGACGCAGCAGGCGCTGCTTCCAGAAGGGTCGACGGGAAAGGGCGTGTCGAAGGTCCTTGCGCACCAGCATCCGCCGCCACCGACGCCGGCCCTCGGCGCCACCGGCCCGCTGTACCAGCAGATTTGCGTTCTCCCGACCGTCGAAGCCCGGAAGGATTCGGGTGTCCCCGACGAGCTTCGTCACCGCGTCACGCAGGAAGGCCGCGGAGACCAGACACTGCCGGGACGCCTGACCCGTCTCGGTGAGGAAGACGAGCCGCAGGAGGTGGCTGCCGGTACGCATCTGCGCGACGGGTACCTCGGCCACGAACCCGGACCACTCCCGGCTGTCGTCGGCGGACTTCAGGTCGCTGCGCCGCTCAAGCGTGGCGGGCACGGTCAGCTTGCTGCCCCGCAACCGCAGCCCGAGGGGCGTACGCATCGGACGGTGCATGGGCAAGCCGTTGATCTGCACATGACCGGACAGCTTGAGGGCGTCCCCGGACTCGGTCAGCCGCGCCTGCTCCAACCGCACGGAGACCGCGCTCACCCTGGTCAACGGCAGTAGGGCCGGGGTGACCGGGTAGTCGAGGTGCAGCTCGCCGCCGCAGGCGACGACGCCGTGCACCCGCTCCCAGGGGCGCGCGAACAGGTCGAAGTCATAGGTCTTGAAGGCGAGGTAGGCCACCCGGTGCCGGGTGTCGGCGCTCCAGCGGGCGATGAAGGCCGGATCGACGTCCTGGTAGATCTG
The DNA here is from genome assembly GCF_015751765.1 of Micromonospora ureilytica. Classification (NCBI taxonomy): domain Bacteria; kingdom Bacillati; phylum Actinomycetota; class Actinomycetes; order Micromonosporales; family Micromonosporaceae; genus Micromonospora; species Micromonospora ureilytica. The sequence continues at coordinate 3,788,598 of NZ_JADOTX010000001.1, forward strand.
GGTGCACTTCTCGAAAATCCGCCACAGCGCGGCGTCGTCGAACAGGGTGTGCGCCCGCATCGCGAAACCCTGGTAGCTGCGCACCAGGAAGCGTTCCAGGACCTCGCGGCGGAAGACGTCCAACTCGGGCCGCAGACTGGCGAGGGTTTCGCAGAGTTCCAGGTGGTCCCAGTAGTTCTGCTCCCGGAGGAACAGGTTGTCCATGATGGAGTTGCCGGTGTCCCGACGGCGGTACTGGTAGACGACCTCGTCGACCAGGGCGATGCGCTCGGCCTTGAGCAGCATCGGGATGGCCAGGAAAGCGTCCTCGAAGTGGACCCCCTCGCGGAACCGCAGGCCGTGCTGGCGCAGTTGGGCGAGGTCGTACAGCTTGTGGCACGGGCCGGCGTCGAAGATCAGATCCGGTGCGTCGACGACGGTCTCCAGCAGCCGGTCGCCCTTGCCGAAAGGCTTCTTCCAGAGGAACGCGGTCGGCTTCGGGAAGGTGTCCATGTCGCCGATGGCGATGCTCGCCTTGTGGGTCACGATCGCCTTGAGCAGCACCTCGATGGCGCGCGGCGGCAACAGGTCGTCGGAGTCGACGAACGCCACGTACGGGGTGTCGGCCAGGTCGAGCGCCACGTTGCGGGCCGCACCCGGGCCGCTGTTGCGCTGTTGCAGGGCCGTCACGTTGGAGTGCTCCGTGGCGAACTGCTTGGCCAGCAGATCGGAGCCGTCCGTGCTGCCGTCGTCGACCAGGATGACGTGGCACTGGCTGAAGACGGTCTGCGCCGCGATCGACCCGAGTGTCTCGGGCAGGTAGTCCGCGACGTTGTAGACCGGGACGATGATCGTGACCTGCGGGGCGGGGTCTACCACTCTGGACTCCACTGGAGAGGGTGCGGGAAACGCGGGGGGAACATCGGCACGCCGGGCTGGCACGGGCTCACTCGTCGCGCCCCAGCATGACGGCCTTGAAGTCGGTGACCGTGTTGAGCATGTTGTTCGGCATGGTGGGCGCGTCGACCGGGGCGCGCCGACGGGCGTCCTGCACCGGGCGGTACGAGCGCCGCCACAACTCTCCGGCGCCGACGTTCCGCCGCTCCGCCACCACGTCGTCCGGCAGCTCGAACGGGGCGGGGAAGGGCAGGTAGCGCGGCAGGAAGTCGGCCAACATCCTCTCCTGCTCGGCGAACGACCGAGGGTCGGAGTCGGTGTCGTTGAGGCAGAACACGTCGCGGTGCCGGCGGGCCAGCAGCTCGGCCAGCCGGGCGGGGGTCGAGGGGTGGCCCAGGTCGGCGTACTCGTACTCGATGTCGCCGGGGACCGCCTGCGCGGTCAGGAACGCCCAGTACTGGTGCAGCGACGACGGGATGGACAGGTCGCCGTGGTGCCGGAACCGGTGCCGCGCGGTGGCCATCACCTCGTCCGGCAGCTTGCCCTCGATCTGCTGCATGATGCTGCGGCGCAGCGCGAACGGGGTGTGCTTCATCTTCTGTGTGATGGTCACGCCGAACTGCCGCTGGATGTGCCGACGGTTGTTCTTCCCGGCGGCTTTCACCGGCGGGTCCTCCGGCTTCGCCTCCCCCAGGCCGAACTGGGCCGGCGAGGGGAAGAACTTCGCGATCCCGTTCGCGTGGAAGAAGTGGTTCGGCAGCAGCGGACGACCGAGGAACACGTCGTCGTTGAGGTAGAGGAAGTGCTCGGCCAGGCCGTCGATGCGATGCAGCCGGGACTCGATGGCGTGCGAGTTGTACGACGATCGGCCACCGAGGTCGGCGAAGAGTTCGGTGTGCGAGATGACCGTGATCATCGGGTCGCTCGGGTCGAGCCAGCTCGGCAGTTGGCTGTCGGTGATCAGGAAGATCCGCCGCAGCCAGGGCGCGAAGCTGTGCAGCGACCGCAACGAATACCGCAGCTCGTCGCGGTTGTGGTAGCGCGAGGAGTTCGCGGCGATCGCGTGCAGCGGGCCGTCGGGGGCGCCGAGCGCCAGCGACTTCCGCCTCAGCCACTGTGGGTCGGAGCCGTCCACCCAGGTGTAGACGGCGTCGATCGGGAAGCCGACCCGGTCCGGCGCTCGGACGGCCAGGTCCCGGCGGGTGCCGTAGGTGTGGTCGTCGGCCTCGGGCACGAAGTGGCTCATCAGCGCCGCTGCCACCCGGACCGGCTGCGCCCGGGCGGGCGCCTCGTCGACGACCCCGTTGCGTCGAGGAGCGCGGACCATGTCTCCGTGCCGGCTCCAGAACTCGATCTCGCACGCGTACTGGGCGCCGAGGACCACACCCGCGCGGGCGTCGGTCACCGGGAAGCAGACCTGGATCACCTCGGTCGGGGCCATGTCCGGCTGGTCCCGACGGGGCTGCACCTGCACGACCCGGACGTCCGCGCCCGCCAGCGCCGGCGCGGAACGGATCAGGCGTTGTACCGCCGGCCGGTGGTCGTCGAGGACCGCGACGGTGCTGCGCAGGTGGTCGTCGTTACGGATGCAGTGGTATTCGATGCCGGCGGTGTGCAGCGCGGTGGTGACGGCGGTCAGGTTGCGGTGCCACTGCTCCAACGGCGTCGCCGTGGCGACGACCTCGGCCCGGGTTCGAACACCACCGTCGGTAACGGCCACCCGGGCGCCGAGGCGATGCACGGTGTCGCCGCCGCGCGGCCGGGAGAGCGTCTGCACCAGGCCCATCCGACGGTGCGCGGGCAGCAGACCCAGCAACCGCCGCCGTGCCGACGACGGCAGGAGTCGATAAATCTTCAGGGCGATCACGCGTTGGGCCGTCCGCTCGGGACGGCCCACTCACCGGCGGGCGGCACCCGTCAGCCCCGCGGACGGGTAGCGGGCTGATATCCCACTCGCGATGATTCGACACACACTCGTGCGGCCATCACTGCATGCCTTTCCACAACCCCCGTTGGCACTGCGTGACGATCTGACGTCGACCAGGACCGCCTGGTGGCGGCCGTCGGTGGACACCGATCTCCGGGCCGGACCGCGTTCTTCCGCGAGTGGGAAGGATGCTGGCCGCCGCAGGTGGCCCGGGGCAGTGAGTTTACCTGCAGGCCATCAAACAACCACATGATCGATACCTGGCCCACAGCCAGAAATGGCATAAGGGCTCTATGTACCTATTCGCGAAAATAATCCTGGCCATTCGGGTGGTTCAAGGACACCGGGACGGTCGGCAGAACGTACCCTCGCGAAGCTCCTCAACTCCGCTCGCGACCGGTACGGGCGGTCGCCAGCCCTCGCCCTGACCTGGCAGAGTAGCGGGGTGACCGAGACCGAACCCGCCGCGACCAGGGTGCTGCGCCCACCGGTCGGCTACCGGCTGGCCGCTTCGGTCCGCGCGCTCACCTTCAGCCCGTACGACCCGTGCGCCCGGGTGGCGGCCGGCACCTTCTGGTGGGCCAGCCGCACCCCGGACGGTCCGGCCACACTCGCGCTGCGACCGGCCGGCGGTGAGTTGCTCGCCGAGGGGTACGGGCCCGGCGCCGAGCACGTCCTCGAACGCGCCGACGCGATCGCGGGGCTGCGCGACGACCTGACCGGCTTCACCGAGCTGGCCGCGGCGCACCCGCTGGTCGCCCGGCTGGCCCGGGAGCACCGAGGGCTCCGGATGCCCGCCACCGGGCAGGTCTTCCCCCGGCTGCTACGCGCGGTCTTCGAGCAGAAGGTCACCGGCAAGGAGGCCTACCGGGCGTACGCGGCGACGGTGCGGCACTTCCGGGAGCCGGCTCCCGGCCCGTTACAGCCGTTACTCCTGCCGCCCGAGGCAGCCGCGGTGGCCGCGGCCCCGTACTGGGTGTTCCACCCGTTCGGGGTGGAGCAACGCCGGGCCGACACGCTACGTCGCGCCGCGGCGCTCGCCGACCGCCTGGAGCGCAGCACCGACACCACCGACGCCACCCGCCGGCTGACCGCGATCCCCGGCATCGGGCCGTGGACGGCCGCCGAGGTGGTCCGGATCGCGTACGGGGACCCGGACGCGGTCAGCGTCGGCGACTACCACATTCCGAACACGGTGGCCTGGGCACTGGCCGGCGAACCGCGGGGCGACGACGCCCGGATGGTGGCCCTGCTGGAGCCGTTCCGAGGTCACCGGGGCCGGGTGTGTCTGCTGCTGGAGGCCGCCGGCATCCGGGCGCCGAAGTACGGCCCGCGCGCCCCGATCCGCTCGTTCGCCCGCTATTAGTGGATCAACGCCGTCGCTTAATCGTCACGTACGCGAGAAAGGCCGCCACGAATTCGCCGCGCGGCGGGTCAGCGACCCGCGCAGAGCCGACGAAGGGTGCGCCCGAGCCACCATGCGTACGCGTGCTGCACGGCCCGAACCGCCGGACCACCGACGCGGGTGAACCAACGGTCCGGCAGGCTGAACGCGCGGACCTCGAACCAGACCGCGCCGGTGTCGTCGCGGACGACCTCGAACGCCTCCTCGCCCCGCTCCGGGTGCCCGGGCAGGGTGCCGTAGCCGAAACCGGCGAGGGTGGGCGAATCCGCACTCCAGACCACCTGGCACGGCCCCCAGAGTCGGGCCGGGCCGACGCCGAGGCCGGAGGTCACCAGCACACCGGTGGTGGCCCGCGACGCGTCGGTGCGGATCCGGACGCCGGCGGCGCGGTGCAGCCGCCAGCTCAGCACCGCGTCGGCGGCGGTCTCGAAGCAGCCGTCGGGAAGCGGATACCGGTGGCGCAGGTGGTGGTACCCGCCGGGCAGCGGCCCGTGGCGGGTCGACCCCACCTCCGGGTACGTCAGCTCGGCCACCGCTCCCCCTCGACCTCGACCGGACACGGCCAGGGTACGGCCGGTGCGGTCGGGCCGCCCATCGATGGCGACGGCGGCTGTGATGTGCTGCCCGGGCATCGTGCTCGTCGCCCGGTCGGGGCACCGGCTGGTCGGCTCGGTGCGGGCCCACCTGGACGGGGACACCGCGCACGTCGGGCGCCTCTCGGTCGCCCCGGACCAGCAGGGGCGGGGCGTCGGGGCGCAGCTGCTAACCGCCATCGAGCGGGCCTGCGCCGGCAGGGCGGCCCGGTTCACCCTGTTCACCGGCGCGGACAGCGCGCGCAACCTGCGGCTGTACGAGCGGCACGGCTACCGGATCGTGGCGCACCGCCATGACCCGAACGGCATCTCGTTGGCGGTGCTGGAGAAGCCGGCCGTCAGCCCCGCTCGCAGCGGCGCCTGAGCCCGTCGGCCTCCATCCGCACGTAGCGGCGGAACAGCTCGCCGTACAGCCAGCCGATCAGGCCGGCCAGCGGACCGGACTGGTTGATGACCAGTTCGACGCGGGTACGCCCGTCGGGCGTCGGCAGCAGCCGGTGCTCCCCCGTGGTCCGCACCCCCGGCGCTTGCGAGACCCAGACGAACTCCCGCCGCTCGGTCAGCTCGGTGACCCGCCACACCGCCGGCCGCAGCTTCGGCTGGGTCAGTCGGGCGGTCGCGCCAACGGCGAGCGGCCCCGACTCTCCCCGCTCGGCCCGGGTCACCGAGGCCGTCCACTCGGGCCAGCGCGGCACGTCGACAAGCACCGCCCAGACCTGCTCGGCGTCCGCGGCGATCTCGGTATCGGCCTCGAACCGCATGGCGTCCCCTCCCCCGGCGGCGCCGCTCGGCACCGCCACGGGTGCAGACGAGGCCGCCGAAAGCATTGTGACACCGACGCTCAATCTCGTCCGTCCCTCCTCAGTGGAGGTGGACCGGACGCGGATCAGGCGGCCTCGTGCAGGTCGGCAAGGGTGAGCGGGGTACGCCGACGCAACAGCTCCTCCAGCTCCGGCACCGAACCGACCTCGCCGAGCACGTTCCGGCCGCCGCCGAACCGCTCCGGGTAGCGGCGGGTCAGCCGAAAGCGATGGCGGCCCCGGATCAGCTCGACGCTCACCCGCCACCGCCCGCAGCAGTCACAAACCCACTCGGACACCTGGCGAAAATAGCTCTGACCTGGTGTTATTCGATTCGCCCGGCCGGGACGAGCGACGCGTAGGCGGACACGCCACCCCTGCGCTCACGGTGATCTGCCTCACGACTGTCGGCACCGTCTGATTGACTGGTCGGCGTGGACCTGCCGATCAACCCGCCGGTCGAGCCGATGCTGGCCAAGAGCGTTCCCAAGCTGCCCACCACGCCCGGGGTGACCTACGAACCCAAATGGGACGGGTTCCGGTGCATCGTGTTCCGCGACGGCGACGAGGTCGAGTTGGCCAGCCGGGGCGGCAAATCGATGACCCGCTACTTCCCCGAGGTGGTCGAGCAGGCACGCCGGCAACTGCCGGAGCGCTGCGCGGTCGACGGGGAGTTGATCGTGATTCGGCGCGACGGGCCGACCGGCCAGCCCCGGCTGGATTTCGAGCTGCTGGCCCAGCGCGTCCACCCGGCCGCGTCCCGGGTGAAGATGCTGGCCGAGACCACCCCTGCCGACTTCGTCGCGTTCGACCTGCTGGCGATCGGTGACGAGGCCCTGCTCGACCAGCCCTACCCACGCCGTCGGGAGCGGCTGGTCGAGGCGCTGGCCGGGGTGCGCCCGCCGGTGCACGTCACCCAGGTCACCACCGATCCGGACACCGCGCGTCGCTGGTTCGACGTGTTCGAGGGCGCCGGGCTGGACGGTTTGATCGTCAAGCCGGCCGACCTGCCGTACGAGCCGGGCAAGCGACTGATGTTCAAGGTCAAGCACGCCCGCACTGCGGACGCGGTGGTGGCCGGCTTCCGCTGGCACAAGTCCGGCCCGGTGGTGGGCTCGCTGCTGCTCGGCCTGTACGACGACGCCGGGGTCCTGCACCACGTGGGCGTGAGCGCGTCGTTCAGCATGGCCCGCCGGGCCGAGTTGCTCGACGAGCTGGCGCCCTATCGGGACACCGGCGGCGAGCACCCGTGGGTGCACGGCGACCACGAGCGCGGCCAACGCATCCCGGGTGGGGTCAGCCGGTGGACCGGCACGAAGAACCTGGAGTGGGAGCCGGTGCGCCCGGAGCTGGTGGTCGAGGTGGGCTACGACGCGATGGAGGGCGAACGGTTCCGGCACACCGCCCAGTTCGTTCGGTGGCGCCCGGACCGCGACCCCCGATCCTGCAGTTACGACCAGCTCGACCGGCCGATCCGCTTCGACGTTGACCAGGTGCTGCGCGGCGACCCGTCGGCCACCGTGGACCGAGCCGCCACCGGCTCGGCGTAGCCTGGCCGTCGACCCGATCCCGGAGGACCACGTGATCCGCACCGCCGACCAGCCTCGGATGGCGACCAGCCGCCGGGTCCGTCGCACTCTGGCCGCCTTCGTCGTCGCCGCGCTGCTCACCGCCGGCTGCACGCTGCCGGCGTTCGCGCCGCGCACCGAGGTGGAGGGCGCGGCCGCCCCGACCGGCAGCGCACCGAGCTGGCGGCCCTGCCCGGAAGTGGCCGACGAGTTGGTCGGGCGGGGCGCCCCGAACGTGCGCTACGAGTGCGCCCGCATCGCGGTGCCCCGTGACTGGGGCACCGGCGGCGGGGCGAGCACCGGTCCGGGCGCCGGGCAGACCTTCGAGATCGCCCTGCTGCGCGCCCGGTCCACCAAGCAACGCGACCGGGTGGGCTCCTTGGTGATCAACCCGGGTGGCCCGGGTGGTTCCGGTGTCGACACCGCCGTCTACCTCTCCTTCGGCCCCCAGTTCGGCGGGCTGCCCGCCTCGATCACCGAGCGCTTCGACATCGTCGGCTTCGACCCGCGCGGGGTTTCCCGGTCCAGCCCGGTGAAGTGCATCTCCGACGCCGACCTGGACGCCAGCTTCGGCTTCGACCCGGACCCGGCGAGCCAGTCGGCATTCGACGGCTTCGTCGGCCTGAGCCAGCGGATCGGGCGCGGCTGCGGTGATCGTTACGGCGACCAGTTGCCGCTGTACGGCACCGAACAGGCCGCCCGCGACATGGACGCGGTACGCGCCGCCGTGGGCGACGACAAGCTCACCTACCTGGGCTACTCGTACGGCACCCTGCTCGGTGCCACGTACGCCCAGCTCTACCCGCAGCGGGTGCGGGCGCTGGTGCTCGACGGCGCTGTCGACCCGCAGCAGCGGCTGGTCGAGGGCTCGGAGAGCCAGGCCCGCGGCTTCGAACGGGCCTTCACCAACTTCACCCGCTGGTGCGCGGCGAACGCTGGCCGGTGCCCGATCGCCCCGGACGCACGTGCTGCGGTCACCTCGGCCATCGACAAGGCAAAGGTCTCCCCGGTACGCGGCGCGGACGGGCGGGAGGCCACCGCCGGCTGGGTGTTCTACGCCGTCATCTCCTCGCTCTACACCGAATCCGGCTGGCAGGAGCTGGCCCAGGCGATCGACAAGCTGGCCGAGGGCGACCCGAAGGACGTGTTCCGGCTCGCCGACGCGTACGCCGGCCGGGAGGACGACGGGCACTACTCGAACCTGTTCGACGCCAACCTGGCCATCAACTGCGCCGACGAGACGGAAAAGCCGAGCCGGGAGCAGATCCGGCAGTTGCAGTCCGAGTGGCGCGGGAAATACCCGCTGTTCGGGCCTGCGTTGGCGGTCGGCATGCTGAGCTGCGTCGAATGGCCGGGCGGGCGTGACCCGTACCCGACCGGGAAGGCGAACGGCGCACCGCCGATCGTGGTGGTCGGCACCACCGGCGACCCGGCGACGCCGTACGAGCAGACCCCACGGCTCGCGTCGATGCTGGGCGTCGGTCGGGTGCTCACCTGGGAGGGCGAGGGGCACACCGCCTACCCGCAGACGTCCTGCATCACCAACGCGGTCGACGCCTACCTGCTCGACCTGACCGTGCCACCGGAGGGGAAGCGCTGCCCGGCCCGCTGACGGGCTGGGCCGGCGGCAGTGGGGGCAGATCGATCCCCTGCCGGGTGGCCAACTCCTCCAGCAGCGCCCGCATCCGACGCACGTCGGCCTTGAGCTGCTCCTGCTCCTCATGCTCGAAGGCGTTGTCGTCGACGATGAGCCGGCTCGCGAAGTGCGCGGTGATCAGCGGGATGACCAGCAGCACCATGGTCGAGATGAGCAGCGCGGCCAGTGTGCGGCCCGCCCAGGTCGTCGGCGAGATGTCGCCGTACCCGACAGTCGAGGCGGTCACCACCGCCCACCAGACGGCGTCGGCCGGGCTGCGCTCCTCGACCTCGCCGTAGATGAAACCGGCCACCACGATCATCAGCAGGTACGAGGTGATCAGCGTGCGGGGTGAGTTCGCGAACCACACCAACGCCCGGTATATCCAGCGGAACGGCAGCAGCACTAGCTCCATGCCGCCCCATGCTGCCTGTTGCCCGCAACCGGCACAGACCCATTCGCCGGTTTCGCTGTGCCAGGATCACCGGCATGAGCGACGTGATCTACCGGGAGGCGGTCCGGGCCGACCTGCCCGCCGTCATCGCCCTGCTCGCCGACGACGTCCTCGGCAAGGCCCGCGACTTCACCGAGGTCGACGAGGCGTACGAGAGGGCCTTCGCGGCCATCGACGCGGACCCGCGTAACCAGCTGATCGTGGCCGAGCGGGCTGGTGAACTGGTCGGCTGCCTGCAGATCACCTACATCCCGGGCCTGGGTCGGCACGGCGGCGAGCGATCACTGATCGAGTCGGTCCGGGTCCGGTCCGACCGGCGTGGCCAGGGGCTGGGCCGGGACCTGATGACCTGGGCGGTCGACCAGGCCCGGCAGCGCGGTTGCGCGCTGGTGCAGCTCACCACCGACAAGACCCGCGAGGACGCGCACCGCTTCTACCTCAGCCTCGGCTTCGTGGCCAGCCACGAGGGCATGAAGCTCGCGCTCTGACCAGCCGCTCTGCCTGCTCGGGCGGCCTCCGCTGCTGCCACATAGACGCTTTGGAGCTGATGTCGTAGACGAGTCACCCGTCCGGCGATTCGTTTACGACATCAGCTCCAAAGCGAGCGCGGACCGCCATCGCCCGCCCAGCGTCCGAAGGGGGCCAGCGCCCCGGAGGAAGCCAGCGCCCTGCGTCACCGTTGTAGACGCTCCGGCCATCGCGGGGCACCGTCGACAGCCCGCCCTCCGGGGGCGGTCAGCCGTCGACCAGGCGACCGTCGCGCAGGACGAGCACCCGGTCGGCGAGGTCGATCAGGGCCGGGTCGTGCGTGGCCACCAGGGCGGTCATGCCGCGGGCGTGCACCACCGCGCGCAGCAGGTCCATGATGGACCGACCGGTCTCCGAGTCGAGCTGGCCGGTGGGCTCGTCGGCGATGAGCAGATCCGGCTCGTTGGCCAACGCACGGGCCACCGCGACCCGCTGCTGCTGGCCGCCGGAAAGCTCGTACGGCCGCTGCGCGGCGTGCCCGCCCAGGCCGACCAGCTCCAACAGCACCGCGACGCGCTCTTCCCGCTGCGCGGCCGGCACCTGCGCCAACCGCAACGGCACGCCCACGTTCTCGGCCGCGGAGAGGATCGGCACCAGCCCGAAGGTCTGGAACACGAACCCGACGGTGCCCCGGCGCAGCCGTAGCAGCTCCGCCTCCCCGGCGGAGGTCACCTCGTGTCCGGCCACCACCACCTGACCGCTGTCCGGCCGGTCCAGCCCGCCGATCAGGTTCAGCAACGTGGTCTTGCCGGCCCCGGACCGACCTCGGATGGCGACCAACTCGCCCCGGTTCGCCGTGAACGACACGTCCCGCACCGCGTGCACGGCGTGCTCACCGCGGCCGAAGGTCCGGCTGACCTCACTGACCCGGACCACCTCCTCGGGATGCGCCGCGGGCGCACCGCCGAACCCGGCCCCGCCGGTCACCACCATGTTCTGCCGGCTCATGCCCGCGCCCCCCGCTCGTCCCAGGCCCGGTCGCCGGGCCGTACCTGCACATGGTCCGGCTCCAGGTCGAGCCGGACCCGCTCCTTCAGCGAGAGCGCGTCGACGAACGCCGCCGGCAGCTGCATCCGACCGTTGCGGTCCAGCACCGCGTACTCCTCGCTGACCAGCTCGGTGTTGCCGTCCGCGTCGGTGCGCGCGGTCCGGCGTACCTCGGAGGCGGTCCGGCCGTCGCGGATCGCGACGGTCCGGCGGACCTGCGTGGCCACGGCATGGTCGTGGGTGACGACCACGATGGTCACCCCCAGTTCCGCGTTGATGGTGCGCAGCGCCGCGAAGACCTCCGCGCCGGTCGCCTCGTCCAGCTCACCGGTCGGCTCGTCGGCGAAGAGCACCTCCGGGTCGTTGGCCACCGCCACCGCCACCGCGACCCGCTGCTGCTCGCCGCCGCTGAGCTGACCCGGCCGCCGGTCGGCGCAGTAGCCCACGCCGACCAGGTCGAGCAGTTCCCGGGCCCGCTCGCGGCGGGCCTTGCCGCTGCGCTTGCCGGCCAACTGCATGGGCAGCTCGACGTTCTCCAGCGCGCTGAGGTACGGCAGCAGGTTCCGGCCGGTCTGCTGCCACACGAACCCGACCAGCTGCCGGCGGTAGCTCAGCCGTCGTTTGGCGGACAGCGAGAGCAGGTCGTAGTCGGCCACCCGGGCGATACCGGCGGTCGGGGTGTCCAGGCCGGAGAGGATGTTGAGCAGGGTCGACTTGCCCGAACCGGAGGCGCCGACGATCGCCACCAGCTCACCCCGGTCGATGACCAGGTCGAGCCCCTGCAGGGCGACCACCTCCACCCCCTCGGTCTTGAAGATGCGCACCAGGCCGTCGCAGACGATGTGCCCGCGTAGGCGGTCCTGCCCGCCGGCCCGCTCGGCGGCGCGTTGCGCTGCCCGCTGTTGCAGGGCGGCCAGGTCAGGCACCAGTGGAGTCTGGGCGGTAGCGGTCATCTCAGCTCTCCTCTCCGAGCCGAAGCACCTCTCCGAGGCGCAACCGGCGGTTGTTCAGGGCCTCGACGGCGACCGCGAAGCCGAGGGCGACCGCCCCGAGCGCGAGCACGGCGGCGACCAGGCTGGGCTCGAAAGCAACCCGGACCGGCACACCACTGGTGAACGCGGACAGGCCGAGCACCGGGTTGAGCAGCAGGGGCAGGACCGCGCCGACGATCGCGCCGGTCAGCACCGACACCGCGACGAGCGGAGTCAACTCGACAAGCAGCAGCCCGCGCCACTGCCGACGGGACAGGCCGAGGGTGCGCAGCCGGGACAGCACCTGGCCTCGGGCGCGCGCGCCGGCCAACACGGTGAACGCGATGGCCAACAGCCCGAGCACTGTGCCGCCGACGGCGCCGGCCACGAACCCGAAGGCCAGGACCCCGTTCGCCCCGCCCTCGCCAAGGTCCCGGCGGACGTCCGCCCGGGTGTCGACGGTGACCCCGATCATCCGTTCCCGACCGGTGACAGTGCCGTCGCGCTGGTAGCGCTCCTGCCCCTGGTCGCCGGCGACGCGCAGCACCTCGGCATCCAGCGAGTCCCCGGCGATCAGCAGGCTGGTCGGCACGGGTGTGGTGGTACGCGTCGGCAGGGCCTGCCAGGGCAGGATCACGAACCGCCTGGCGTTCGCCGCCAGCAGCGGGAAACCGTCAGCGGTGCCGGCCACCCGGAACTCGTACCGCTGGCCCTGCACCGAAATGAAGGCGGAGTCGTCCAGACCGGCCTTGGCCAGGTCGGCGGCGACCGCCGGTGAGACGATCGCCGGCAGCGGACCCGGCCCGGGCGCGGCGGTGCGTAGCGCGGCCGGAATCGACAGGTCCACCTGCGAGTCGCGGACCACAGTGTCCAACCCCGAGCCGTCGACCAGCAGCACGTCCGTCTGCCCGATGAAGGCGTCGGTGCCGACCTCGTCGGACGCGAACCGCTCATCGTCCTCGTACAACACCCGGGTGACGGCCCGGACCCCCGGCAGGCGGCCCAGCTCGTCGATGGTGTCGGGTGCGAAGCGCTCTCCACGGATCACCGCGTCGGCGGGCACGATCTGCGCGGCGGCCCGTTCCCGGCTCGCGTCGACGCCGGCGGCCACGACCGCGCAGAACGCCGCGGTGCCGATCGCCAGCACCACCACGACCAGCGGGGCGGCGACCGCCGCGCGGCCGGCGCGGGCCGTGCCGAGGAAGGCCACGCTGCCCCGGGTCCGCGCGGCCAGCCGGCTGACCAGCAACAACGGCCAGGGGTACACCCGCAGCGCCAGCACCGCCGCCGCGACCGCGAGGAGCACCGGCACCGACACGAGCAGTGGGTCCACCTCGCCGAGGGTCAGGCCCCGTCGACGCAGCAGCACCGCGGCGAGCCCGGCCAGGAGCAGCAGGGAGACCTCGACGGTGAGCCGACGGGCCGACGGGCGCACCCGGATCAGGTCCCGGCGCACCGCCCCGCCCGCCGGTACGGCCAGCGTCGCCAACGGCAGTGCCAGCGTGACCAGCACGGTCACCGCGATGACGTACGGCGTGGTCGGATCCGGGGCCCCGGGGAACAGGGTGCCCAGCCACCAGCCCAGCACGGCGGCGATCGGCACCACCAGCACCGACTCGGCGAGGCTACGACGGGCGCCGGCGGTGGCCCCGCCCCCGCGGGCGCGCAGCAGCGCGAACTCCGAGCGACGCCGTCGGGTGGCGAGACTGGCCGCGAGCACGATGAGCCCCGCCAGGGTGGCCAGTACACCGGCCGCGATCACCGCGAGCAGGGTCCGGACGGCATCGATCTGGGCGGCGAACGCGCGCAACGGAACGTCGACGCCCTGGGTCAAGGTGAGCTCCGGCGGCTGGTTGCGCTGCATCACCTGCAGACCGTCGATCAGCTGGTTCAGCTCGCGTGCGTCGATCCGGTCGACACCCAGTCGGTACCGCCAGTTGGTCTGGATCGGCCAGCCCGCCGCGGCCCGCTTGTTGAAGGGCGACTGCGCGACGACGCCGACGATGACGAACGGCTGGCCATCACCCTGCGGTTCGATGATCTGCAGCAGCTGCGGCAGCCCGTCCCAGATGCCATTCGCGCGGTCGACGGGGCGGAACAGCCCGGACACCACAAGTGGGGCACCGTCGACGAGCCTGCCCTTGTCATCGGGGTTGCCGATGCGCAGTTGGCTGCCGGCGCGCAGGTTGAGCTTGCGGGCCACGTCGACGTCGAGCGCCACCTCGATCGGTCGGTCGGGAACGTACGTCTCGCTCGGCCACGTCCCCTCCACGAGGGTGCTCGCGCCCTGCATGTCGGGCATGGCCCGTAGGCCCAGGTCGACAAGCAGGTTGCGGGCCGCCAGGTCCGGCCCGACCACGCGGGCCTCCGCGGTCTCGACGCTGTACCACCGCTCGGTCACCGCCGAGCGCACCTGCTGCGGCATGTCCGCAGCCAGGGCGTCGAACCGTTCGGCGGCGTCGCCCATCGCCGTCCGCCGCGACGTCGCCGGCTCCACCCTGCTGGTGTACGCGAGGTCCCGGCGGGCGGCCGGCTCGCTGTTGAGTTGCGCTCGCAGCCCCTGTTCGGCGAGCCGGTTGACCAGCCGGGGCACTCCGCTGATCAGCAGCGTGACCACCAGGGTCAGCACCGCCAGCAGCAGGAACTGCCCCCCGTACGCCCGGACCCGCCGGACGGCCGCCCCGACGCTCATCGCTCTCCCCCGATTCGCAGCTGCACCGCCGCCACCCGCTGACGGATGCCGGTGGCGATGAACGCGCTGAAGGCGAGCGCCGCCAGCAGCAGACCGACCGCGGTCAGCCCGATTGGCACCCAGGGCAGCGCGAACGCCGCCGGGGGTGTCGGTCGGCCGGCGGCCGGGGTGAGGATGACCAGTGGGGCCATCGTCGCGCCGACCGCGGTGCCGAGTAACAACCCGACTCCCACGCCGATGCCGGCGAGGAACGTCTGTTCGGCCAGCAACGCCCGGGCCATCAGCCGGGGCGTGGCACCGAGGGTGTGCAGGACCGCGAACTCGCCGAGCCGACGCCGGGCGGTGGCCCACACATCCACCATCAGGCCGACGAGGGCGAGCAGCACCGCACCGAGCGCGGCGGCGAGCATTCCGGTACGCGAGCCGCGCCAGTACGGGTCGTCCGCGGCTGCCTCGATCACCGCCTCCCGGTTGAGCACTGTGACGCCCGGGAGTTCGCCGGCAGCCTGGGCGGCGGCCGTCGCGTCGGCGGCGCCGAGCCACCATTCCGGTACGGGCCGTACCGTCCCGTCGGCTCGGATCAGCGCGTCGACCGCCGCGGGCAGGTCCAGCAGCACGCCGGCCGCGGTGGTGGTCGTCGGCACCCCGCTCAACTCGCCGACCAGGTGCACCGGCACCGTCACCCCGGAGAGCGTGAGGTCGACGGTGTCGCCGACGTTCAGGCTCAGGGCCTCGCGTACCTGGGGGGTCATCAGCACCGGCGCGGGCTTGCTCTCCCCGCCCGCCACGACGGAGAACCGGGTGGGCGGCTGGTACTCGAACTGCCCGCCGGGAATCACCTCCACGGCGTGGACCGCTGTGAACCCGGCCCCGGTGGGCTGCACCGGCGTGGACTGCACGCCGGGTGCCGTCAGCACCCAGTCGCCGCTCAGCTCGGCGGGTCGGGTCGTGCCGTCGGCGTTGACCACCGCCAAGCCGTCCAACTGGAGTCGGTAGGCGTTGCCGGCCGCCAGCCCACCGTC
This sequence comes from Micromonospora ureilytica, assembly GCF_015751765.1. Taxonomy (NCBI): domain Bacteria; kingdom Bacillati; phylum Actinomycetota; class Actinomycetes; order Micromonosporales; family Micromonosporaceae; genus Micromonospora; species Micromonospora ureilytica. Next base: position 3,804,057 of record NZ_JADOTX010000001.1, read on the forward strand.
GGCTTCGAACCCGGCCAGCCGCAGCCGCGCCCCGCCCACGTCGGGCAGTTGCACGGAGAACCGGGTGGCCCGGCCGTCACCGTCGGCGTTGGCCGCCGGCAGCCGCAGGGCGAGCCCGTCGGAGCTGGTGACCAGCAGCGTCACCGCGATCTTCAGCGACCGGGCGGCGCTACCCACCGGGGTACGGACCGTGCCGGTGATGGCCCGCGCCCCGGCGGGCAGTTCGACACCGGCGAAAGCTCCGCGCTCATCGATCATGTGCTGGTACTGCTCCGACGCCGATCCGTCGCCGAGGCGGTCGGCGAGCCGGACGACGCCTGGGGCGCCGGCCGGGTCGACACCGATAACGGTCGCCGGCAGGTTCTGCCGCCCGACCCGTACCTCGTCCCGCCACGCCGGCAGCACCCGGTCCACGTTCGGCAGCGCGGCGAGCTGACCGACCCGGTTGGGCGGGGCGGCGCCGGCCCGTTCGGTGACCCGGACGTCGGCGCCGACCGTGTGGCCGGCCTGCTCGACCTGGGACCGCTCCCCGGTGCTGATCAGAGACCAGGCCAGCGTGCTGCCGCCGACGGCGAGGGCGAGCAGCAGGACCGGGCCGGCGTGGGGACGCCGGCCGGCCTGCCACATGCCGAACATGGTGGCGGTCCAGGGACGTCTGTCGACGAACCGCTCCGCGAACCGGGTGAGCGGCGGGAGCACCCGCAGCGCCAGCACGGCACCGGCCAGCACGCCGAGCGTCGGTGCGGCGACCAACAGCGGGTCGAGCCCGAGCCGACCGCCCGACCCGGCCAGCGGGGATGCGTACCGGCGTAGCTGCACCCAGGCGAGCACGGCGAGCGCCACCAGCACCAGGTCGACGCTGGCGCGTTGGACGCTCGCCGCCCGGTTCGGCCGGGATCGGGCCGCCATGTCGGCGACGTACGTCCCGGCGCCGCGCAGCGTCGGAAGGACCATGGCGACGAGGCAGCCGGCCGCGGTGGCCGCTGCCGCCGCCCAGACCAGTGTGGTGTTGCCGCCGGCGGTGGAGAGGTCACCCGACCCGCCGGGCCGGATGTACCGCAGGGCCTCACCGGCGATCAGCGGACCGAGCACGGCGGCCGGGGCGACGACAAGAGTCGCCTCACGGGCGGCCAGGCCGGCCAACTGCCGCCGGGCGGCGCCGCGGGCACGCAGCAGCGCGGTCTGCGGGCGGCGGTCCTCGTGCAGCAGCGCGGCGACCAGCACCAGCGCGTACCCACCGAGCACCAGGATGAGCAGCAGCGGCGTGGCCAGCGACGAGCGACCCACCAGGTCCGCGCGGGCGACCCGGTCCAGCAGCTGCGGCATCTTCGTCACCGCCTGCCCGGAGCTGCCCAGTTGGGCGGCCTCGGGTACGGCCGAGACCGCCTCGGCGAGGGCTTTCCGAACGGCGGGCAGGTCGGCGGTGTCGACGCCAGCGAGGTCCGGTTGAGCCAGCCAGGACGCCGACACCGAGCCCGGGAAGGTGGCCGCGAAGTCGGCCGGGTCGAGCGTGAACGGCCCGTACGAGGTGCCGGAACCGGCACTGCCCGCCCCCACGCCGGGTGCCAGCAACCAGTACGCGTCCGCCGGGTCGCGGGGCCGCCAGATGCCGGCGAGCACCAACTCTCCCCGTCGTTCGGTGGCCCGGTCACGCACCGGTACGCGTTCGCCGACGGTCAGGCCGAGGGCGCCGGCGACCCGCTCGGGCAGGCTCACCTGGACGGGGTTCGCTCCGGGGCTGGGCCAGGCTCCGCTGGTCAGCTCCGCGTGGCTGGCGAGGTCGGCGAGTGTGGCCAGGCTCGCGAAGACCGGTTCGTCGGCCGTACGCGGGATCTGCCCGAGGTCGCCGGTCAGCTCCCGGCCGGTGCCGTAGCGGGCGGCGGTGACACTGACCGGGGCGCCGCCGAGCCCGGTGGCGAACTCGGCTCGGACCGCCTTGTCCCGGGTTGCGAACTCGGCCGCGTCCCGCCCACCCGAGCCACTGACCAGCAGGCCGCGCTCCTCGGCGGGCGAGGCGGCGACCAGGGCCCGCTGCCCGGCGTCCACCGCCCGACGGTTGTAGTCGGACAGCCCAGTGACCAACGCGACGGCGACGAGGGCAGCGATCACCGCCGCGACCAGCAACCCTCGCGCCTCGCGGGCCCGCCTCCACACCAGCTTCATCCGACGCCTCCCCTGGCCCTGGTGGGCCGACGACCATCAAGACAGGCCACCCACCGGGAAAGGTTCGCGCCCGTTACATGATCGTTATTACGAGAAGGGTCAGCTCAGGCCGGCCCGCGCGCCTGGGCGCCTAACTGCCGCCCCGAAGGTTGCGGATGCCGAATGCCACAGCGCCGAGCACGAGTACGACGCCCAGGAGCTGAAGGCCCGGCGAGTCGTCGGCCTCGCCGAGCACGATGCCGGCGACGCCGAACGCGACCACGAGAATGGCGGCGACGGTCAGGATGTACTTCACGGGGTTTCCTCCTCGACCCACTCCAGCAGGTCTCCGGGCTGGCAGTCGAGCACTCGGCACATCGCTTCGAGGGTGCTGAAGCGGACCGCCTTGGCGCGGCCGTTCTTCAGCACCGCCACGTTGGCGGGGGTGAGCCCGACGCGCTCGGCGAACTCACCGACGCTCATCTTGCGCTTGGCCAACTCCACGTCGATGCGGACGACGATGGGCATCAGATCACCGCTTCCATGTCGGTGCGCAGCGTGGTGGCCTGCCGCAACAGCGCCCGCATGACCACCATGAGGAGCCCCAGCACCGTGACACCCATCGTCAACAGGAACAGCAGGATCGGAGCGCCCGGGTCGTCCGCGTTGAAGCCGACGTAGAGGAACACGCCCACGAGCACGAGCCACCCCGCGCCGATGGCCCACACGATCAGGTCGACCCACTTCAGGGAGGCTTCGGTGAAGATCCGGTCGTTCTTGACCTTGTTGAGCAACTGCCAGGTCGACACGATCACCACCTGGACGCACAGAACCCAGAACACCGTCACGGCGGTCAACGGCCACCGGAGGTAGGCGTGCTCCGGTGACTCCTGGGCCATGTGCGCGAACTGCCCCGGCAGCGAGAACGTCTGGAACCCGATCAGGACCACGAACAGGACCCCGAGTACGACTCTGAGAGCGGCTACCGCTCGATGCTCCGTAACCATGCATCGAGTTTCGCTCGTTACCTATCGAAAGTCAATCGGTTACTCGGAACGCCGACTTCCGCTCACGGCAGCGTCGGCCTCGCCTTCTGGGGATAGAACGTCTCGTGACGAGCCAGCATGGCGACGAATTCGCCGATCTTGCGCTCGCGGGTCTCCGCCCGCTTCACGGCATTGAGGCGGTGGATGAGAGCGAACCGGTTGGCCTTGGTGAGCACGTCGAGCATGGCCTGAGCGGCGGGCTCGGCGGCGATGGCGGCGAGCAGGTCGGCCGGCACCTCCGCCTCCGACGGCGGGGCGTAGGCGGCAGCCCACCGCCCGTCCGCCTTCGCGGCGTCCACAGCGGCGCGGCCCGCCGGCAACATCCGCCCCTGCTCCTCCAGCCGGGCCACGTGCCCCACGTTGCGCTGGGACCAGGAACTGCGGGGCCGACGCGGGGTGAACCGGATCCAGGACGACTCCTCATCCCGCTTGCGCGCCTGCCCGTCGATCCAGCCGACGCACAGACCCTCGTCGACCGCCTGCTGCCAGGTCAACGTCGTGACCGTGCCGCCCTTCTTGGTGAGGGCGAGCCAGACGCCCGGCGACGTGCCGTGGTTGGCCGCCAACCACACGCGCAACGCGTCAGCGTCCGTGACGACCAACTCATCCAACTCGGCACTCGTCATGCCGGCAGGCTATTCCCCGGGTCCGACAGCCGGTGACCGCCGTGGGAGGCGATCAATGCGTCCACGACCGTCGCGGCGTCCGCGTCGGCCACGTCCGCTGGGTACTCCGGCAGCAGGTCGTCCCAGATGACCAGCCACGACCCGTACAACTGAGCCTGCCCCTCGGGCCGAGCGAAGAACCAGACGTGCAGGTGAGCGCCGCCATCTCCGACGCGGTAGAGGTGAGCTCGCGAGATGTGCGGCAGCGCCTGTATGTGGCGGACGATCCGGGTGCTCAACAGCCCAAGCTCGGCAGCCAGTTCGTCGGGAAGATCCGCCATGTCGTGGTGGTCGCGCGGCAACAGCATGAGCACCAGCGGGACACCCACGCGCGGGACCCGGATCAACCGCCAACGCTCGTTGAACCAGATCCCTTCGTCCCGACCGCGGCAGGTGTCGCAGTCTGACGGATCCTCACCGTGCCGCGCCGGCTCCGGGAGCACCGGCGGCCGCAGCGGCGCCACTCGAAGCCCGTCCGGGTCGAACGGGCTGATCTCCCATCCGGTCATGCGCGCCAGGGGAAGGCGGCGCTCGTCGTCCGCGGCGGCGACCGCGTGGTCGTAGAACTCGTCCGGTCGCAGGGCCATGTGGCACAGACTAGTACGGCAAGATCCACATATTCGCCAAGTTCATCTGGTGTCAGACGATCTGATGCCATACGATCGAGTGGTGAAGAACCTCCCTGCCCCCGAACCGTGGACGGCTGCCCTCCCCGAGGCGACGCCGCCGCCCGACATGGCGATCTACCAGCTCCCCACCGGCACCTACGAGACCCGAGCGGCATTCGCGGTTAGGGGTGGCTCGTTCCGTGACAAGCGGCAGTTCGCCGCTACCGCCGTCCTCGTGCGGCACCCGAACGGCGACTTCCTCATCGACGCCGGCTTCGGGGCGAACGTCGCCGCGCACGTCGCCATGCAGCCGCGGTTCGCCCGTGCCCCCTTCCAGCGCAACCGGACGGTGCGCGAGCAGCTCGACGACAGCGGTTACGACCGCACCAGACTCCGCGGCGTGTTCCTGACGCACTCGCACTGGGACCACGCGAGCGGCCTGGACTCGCTCGACCTCCCGGTGTGGATGAACAGGGGCGAGCTCGAGTACGCCGCGAAAGACGGTGACGGCAGGGTCTTCCGGGCCGTCTCGCCCGGCCACGAGATCCGCGAGTACTGCTTCGACGGTCCCGCGTACCTCGGCTTCTCCGCGAGCTTCGACGTCCACGGCGACGGCTCTCTGGTGCTGGCGTTGGCCGGCGGTCACACCACGGGATCCGTGGTCGCGTTCGTGACCCTTCCCGCGGGGAAGCGCTACGCGTTCATCGGCGACCTGACCTGGCAACTGGACGGAGTCCACCGGCTGGTGGAACGCCCCTGGCTGCTACGGGCCCTCGCCGACAGCGACGCCGAACAGGTGCGGCAGGGCATCCGGCGATCGGCCGCGCTGACCGAGCTGATGCAGGTCGTCCCCGCCCACGACGGTCGCGCCTACGAGGGAATTCCTCTCCTGGCCGGTGCGGCGCGATGACGGAAGGGCCAGCGCCGTCACTCGACTCCGAGATCACCTGGCTGTTGCACCGCGCCGCCCAACGGATGCACGTGGTGACCGGCGAACAGGCCGAGAGGCACGGGCTGCACCTGCGGGACTACATCGTGTTGAGCGCGCTCGACAAGACACCCGGGCTGACCCAGGTCGAGCTGGCCAGGGCGCTGGGGCTCGACAAGACGACCCTGATGACTCAACTGGACCGACTGGAGCAGGGCGACCTCGTCGTCCGCCATTCCGCTCCCCACGACCGCCGGCTGCGCATCCCGGCGATCACGACCGCCGGCGAGGAGGTACGGGCGCGGGTCGCCCACGACAGCGAGGAGGCGGAGCGGAACGCGATGGCCGGGTTCAGCCAGGCCGAGGTCGACACGTTCCGCCGAATGCTGTTCGCGATCATCGGCACGGCGGTGGACCCGGGGTCCTGCCTGTGATGCTCGGCGAGCACAAATAGCTCGGCGCTCAGGCGCTCTCCTCCTCGGGAGAGCGCTTGGCGCGGCTGGGCTGAACGCGTTTGGGTTCGCCGGGCATTTTCGGGTGGTCCGGCGGGTACGGCAGGTCACCCTGGCCGGCGGCGGCGTCCCGGTCGGCCCACTCGAGCAGCGGGGTGATGTCCCACGGTGCGTCGTCGATGCCGGCGTGCGGGTCACCACGCTCGGCGAGCCGGGCCGGCACGGTGCGCAGGTCGAAGTCGTCCGGGTCGACGTCGGGCAGCTCGTCCCAGGTGACCGGGGTCGAGACGGTGGCCCGCGCGTTGGCCCGCAGCGAGTACGCGCAGGCGATCGTGCGGTCGCGTGCCATCTGGTTGAAGTCGACGAAGACGCGGGTGCCGCGCTCCTCCTTCCACCAGGCGGTGGTGACCAGGTCGGGGTTGCGGCGCTCCACCTCCCGGGCCAGCGCGATGGTGGCCCGGCGCACCTCGGTGAACGTCCAGCGGGGCTGGATGCGCAGGTAGACGTGCACGCCCCGGCCGCCGGAGGTCTTCGGCCACCCGGTCGCGCCCAGCTCGTCGAGGAGCGCGCGGACCTCGCCGGCCGCCCGCGCCGCGTCGGCGAAGTCGGTGCCGGGCTGCGGATCCAGGTCGATGCGCAGCTCGTCGGGGCGATCGACGTCGGCGGCCCGCACCGGCCACGGGTGGAAGACGATGGTGCCCATCTGCGCCGCCCAGGCCACGTGCGCCAGATCGGCCGGGCACAGCTCCGCGGCGCTGCGACCGCTCGGGAAGGTGATCTGCGCGGTCGTCACCCAGGGCGGCACCCCACGGGTGGGCACCCGCTTCTGGAAGAACGCCTCGCCCTCGACGCCCTCGGGGAAGCGTTGCAGGGTGGTCGGCCGGTCCCGCAGGGCGCGCATGATCCCCTCGCCGACCGCGAGGTAGTAGTGGAAGACGTCCGCCTTGGTGAACCCCCGCTGCGGGAAGATCACCCGATCCGGACTGCTCAGCCGGACGGTGTGCCCGGCTACCTCGACCTCGGCGGCCGCAGCCTTGGTGCCACCCATCCCGCGACCTTATGCCACGCCCCCGACGTTCGACGTACCGTGGAAGGGTGAGTCTTGACGACAACGAGCTGCCCCGTACCGACGAAGAGTGGCGGGTCCGACTGACCCCCGAGGAGTTCCACGTCCTGCGTGAGCACGGCACCGAACGCCCGTGGACCGGCGAGTACGTGGACACGAAGACCCAGGGGGTCTACCACTGTCGCGCCTGCGGGCTGGAGCTGTTCTCCAGCGACACCAAGTTCGACTCGCACTGCGGCTGGCCGAGCTTCGACGACGCCATCCCGGGCCGGGTCAAGGAAATCGAGGACCGCAGCCTCGGCATGGCCCGTACGGAGATCCGCTGCGCCCGCTGCGACAGTCACCTCGGGCACGTCTTCCACGGCGAGGGCTTCACGCCGAAGGACACCAGGCACTGCGTCAACTCGGTCTCCATCAAGCTGGAACCCCAGTGATACCGGCGTTCGGGGCGTAACCGCACTCAGGGCGTACCCCTGAGCAGCTCGACCTCGGCGGCCCGGGACTGCTCGATGCGCCGGGCCAGGTCGCGGACCCGCTCGTTGCGGCCGACGCCGACCTGGGATCGGGCCAGGTCGGCCGCCGATCGCTGGTGGTCGGCGAGCACCTCGCGCAACACCCGGTCAACGTCCGCGTCCGGCGCGGTCCGCAGCCGGTCGAGCGCGGCGTCGTCGCCGTGCCCGGCGTGGTGGTGTACGGCCGCGCTGGCCGCCGGCCCGGCGGTGGGCAACCAGCCGCGCATCGCCGCCAGCTCGTCGGCCTCGGTCGCCTCGATGGCGGCGGCCAGGGTGCGCAGCGCCTCGTCGCGCACCCGGTCCCGAGCCAGCCGGACGATCTGCAGGGTGCGTTCACTGTGCCCGACCATGGTGCTCAGGAACACCACGTCGATCCCGCTCATCGCGTCCGCCTCGACCGAGGACCCGACGCCCGCGGACCCGGCGCCCGCGGACCCGACGCCCGCGGACCCGACCGCCACCGAGCCGGCCGGGGACGCGGGGGCCGACTGCGGCAGGGCCGACGGGCTCGACGTGGGCGATCCGGCGCAGGCTCCGGTGAGCAGCAGAGCGGCAACGAGAGACGCCAGAGGGGTACGGCGGGGCATGCCTGTTGCTCCGTTCACGCGAGAGCGGCGACACGGGTGCGACCAGGGGCCGCACCCGTGCGGTCAGACCTGAAGCCAGAGCGCCGGTACGTTCGGCGGCTCCCAGCCCGGGATCGCGGTGTGTGCCTGCCGGCAGCGGTACGTGGCTCCGCCGTAGGTGACCTGGTCCCCGACCTGGTAGGCCCGACCCGTCGCCCAGGTGCCGCCCTGCGCGGGCGGATTGGTCGGCGTGGGGGTCGGGGTGGGCCGTGGGGTCGGGGTGGGTGAGGGGGTGGGGGTCGGGTTCGACCCGCCGCCGCCGATCTGCACGTCGATGCAGGAGTAGAAGGCGTTCGCCGTGTCGGAGATGTTCCACACCGCGAGGATCTTCTGCCGGCCGGTGAAGCCGCCCAGACTGACGTTGTGCGACACGGTGGCGCCCGGCTGCTGGCCGTTGCCGTTGACCACGCCGACCCGGGTGTTGCCGATCCAGTACTCCCAGTTGCTGGTCGCGTGTCGGGCGGTGTTGACCCAGGTGAAGGTCAGCGAGCTGCCCACCGAGGTGGCCGGCCAGCCCCGGCTGTCGTCGTTGAGGACGGCGAACTGGGAGATTCCGGCATTGCAGCTGCGCAGGCCCTTGGGCCCTTCGACGCTCTGCGGCTCGTACTTGATCTGCCCGCAGTCGGGCACCCGGCCCTGCGCGCAGAGCGCCTGCCGGCTCGGTGGGGCGGAGACGTAGCCGTGCGCCTGCGCGGGGGCGGCGACGGTGAGGGTGGCGGCGACGGCGCCCGCCGCCACCAGCGGGACGGTGATTCTTCGACGCATCGGGGCAGCTCCTTCTCCAGGTCCGGTGAGGTGCCCTCAAGGTAATTTAAACATTGTTAACAGTAAAGACTCTCATCGATAAATCCATCGATGGCGACAGTTTTCTTCTCAGAGCCGGAGCAGGCTGCCCCGGTCGTCGACCTGGTCGGCCGACTCGTCGTCCAACCAGACGCCGCCGGTGCCGAGGTAGCGGAAGCGGTACTCCCCCGGCGGCAACTTCACGGTCACCGTCCTGGTGCCGTCGCGGCGGGCCACCAGCTCGTGCCGTCCCGGCTGCCAGCCGTTGAAGGAGCCGACGACACTCACCGGGCCGGGCGGGACATCGCGGGGCAGGCAGAAGGTGACCCGGGTCTGGCTGCCGAAGAGCTTGTTGCGCTTGATCACGGTGATCCTCCGGGGGTTGCGGCGGTTCACCCGGCACAACGGGCAACACGCCGACGCCGACACGCCGCCGACGGGGTGAGGCATCGACGTTCCGCCCCACGTCGGGGCAACCTGAGGGATTCTGTAGGCACTTGTTCACTTAACGGAGGTTTTCGGTGGCAACCTGCGAGGTCTGCGGCAACGACTACTGGATGGCGTTCGAGGTGCACACCGTCAGCGGCGACGTGCACACCTTCGACTCGTTCGAGTGCGCGATCCAGCGCATGGCACCGATCTGCGAGCACTGTCAGGTCAAGATCGTCGGGCACGGCGTCGAGGTCAACGGCCGCTTCTTCTGCTGCGCGCACTGCGCCCGTGCCGTGGAGGGCGCGGTCGGAGCCGAGATCCGCGACGCCGTCGGCGCCCGCCCAGCCTGACCGGCGGACACCACGTCGACCCGCCCGACCTACCATCGGCGGATGCCCCAGCAGACCACCGAGCTCCGGACGGCCTCCTTCGCCGACCTGAACGCCCGCACCTTCCACGACCTGCTCAAGCTGCGCATCGACGTGTTCGTGGTGGAGCAGAACTGCCCGTACCCGGAGCTCGACGGGCGCGACGTCGAACCGGGCACCCGGCACCTCTGGCTCACCGACGGCGGCGCGCCGCTGGCGTACCTGCGGATTCTGGCCGACCCGGACGGCGTCGCAAGGATCGGTCGGGTGGTGGTGGCCCCGACGGCGCGCGGCGGTGGGCACGCCGGCCGGCTGATGACGGCGGCGCTGGAGGTGATCGGCAACCGACCCTGCGTGCTGGACGCCCAGTCGCACCTGGTCCCGCTCTACGGCCGGCACGGCTTCGCGGTCAGCGGCCCGGAGTACGTCGAGGACGGCATCCCGCACACCCCGATGCGGCGCGATGTCATTGACGTCTGACTATCCGCCTGGCATGGTGCCGGGTAGAGCCATCGCGGGAGCCAGCGATTAGGCGCGGGAGTGGGCAACTCCCGGCGATCCGGGTGTCGACGTCCGACCTCATCCCCCCGGGGGCTCCATGTCCACTCTCACCCGATCACGACGCGTGCTCTGGCTGTTCGCCATCGTGGCGACCACCACGCTCCTTCTGACGACCGCAGTGACCGCCATGCGGGCCGAACCCGCCTCGGCGCACGGTTCGGTCGTCGACCCGGCCTCGCGTAACTACGGCTGCTGGCAACGTTGGGGCAGCGACTTCCAGAACCCGCGGATGGCCACCGAGGACCCGATGTGCTGGCAGGCCTGGCAGGCCGACCCCGCCGCCATGTGGAACTGGAACGGCCTGTACCGCGAGGGTGTGGGGGGCAACCACCAGGCTGCCGTTCCCGACGGCCAACTCTGCAGCGGCGGACGCACCCAGAGCCCGCGCTACAACGCGTTGGACACCATCGGCGCCTGGAAGACCACAGCGGTGTCGAACAACTTCCGGCTCCGCTTCGTCGACCAGGCCCGTCACGGCGCCGACTACATCCGGGTGTACGTGACCAAGCAGGGCTTCAACGCAGCCAGCCAACCACTCGGCTGGGGCAACCTGGAGTTGGCGGGCCAGATCGGCAACACCCCCGCCTCCCAGTGGAGCCCGGACCCCAGTGGTGTCTCGATCCAGATCCCGGTGAGCGCGCAAGGCCGCACCGGACGGCACATCGTCTACACCGTCTGGCAGGCCAGCCACCTGGACCAGTCGTACTACCTGTGCAGCGACGTCGACTTCGGCGGCGGGTCGACCACCCCACCCACCGATCCCCCGCCGACGACCCCGCCGCCCACCACTCCCCCGCCGACCACCCCGCCGCCGGCCGGTGCCTGCACGGCGACGTACCAGGTGACCGGTCAGTGGTCCGGCGGCTTCCAGGCCGACGTGAAGGTGACCGCCGGTGGTTCACCCACCCAGGGCTGGTCGGTGAGCTGGAACTACGGCAACGGCCAGCAGGTCACCTCGTCGTGGAACGCGACGGTCAGCACCAACGGCACGCTGGTCACCGCACGTAACACCAACAACAACGGCACCCTCGCCGCCGGCGCGAGCACCACGTTCGGATTCCTCGGCTCGTGGAACGGCAGCAACCCGGTTCCGCTGGTCTCCTGCACGACGACCAGTTGACCCCCGTCCGGCGCCGCACCCGGGCGGGGGTGCGGCGCCGGCCGGCGGGAAATGCGGTGGTGCCGGACGGTCCGTCCGGGCACCATCCCCGCATGATCGAGATCAGGGTGCTCACCCCCGATGACTGGCCCACCTGGCGCGAGCTGCGGCTGGCCGCCCTCAGCGAGGCGCCGGGGGCGTTCGGCTCCCGGCTCGCCGACTGGCAGGGCGACGGCGACCGCGAGCAACGCTGGCGCGACCGACTGAGCATCCCCGGCTCACATAACCTGGTAGCCGTCCTGGACGGGAGTCCGGTCGGGATGTCGAGCGGCGTGCCCACGGCGGACCCTCTGGTGATGGACCTGATCTCGATGTGGGTGCACCCCGACGCCCGCGGCAAGGGTGTCGGCGACCGCCTGGTGGACGAGGTGGCGCGCTGCGCCCGCGAGCGCGGCGCCGACCGGCTGCGCCTCACCGTCATGCCGGACAACACGCCCGCAAAGGCCCTCTACGAGCGCGTCGGCTTCACGCAGACCGACGAGCTGGGTGACCTCCTACCCGACGGCGTAGGCCACGAACAGGTAATGCAACGCACCCTCTAACCACGCCCTACCCGCCCCCCGTGCCCTCCCCGCCCCTTCCCTCCCGCGATCTTGCACTTTCGGTCGCCGGATCGCGACTTATGCCCTTTTCGTCGGGACAGAAAATGCAAGATCGCGGGGAGGGGGCGGGGGGTGCGGCGCCGGCCGGCGGGTGTCAGACCAGGCAGTTGACGATCTCGGCCACCGAGCGGCGGCGGCCGGTGTAGAACGGGACCTCTTCGCGGACGTGCCGGCGGGCGCCGGAGGCGCGCAGGTCCCGCATCAGGTCGACGATCCGGTGCAGTTCGTCGGCCTCGAAGGCGAGCATCCACTCGTAGTCGCCGAGCGCGAACGAGGCGACCGTGTTGGCCCGCACGTCCGGGTAGCCCCGGGCCATCTTCCCGTGCTCGGCCAGCATCTCGCGCCGCTCGGCGTCGGGCAGCAGGTACCACTCGTAGGAGCGGACGAACGGGTACACGCAGATGTAGGGGCGGGCCTCCTCGCCGGCCAGGAACGCCGGGATGTGGCTCTTGTTGAACTCCGCCGGCCGGTGCAGCGCCATCTGCGACCACACCGGGGTCAGCGCCCGGCCCAGCGTGGTGCGACGGAACCGCAGGTACGCGTCCTGGAGCGCGTCGGGGGACGCGGAGTGCCACCAGATCATCACGTCCGCGTCGGCGCGCAGCCCGGAGACGTCGTAGACGCCCCGGACCACGACGTCCTTGCCGGCCAGCTCGTCGAAGAGGGACACAACCTCGCTCGTGACGTTGTCCCGCAGCGACGGCAGCGGGGAGCTGGCCCGGAACACCGACCACATGGTGTAGCGGATGCTGTCGTTCAGCTCCCGCAACCGGGCCGCGTTGGTCTGCTCGGTCATCTCGCCGATCCTCCCAGTGCTGTGATGATCTCCTCGGCCGCCGTCTCGCCGGAGCGGACGCAGACCGGAATGCCGACGCCGTCGTAGCCGGCGCCGGCGAGAACCAGTGTGGGGTGCGTGGCCCGCAGCGCCGTCCGCGCGGCGGCGAGCCGGTCGGCGTGCCCCGGCGCGTACTGCGGCAGCGCACCGCCCCACCGTTGCACGTGCCCGTCGACCGGGGCGGGCAGCGGGGTGCCGAGCACCGCCGACAGCTCTCGGTGCACGGTGGCCGCCAGGTCCGCGTCGGGGCGCTGCAGGTGCGCCTCCTCGCCGTACCGGCCCACCGAGGCACGCACCAACGCCAACCCGTCCGGCCGGCGCAGATGCCCCCACTTGGTGGTGAAGAAGGTCGCCGCCTTGATCAGCAGGCCCTCGGTGCTCGGCACCAGGAAGCCGGACAGCTCGGGCAGTCGTGGCTGCGGCAACACCATGGTGACCAGCGCGACGCTCGCGTAGTCCAGCACGCCGACACCCGCCGCCACCACCGGCGCGGGGCCGGCGAGCAGCCGCGCCGCCGGTCGCGCCGGCACCGCCAGCACCACGGCGTCCACGTCCGCCATCTCCGGGTCCCGGGTCGGGCCGACGGTGAGCCGCCAACCGGTGCCGGTAGCTGTCAACTCGCGCACCGCGGCGTCCCGCCGTACCGTTGCGCCGCTGGCCGTCACCGCCGCCTCGACCAGGGTGCTCAGCCCGCCGGCCAGGGTGCCGAAGACCGGGGCGCCGGGCGCACGCGGCGCGGCGGCCTGCGCGGCCCGGACCGCGCCGACCAGGGTGTGCTCCACCCGGGCCGCGCGGGCCAGCGCCGGCATCGTCGTGACCAGGGAGAGATCGTCGGCGCGGCCCGCGTACACGCCGCCCAGCATCGGGTCGACCAGTCGTTCGACCACCTCGTCCCCGAAGCGGGACCGGACCAGCGCACCCACCGAGACGTCCGCGTCGGGCCCGACCAGCGGCCGACCGCCGTCGGTGTCGGCGTCCGCGGCCGGGCGGGCGACAGTGGTCACCCGATCCAGATCCCCGGGTACGCCCACCAGGGTGCCGCCCGGGATGGGGCGCAGCCCCCCGTCGATAACCAGCGCGGCCTGCCCCACAGTGGGGTGCACGATCTTCTCGGCCAGTCCGAGCCGGCGGGCCAACGCCACCGCCGCGCTCTCGGCGCCGGTCGGGTCGCGCATCAGGAACGACTCCGCGCCGAACTCCACCGGCTGGCCGGCCAGCTCGCCGGTGCGCAGCTTTCCGCCCAGCGAGCCGGACTGCTCGTACACAGTGATCTCGGTGCCGGCCGGTGCGCGGTCGCGCAAGCGGACCGCGGCGGCCAGCCCGGCGATCCCGCCGCCGACCACCGCCACCCGCCAGGGCTGCCGCATCGCCGGTCAGCCCTGGTCGGCCCGGCGGCTGGAAAGCTCGTGCACCAGCGCGACCACCCGGGTCAGCACCTCCGGGTCGATTTCCGGCAGCACCCCGTGGCCGAGGTTGAACACGTGCCCGGGGGCGGCCCGACCCTGCTCCAGGATGCGGCGCACCTCGGCCTCCACGACCGGCCACGGCGCGAGCAGCACGGACGGGTCCAGGTTGCCCTGCACCGCCTTGTCCGGGCCGATCCGGTGAGTGGCAACGTCCAGCGGCGTACGCCAGTCGACGCCGACCACGTCGGCCCCGGCCTCGCCCATCGCGCCGAGCAGCTCGGCGGTGCCCACCCCGAAGTGGATCCGGGGCACCCCGGTGCCCACCAGCCCGCTCAGCACGGCTGTCGAGTGCGGCAACACGAAGCGGCGGTAGTCGGCCTCGGAGAGCGCACCGGCCCACGAGTCGAACAGCTGCACGGCGGAGACGCCGGCCTCGATCTGCACGCGCAGGAAGGCAAGGGTCACCTCGGCCAGCCGGGCGCAGAGCGCGTGCCACAGCTCAGGATCGCCGTACATCAGGGCCTTGGTCTTCGCGTGGGTGCGCGACGGCCCGCCCTCGACCAGGTAGCTGGCCAGCGTGAACGGCGCACCGGCGAAGCCGATCAGCGGGGTGTCGCCCAGCTCGACCACCAACTGCCGGACGGCCTCGTCGACGTACGAGACGTCGTCGCGGGTGATCCGGCGGATCCGCTCCACGTCGGCGGCGGTGCGGATCGGCTCGGCGACCACCGGGCCGGTGCCCGGCACGATGTCCAGGTCGATCCCGGCCGCGGCGACGGGCACCACGATGTCGCTGAACAGAATTGCCGCGTCCACGCCGTGCCGGCGCACCGGCTGGAGGGTGATCTCGGTGACCAGCTCCGGGCGGCGGCAGGACTCCAGCATCGGCACGCTCGCCCGGATCTCCCGGTACTCCGGAAGGGAGCGGCCGGCCTGGCGCATGAACCAGACCGGGGTGTGCGGGACGGGCCGACGTCGGCAGGCCCGAATGAAGGGCGAGTCGGCCGGTCCGCCGGGGCGGGAATCTCCGTCTCGGGCGACAGTGCCCGTGGTGTCCGTGGTCATCGCCGCAATCGTGCCACGCCCACCACCCCCAACCGGGTGGGGGTGAGAGGAAGGGCACCGTTCCTTACGCCCGGTGCCCCTCGCGAGCGTCGGCGCGCCGTCGAAGCGGGCGGCGGGCGTCGGCATAGGCTGCCGACATGGCCCCCCCGATCGCGCTCCCGGAGACGTTCGCCCGCGCGGTCGCCGGGCTGCGGTCGGCCGCTCCCCGGCCGGAGATCACCCTGGAGGAGGTCGGTGCCCCCCAGCGGCTGGCCCCGTACGCGTTCGCGCTCGCCGCGACAGTGCTGCGCGACGACGACGAGGTGGCGACCGGCCGGCTGATCCTGCTGCACAACCCGGTCGGGCACGAGGCGTGGCAGGGCACGCTGCGGCTGGTCACCTATGTGACCGCCGAGTTGGAGGTCGACCTGGCCGCCGACCCGCTGCTGCCCGGGGTCGGCTGGACGTGGCTGACCGACGCGTTGGACGCCCAGGACGCCGGCCACCGGGCGATCGGCGGGACGGTGACGCAGACCATGTCGACCCGGTTCGGCGATCTCGCCGGGCCACCGACCATCGGTGACATCGAGATCCGCGCGTCCTGGACGCCGATCGACGACGACCTGACCCCACACCTGCTCGGCTGGTGCGCACTGCTCGCCTCCACCGCCGGCCTCCCCCCACCCGGCGTCACCGCCCTCGCCGACCGCCGCCCCGCCGGCGCAGCCTGACCCGCTTTCCCACCCCACCCCACCCCCGTCTGCGTCGATCTTGGGGTTGTGGTGGGCGAGATGCGACTCCGTGCGGCATTTGTGGGGCACCACAACTCCATGATCGACCGGGTGGGAGCGGGAGACCGAGGACATCTTGTGGACACCTGACCGACACACGCCGGACCGGCTGCACCCGCCGGATCTCCGCGCGCACTAGGGTTGGCAGGTGACCGACGAACCACCCCTGCGCCGTCGGCCCACCGAAGAACTTCCGGGAAACGCACCCCAGCACCCGCCGTCGGCCCAGCCGCAGCCGGCGGGCGAGGGGGCCGACCCGGCCGACGGTGGGCCCGTTCCGCTGATCGCCCCGCGTGACGGCACCCCCGATCCGGTGGCCGCCCCGGCCGAGCTCGCCGAGGTCGTGGCCCGCTTCGCGGCGGGCACCGGCCCGGTCGCCCTGGACGCCGAGCGCGCTTCCGGCTACCGCTACAGCCAGCGCGCGTACCTGGTGCAACTGCGCCGGGCCGGTGCGGGCACGGCGCTGATCGACCCGCTGCCCCTGCCCGACCTCAGCGCGCTGGACGCGGTGATCGGCGAGGCCGAGTGGGTCCTCCACGCGGCCAGCCAGGATCTGCCCTGCCTGGCCGAGGTGGGGCTGCGTCCGCGCCGACTGTTCGACACCGAGCTGGCGGCTCGGCTGGCCGGCTTCGAACGCGTCGGGCTGGCCGCGCTCACCGAGCAGCTGCTCGGGTTCACCCTGGAGAAGCACCACTCGGCGGCCGACTGGTCGAGTCGACCGCTGCCCGAGTCGTGGTTGACGTACGCCGCCCTCGACGTGGAGCTGCTCACCGACCTGCGCGACGCGCTGGACGCCGAGTTGACCCGGCAGGGCAAGTCGGCCTGGGCCGCGGAGGAGTTCGCCGCGCTGGTCCGCACCGGCGCCCGCCCGCCCCGGGTCCGCGCGGAGCCGTGGCGGCGCACCTCGGGCATCCACCGGCTGCGGGGGGCTCGGGCCCAGGCCCGGGTCCGCTCGATGTGGTATGCCCGGGACCAGATCGCGGCCCGGCGGGACGCCGCTCCCGGTCGGGTGCTGCCCGACTCGGCGATCATCGCCGCTGCCGAGCTGGACCCGAAGGACGAGAAGACCCTGCTGACCCTGCCCGGTTTCGGTGGTCGGTCGGTCCGTCGGCTGGCCCGCACCTGGCTCGCCGCGCTCGACGACGCCCGGCAACTGCCGGACGATTCCCTGCCGGTCTCGCCGGCCGTGGAGGGTCCGCCCCCGCCGCACCGGTGGGCGGAACGGGACCCGGTGGCGGCTGGTCGGCTGGCCCGCTCCCGGGAGGTCGTGATCCGCATCGCCGGTGAGCACAACCTTCCGCCGGAAAATCTGATCACTCCGGATTCGGTCCGCCGGCTGGCCTGGACCCCACCCGAAGAGATCACCGAGGAGTCGGTAGCGGAGACCCTGCGCGGCCTCAACGCCCGCGAGTGGCAGATCGCCCTCCTCAACCCCGACCTGACCGAAGCCCTAACCCCCACCCCCACCCCCACCCCAACCCCCCTCCCCTAACCCACCCACCCACCCACCCAAGCTCAGGGTGATCATGAGGTTGACGGGCCTCCAGGAGATCCACAGCCCCGCCAACCTCATGATCAACCGGGTGGTGGGGTAGGTGGGATGTGGGGTGTGGGGTGGGCCACAGGCAGGGGTGGGGACGGGGTTGGTTACTGGCGAGTAGCATCCGAGGGAAACGTGCCCGTGTCGGCGACCATCGTTCGGTCCTCCGTGCCGCCCGGCACGAAGGCCGAATCACGGTCGAATAGGAGGCTCAAGTGCCCCGTGAAGTTCGCGACGTCGTCTTCGTCGACGGCGTCCGTACCCCGTTCGGCAAGGCGGGTGGCATGTACGTCAACACCCGCGCCGACGACCTGGTGATCCGCTGCATCCGGGAACTGCTGCGTCGCAACCCGCAGCTGCCCCCGGAGCGGGTCGAGGAGGTCGCCATCGCGGCCACCACCCAGATCGGCGACCAGGGCCTCACCATCGGCCGCACCGCCGCCCTGCTGGCCGGGCTGCCCAAGACCGTTCCCGGCTTCGCCATCGACCGGATGTGCGCGGGGGCGATGACCGCGGTCACCACGGTGGCCAGCGGCATCGCCATGGGCGCGTACGACATCGCCATCGCCGGTGGGGTCGAGCACATGGGCCGCCACCCGATGGGTGAGGGCGTCGACCCCAACCCGCGCATCATCGCGGAGAAGCTGGTCGACCCGTCCGCGCTGGTGATGGGCTCCACCGCGGAGAACCTGCACGACCTGGTCCCGCACATCACCAAGGCACGCACCGACGCGTTCGCGCTCGCCTCGCAGCAGAAGACCGCCAAGGCGTACGCCAACGGGAAGCTCCAGGACGACCTGGTGCCGATGTCCATCCGCGACGCGGAGGGCGGCTGGGGTCTGGCGACTGTGGACGAGGCCCCGCGGGACACGTCGCTGGAGAAGCTGGCCACCCTGAAGACCCCGTTCCGCCCGCACGGCAAGGTCACCGCGGGCAACGCGGCCGGCCTGAACGACGGCGCCACCGCGAGTCTGCTGGCCGACGAGGCCACCGCCCGCGAGCTGGGCCTGCCGGTCGCCATGCGGCTGGTGTCGTTCGGCTTCGTCGGAGTCGAGCCGGAGGTGATGGGCGTCGGCCCGATCCCGTCGACGGAGAAGGCGCTGCGCCTGGCCGGGCTCAGCATCGACGACATCGGCCTGTTCGAGTTGAACGAGGCGTTCGCCGTGCAGGTGCTCGCCTTCCTCGACCACTTCGGCATCGCCGACGACGACGCGCGGGTCAACCCGTGGGGCGGTGCGATCGCCATCGGTCACCCGCTGGCCTCCTCCGGCGTACGGCTGATGACGCAGCTGGCCCGCCAGTTCGCCGAGCACCCCGAGGTCCGCTACGGCGTGACCGCGATGTGCATCGGCATCGGCATGGGCGGCACGGTCATCTGGGAGAACCCGCACTGGACGGAGGGCGACAAGTGAGCGCACTGGCCGCACCGAACGAGGTCGTCACCCGGGCGCTGCTGCGCCAGGTGAACGTGCCGGGGCTGGACCGGCCCGCCGCCCTGATCACGCTGGACAACGGCTTCGACCACACCAAGCCGAACACCTTCGGCCCGGGTGGGCTGGCCAGCCTGGACGAGGCGATCACGGCCGCGCTCGCCGCGGACCCGGCGTTCATCGCGGTCACCGGCAAGCCGTACATCTTCTGCGTGGGCGCGGACATCGTGGGCCTGCCGCAGCTCGCCGACCGCGCGCAGGCGCTGGAGATCGGGCGGCTCGGCCACCGGGTCTTCGCCAGGCTCAAGGACAGCACCGTCCCCACGTTCGCGTTCGTCAACGGCGCGGCGATGGGCGGTGGCCTGGAGCTGGCGCTGCACTGCCACTACCGGACGCTCTCCGGCGGCGCGGCGGCCCTCGCGCTGCCCGAGGTCTCCCTCGGCCTGGTGCCCGGCTGGGGTGGCACCCAGCTGCTGCCGAACCTGATCGGCATCCCCGCCGCGACCCAGGTGATCATTCAGAACCCGCTGATGCAGAACAAGATGCTCAAGCCGAAGCAGGCGGCCGAGCTGGGCATCGCGGACATCCTGTTGGAGCCGGCGGACTTCCTGGAGCGGTCCCTGGAGTGGGCCGCCGGTGTGGTCCGGGGTCAGGTCACAGTGACCCGACCCGAGGTCGACAAGGACATGTGGGCGGGCGTGCTCTACTTCGCCCGGGAGACGCTGAACCAGCGGCTGCACGGCGCGGTCCCGGCCGCGTACAAGGCGCTCGACCTGCTGGAGACGGCGAAGGACGGTGACTTCGCCGCCGGCACCGCCGCCGAGGACGAGGCCCTCGCGGACCTGGTCTTCTCCGAGGAGCTGCGCAGCGGCCTGTACGCGTTCGACCTGGTGCAGCGGCGGGCCAAGCGCCCGGCCGGCGCACCGGACAAGGGCCTGGCTCGGACGATCACCAAGGTCGGCATCGTCGGTGCGGGCCTGATGGCCAGCCAGTTGGCGCTGTTGTTCGCTCGTCGCCTCCAGGTGCCTGTGGTGCTGACCGACCTCGACCAGTCCCGCGTGGACAAGGGCGTCGGCTACGTGCACACCCAGATCGAGAAGGCCGTCATCAAGGGCCGGATGGACAAGGGCACCGCAGCCAAGCTGTACGGCCTGGTCAGCGGCACTGTCGACAAGAGCGCCTTCGCGGATGCCGACTTCGTCATCGAGGCGGTCTTCGAGGACCTGGGCGTCAAGAAGCAGGTCTGGGCCGAGTTGGAGAAGATCGTCTCTCCGGAGGCGGTGCTCGCCACCAACACCAGCTCGTTGTCGATCACCGAGATGGCCGCCGAGTTGGAGCACCCGGAGCGGGTGGTCGGCTTCCACTTCTTCAACCCGGTGGCGGTGCTGCCGCTGCTGGAGATCGTCCGGGGCGAGCGGACCGACGACGTCACCCTGGCGACCGCGTTCGCCGTGGGCAAGCAGCTCAAGAAGTCGAGCGTGCTGGTCAAGGACGCTCCGGCGTTCGTGGTGAACCGGCTGCTCACCCGCTTCCTGGGCACCGTCTTCGCCGCCGTCGACGCCGGCACCCCGCTGGACGTGGCGAACAGCGCACTGGACCCGCTGGGCCTGCCGATGCGCCCGCTCGCCCTGCTCCAGCTGGTCGGGCCGGCCGTCGCGTACCACGTGGGCGGCACCCTGCACGCCGCGTACCCGGACCGGTTCTCCGTCAGCGAGAACCTCAAGCGGATCGCCGACTCGGGCCAACCGATCGTGGTCGACGACCAGGTCAACGAAGAGGTCGCCAAGCTGCTCGTGGTCGGTGACCAGCCGCTGACCGCGGAGCAGGTACGCCAGAACGCCCTCGACGCGCTCGCGCAGGAGATCCGGCTGATGCTGGACGAGGGTGTGGTCGCCGAGGCGCAGGACATCGACCTGTGCATGATCCTGGGCGCCGGTTGGCCGTTCCACCTGGGCGGCGTCACGCCGTACCTGGATCGGACCGGCACCTCCGAGCGGGTCACCGGCCAGCGGTTCCTGCCGCTTGGCGCGGCGAGCCTGCCGGCCTGAGGAGATCGCAGCACCACCGTCGCGGTGGTCGGACTGTCCCTCGTGGACGGGCCGGCCACCGTGACCGTTTGTGATCAGGCGATCGCCGGGTGCGAGTCGCCGCGGGGACAACGGCGGGCTCCGCGCCGGGTTAAGATCACGCGTTTTGCAACCCCATCTTGGAGCTGACTGATGTCCCAGCCGCCGGCCAATCCCTACGGCCCGCCGCACGATTCCCCCGACCCGTCGCAGCAGCCGGGCCAGCAGCCTGGCGGCTGGCCGCCGCCGCAGCAGCAGGGACAGCCGCAGCAGCCCGGTGGCTTCTCACCCGCGCAGCCTGGTTTCCCACCCGCGCAGCCTGGTTTCCCACCCGCGCAGCCTGGTCAGCCGTACGGTGACCCGAACCTGGTCGGCGGCCCACCCCCGGCGAAGAAGTCGAACGTCGGCAAGATCGTGCTGATCGTGTTGGCCGTGGTGCTGGTGCTCTGCGTCGGCGGCGTGGCGATCACCTGGTTCGCCGTCAAGGACGACGTGGGTGCCGTCGTGGATGCCAGCAAGACCCGGGTGGTCGCGCCGGCCACCCTCGCCGGCCGGCCGAAGCTCACCAACCCGGAGCTCCAGACGGCCGCCGACCAGGCGGTCAACGAGATGAAGTCGGGGGCGCAGAACCAGACCAGCACTGTCGCCGCCTTCTACGGCGACCCGACCAAGCGGGACCTCGTCATGATCGCGGCCGTGTCCGCGCTGCTGACGGACCCGAAGAAGGATCTCGACGCCTATGTGGACGGGCTGTCCAAGCAGCTGACGGTGGACAAGATGACGGCGGTCGACGCCGGCCCGCTCGGCGGTGAGGCGCGCTGCGGCGACGGCACAGCCGAAACCGTGCCGCTGGGCATCTGCGTCTGGGCCGACCGGGGCAGTCTGGGCATGGTGGTGATGTACTTCAAGTCCGCCGACCAGGCGAAGGCCGAGTTCACCACGATCCGGGGCCAGGTCGAGCAGCAGTCCTGATCCGTACGTGAACGGGGCCCCGGCCACCCTCTGGTGGCCGGGGCCCCGTTGCTTCTCCTGGAGCGCACCGACCGGCCGCTGTCGTCATGGCAGCCATCCACCGAGGTCGCCAATACTTTGCCCTTGCGCTAAGTGTCATCCCCGGGAACACTTAGCCGCATGGCACAGTATTCGGCGCAGCTCGACGGCGTGTTCGTCGCCCTCGCTGACCCGACCCGGCGCTGGGTCATCCGACGCCTCGGCCACGGTCCGACGAGCGTCGGCGACCTCGCCCGCGAATTCTCGATGACCCTTCCCTCGTTCATGAAGCACGTGCAGACGCTCGAGTCGAACGGACTGATCCACACGACCAAGTCCGGCCGGGTGCGCACCTGCGTGCTCAACCGCGACCGCCTCGCCGTCGTCGACGACTGGCTCGCCGAGCAGCGCCGGATTTGGGAAGAGCGCACGGATCGCCTGGAACACCTCGTCACCGATCAGCAGGAGAGGCAGCAGTGAATCCGGACCTGGACCTGACCATGGCGCGGGTTATCCGCGCCCCTCGCACCGCCGTGTGGAGCGCCTGGACCGACCCGTCCCGCTTCGAGAAGTGGTGGATACCGGCGCCGTCCCTGTGCCGCGTCGATCGCTTGGACGTCCGGCCCGGTGGCGCACTCGTGACCCGGCTGAGCGACGACGGGGTGGAGTTCGTCCCGCACCTCGACGCGTGCTTCCTCGTCGTCGACGACCTCGAACGGATCGTGTTCACCAACGTGATCAACAGCGCCTGGCGGCCCGCGAACCCTACCCCGGTTGCGATGACCGCGGAGATCACCATGAAGGACCATCCGGACGGCACTGACTACCGGATCATCGTCCGCCACGGTGATCCCGCCGCTCGTGACCTTCACGAGAAGATCGGCTTCGCGGACGGCTGGGGCTCGGTCACCGAACAACTCGCCGGGCTCACCGAGAGCCAGGGGGCGCTGTGAAGATCGTCCTTACCGAGTTCGTCACTCTCGACGGCGTCAGCCAGGGGCCCGGCTCGCCGACCGAGGACACGAGTGGCGACTTCACCCGGGGTGGCTGGCTCGTGCCCTACCTGGACGAGGTCTTCGTCCGCCGCACCTCTGACTGGTTGGGTCTCGCCGACGGTCTGCTGCTCGGACGGCGGACCTACGAGGCGTTCGCTCGCGACTGGCCGCAGATCACCGACCCGAACGATCCGTTCACCGAACGGATGAACTCGCTCCCCAAGTACGTCGTGACCAACACCCTGGCGGAGGGTAGTTGGCACCCGACGACTGTGCTCCACGGCGACCCGATCCGCACCGTCGGAGAGCTCAGGGCGCAGCCAGGACGGGAGCTCCAGATTCACGGCAGCGCCCGACTTGGCAAGGCTCTGTTGTCAGCTGGCCTCGTCGACACACTCCGAATCGTCGTGGCCCCCACCGTGGCCGGTTCCGGGCGTCGACTGCTCGACCATCCGAATGCGCCCGTCGGCCTCCGACTGGTACACCACGAAGCGACGGCGAAGGGTCTGCTCCTGCTCGAGTACGAGCATGTCGGCGCCGCCCCGGTGGCGGAATACCAGGGCGCGACGACCTTCGTCTAGTCACCGCGCCACGAGACGGCCAGTCACTGCCTGATTCTCGCGGTCCCAGCAGCGTGGAGCCGGGCCCCCGGCCACCCCTCGGGTAGCCGGGGCCCCGTGCCGTATGTCGGCGGTCAGGCCGACTCGGCAACCTCCGACGTGGCGAGCGCCGCGGCCCGCGCCGCTGCCGCGGCCGCCCGCTCGGCGGCGTTGCCGAGCACGCAGAACTCGTTGCCCTCCGGGTCGGCGAGCACCACCCAACCACCACCGGTCGGGCCGACGTGGTCGGCGACGAACGTCGCGCCGATGCCGAGCAGTCGCTCGACCTCCTCGGCCCGGGTCCGATCAGCGGGTTGCAGGTCCAGGTGCAGCCGGTTCTTCACCGTCTTGCCCTCGGGCACCGCGATGAACAGCACCTCCGGGCCACCCGGCGGCAGGAGCATCGCCTCCGGGTCGCCGGGAAAGTCGTCGGGGTGCCGCGGGCAGTCGAAGACCTGCGCCCAGAAGCCAGCCAGGGCGTACGTGTCGTGACAGTCGATGCTGATGTTGTGGATCGTCGAACTCACAGTGGTCCTCCACGGTGGTGACGTGGTGCGGCCCCGTGTCCGGGCGCAGCGCACCACGCAGGAACTGGTTTCCCCTTCGAGTGGGCGATCAGCGCCCGAACCCCTGCGGGGGCGCTCCGCCTCCGGGACGTCAGCCGACGCGGACCCGGGGCGCGGAGCCAACATTTGTGGACATCGACGCACCCCCTTTCATCTCGCGCTGACGACGCGATCTTGCCACCGGCCGAGCGGGGCGCGCAACCCCGTTCAGCCGACGGTGGAAACCGTGCCGGGCAGCGCCGGGGCGTCCACCGCCGGCAGGGTGACAGTCACCTCCAGACCACCGCCCGACTGCGCGATCACCCGCACGGTGCCGCCGTGCGCCGTGCAGACCGCCCGGACGATGGACAGCCCCAGGCCGGAGCCCCGGGCGCCGGTGCGTTCCCGGCCACCACGCCGGAACGGCTCGAACAGTCCCGGCACGTCGGCCTGGTCCACCTCGAAACCGGTGTTCCCCACCACCAGCCAGGACCGGTCGCCGTCGGTGCCGGTACGCACCCACAGCCGGCCGTGCAGGTGGTTGTAGCGGACCGCGTTCTCGATCAGGTTTCCGGCCAGTCGGTCGAGCAGCCCCGGGTCGCCGACGACCGGGGCGGACTCCAACGACGTCTGCACCCGCAGGCCGATCCGTTCCACCTCGCGGCGCATCGCCGACAACGCGTTGGCGGTGCCCGCGGCGAGGTCACACTCGGTACGCCGGCCCAGCTGCCGCCCGGCCTGCGCCTCGCTGCGGGCCAGCACCAACAGCGCGTCCACCAGGCCGTTGGCCCGCTCGGAGGCGTCGCGGACGACTGTCGCCATCCGTCGGTACTCGGCGGCGTCCGCGTCGTCGTCGCTGAGCGTCACGTCGATCTCCGTCCGCATCACGGCGAGCGGGGTACGCAGCTCGTGCGAGGCGTTCGCCACGAAACGCTTCTGGGCCTCGAACGCGGACGCGATCCGGTCCAGCATGGCGTCGAACGTCTTGGCCAGCTCGGCCACCTCGTCGTCGGCGCCCGAGTAGCCGATCCGCTGGTCCAGGGTCGCCTCACCGAGCCGCTGCGCTGTCGCCGTGACCTGGTGCAGCGGGCGCAGCGCCCGGCCGGCCACCGCGTACGCGCCGGCCACCCCGACCACGCTGATCGCCAACAGCGCGACCAGGCCCTTGGCCAGCAGCTCCCCGGAGGCGGCGTCGACCAACTGCCGCTGCCACTGGGCGGCGTCCATCTCCCGACCGTCGGAGAGCAACACGATGGTGCCGGGCACCAACTCGTCGGTGGGTCGCAACGCGTCGCGCACCAGCAGCCAGGCCAGCAGCACCAGGATCGCTCCGGCCCCGATGAGCAGCACACCGTTGAGCACTGTCAGCCGCAACCGCAGAGTGGGCCGCAACCGCCGGCTCACAGCACGACCCCGGTTCGCGACTGCGGGGCTCGCAAACCCGGCTCACTCCTCGCGCTCACAGCACGACCCCGGTTCGCGACTGCGGGGCTCGCAAACCCGGCTCACTCCTCGCGCTCACGCTCCCACCTCAGCGGTGCGGTAGCCCGCTCCGACCACCGTCTCGATCAGCGGCGGGTCACCGAGCTTCTTGCGCAGCGTCATCACGGTGACCCGGACGATTGTGGTGAACGGGTCGGTGTTGGCGTCCCAGACCCGTTCCAGCAGTTCCTCACTGGAGACCACAGCGCCGCGCGCCTTGAGCAGTTCGCAGAGCACCCCGAACTCCTTGTTGGTGAGGTCCATCGGCACACCGGCGCGGGTGGCCACCCGGCGGGCCGGGTCGAGCACCAGGTCGGCCAGTTCGAGCACGGGCGGCGCGGCCGGGGTGGCCCGCCGGCCCAACGCCTGCACCCGGGCGACCAGTTCGTCGAAGGCGAACGGCTTGGGCAGGTAGTCGTCCGCGCCGAGCTGCAACCCCTCCACCCGGTCGGCCACGGTGCCGCTGGCGGTGAGCATCAGCACGCGGGTCAACGCGCCGGAGGCCGCCAGGTCGGCGCAGATCTGGTCGCCGTGGACACCGGGCAGGTCGCGGTCGAGCACCACCACGTCGTACCGGGTGACGAACGCCGCCTCGTGGCCGGCGTCGCCGTCGTACGCCACGTCGACCGCCATCCCCCGCTTGCGCAACCCGCGTGCGATCGCGTCGGCGAGGTTGCGCTCGTCCTCGACCACCAGTACCCGCATCCCGGCCTCCTCGCTGCTGACCACCGACAACCTAGTGCCGGCCGGCAACCCATCGTCCCTCGCCGCCCGCGCCGGCCGGCGTTGCGGGCCACCGCGGCGTACGCGATGCTGGCCGGCGGCACCGAGCGACGGACGGAGCTGGCATGACCACTGCGGCACCACCCACCCGACGGGACATCGCCTACCGGGGTTTCCACCTGCCGGCCGACGCGGCCGGCGGCAGCGGCGACGGCCTGCGCGCCGGCGGTCGAGGGCTCGTCCTCGACGGCGTCGCCCAGCGGGGCACCTGGACGTCGCCGCCGGTGCCTGTCGGCTTCGCCGTCGCCGAGGTGGTGCCGTCCTGGACGGCGGACACCCCGGACGGCTGCTGGATCGAGGTGGAGCTGCGCGGGTGGCACGACGACGCGCCCAGCACCGACTGGTACCGGCTGGCCCGCTGGGCAGCCGACGACCACACGGTACGACGCACCTCGCTGCCCGGACAGCGCGACGGCGCCGCCAGGGTCGACACCGACACCCTGCTCGTGACCGGAGCGACGGTCACCGGTTGGCAGGCGCGGGTGACCTTGTGCCGGCCCGCCGGCAGCCCGACCGGCCCGGTGCTGGGCAGCGTCGGCACCGGCCCGGTGCTGGGCAGCCTCGGCACCGGCCCGGTGCTGCGCAGCGTCGGCGCGGTCGCCACCGGGCCGACCCCGACCGACCACGGGTACGAGCGCGAGCCCACCTCGACCGCCGCCCGTGGCATCGTGCTGGACGTGCCCCGCTACTCCCAGCGGCTGCACGCCGGCCAGTACCCGCAGTGGGGTGGTGGCGGCGACTCCTGGTGCAGCCCCACCTGCACCTCGATGGTGCTCGCCTACTGGGGTGCCGAGCCGACACCGGACCGCTACGCCTGGGTGGAGCCGTCCGGCCCGCGTCCGGTGGTGGTGCACGCCGCCCGACACTGCTACGACCACGCGTACGCGGGGGCCGGCAACTGGCCGTTCAACACCGCGTATGCCGGTCTGCACGGGGTGGACGCGTTCGTCACCCGACTGCGGTCACTTGTCGAGGCGGAGGCGTTCGTAGCGGCCGGCATCCCCCTGATCGTCTCTGCCGCGTTCCGGGCCGACGAGGTGCCGGGGCTCGGGTACGACACCGGAGGGCACCTGATGGTGCTGGTCGGCTTCACCGCCGACGGCGACCCGGTGCTCAACGACCCGTACGCCCCGGACGACGACGCCGTCCGTCGTACCGTGCCCCGGCGGGGGTTCGAGGCGGTCTGGCAGCGTGGCAGCGGCGGGGTGGCGTACGTACTGCGACCCGAGTCGGTGCCGCTGCCCCCTCCACCCGCCCAGGCGAACTGGTGATCAGTCGGCCAGTTCCCAGAGCTGGTACGAGCCGGCCGCGGTGGCGCCGCACACCAGGTAACCGGTGATCGCCTGACACTCCCCGGTGGCATCGGGCAACACGTCCACGATGCGCACCTCGCCGGCGGCGATGTCCAACTCACCGACGAGCACCCCTCCGTCGGGATGCCGGCGGATGCCGACCAACCGGCCGCCGACACCGAGTTGGTACAGCTCCCACCTGCCCAGGTCGGCCAACTGTCGGCCGGTCAGCGCGTCGAGCACGATGTACTGCTCCATCGGACCGAAGCCGCTGACGTTGGCCATCAGCCGGCTCTCGTACGGCCAGCCCCACAACCAGCGGTCACTGCGCCAGCGCTCGTCGCCGGTCGCGGGGTCGAGCGCCTGCAGCTCGTTGCCACCGGTGCGGAGACACACGACGGGCCCACAGTCCAACGCGAATTCGATCGGGCCGCTCGCGCGTGTCCAGCGTCGCTCCAACCGGTCCAACCCGTACGCGTTGATCGTGCCCGAGCCTCTGTCGATGGCCAGCAGCAGGTCGTCGATCAGTTCGATTCCCAGCCGTGCGCCGCCGGGTGGGCGCATCTCGGCACGGGCCAGCGCCGCGCCGGTAGTGGTGTCGCGTACCTCGACCAGTCCGTTCGCCTGGCTGAGCACGATCCGGTCCACCCCGCGCCCGGTGTCCCGGATGCTGATCTCGGCGATGGTGGGGGGTAGGTCCCAGCGCACGGTGCCGCAGCACGGATCGACCGCGCGCACACTTGACGGTTCGGTCTCGCCGCCGCTGCGCAGCAGCAGGTTGCCGTCGGTCAGCTCGTAGGCGACGCCCGGCTGCTGCCACTGGTACGCCCCGGTCGCCCGGTCCAGTGCGACGGTGCGTGTCTCCCGGCCCTCCGGGCCGATCTCGAAGCCGGTGACCAACACCATCCCGGCCAGCGATCTCATCCCCCAGTAGCGGGCCTCCGCCGACAGCGGCGCCTGCCAGAGCGGCTCGCCGCCGGGCAGCCGATACGCGGCCAGCCGCGTCTGCCGTGTCGCGGTGTTGGTCGGCTCCATGACCAGGAAAAGGTCACCGTCGATCATGATGTCGGACCCGGGCCGGGCCGGCAGCGTCACCGGGGCCCGCCGGGATGGCGGCACGGCCGCGGCGGCGAGCGTGACAAGCGCGAGCAGCACGACCAGCGCGCAGCGCAGCGGGCGACCGTGAGCGCGGGGCGGGCGGGGCAGCGGGTCAGGGTCCGGACCGTGCCGCAGCTCGCCGAGGTCGATCACCGAGTCGGTCATCGCGTCAACCTCCATAGCGCGGTCGTGCCGTCGAGGCGCTGGCAGAGCAGGACCGGGAGGGACGCCTGGCAACTGCCGGCGATGCCCGGCAGCACGTCGACGATCCGTGTTCGGCCGGTCACCAGATCGAGTTCGGCGACGACCATCCGGCCGTCGTCGCCGCGCCGCACCCCGGCCAGCGGATCGTCCGGTCGGAGCACCGGCAGCAGGCTCCACTCGCCCAACTCGACGCGTTCCTGCCCGGTCGCCGCGTCCCGCACCGTGTATCCCTGGCCGGGCACGGTCATCAGCAGTCGGCCGTACCGGACGTCGGCCAGGACGTCCTGGCCCGACTCCGACCAGCGCACCGCGCCGGTGGCCGGATCGAGCACCTGCAGGCCGCCGATCTGCGGTACCGCGCAGAGCAGACCGCCGCAGCCGAGCACATGCGACACCAGCGTCACCTCGGCCGTCCACAGTGGCTTTAGGTCGGCCAGCCCGAAGCTCACCAGCCGGGTACTGCCCGGCGGGACGAGCAGCAGCAGGTCGTCGACGACCTGCGCCCGCTGGTACGCCGACCGGTCAGCGGGCAGCGTGTCGACGCTGCGCAGCAGGTGGCCGGAGCCGGCGTCGTACACCTGCACCTCGCCGGTCGGCTGCAGGAGCACGAACCTGTCGACCTGACCCTCAGGGTTGAGGTGGTAGGAGGGGCTGGCGGAGGACGGGATCGGCACCGACCAGCGCAGCCGGCCGGTGTCGGGCTCGATGCCGCTCATCCTGCCCGAGCCGTCCTCCCGGCCGTTGGTCACCAGCAGACCACCGCCGGTCGCCGGCTGGGGAGCACCGGGATGCTGCCAGCGTTGCCGGCCCGTCACGGCGTCGAAGGCGGTGGTCTGGAACAACCGGTTCGGGGCGTTGACCGCCAGGGTCAACACCAGCCCCCGTTCGACCCGGACGTCGAGGTAGTTACCGGTGCGGGCCAGCGGCGCCTGCCACCGCCGCCGCACCCCGACGCCGGTCGCCGACGGCTGGGCGTACGCGGTCAGGAACCGGTCCCCCTCGGGCGCCGGCGGGTCGACCACGAAGACGGCGTCCCCGGCGAGGTACGCGGTGGAGGTGCGCGACGCCGGCACGGCGTACACAGTCCGCTGTGGCGTCGGGGTCGCACCGCCCAGCACCACCAGGGCGAGCAGCAGCACCGCGGCGCTGCGCAGCGGGCGACCGGCGGCGCGCGGGCGACGAACCGGAGGCGCCGACACGGGCTCATCCCGAACCTCGCCCAGCTCGATGATCGACAACGCCCGTCCTTCCGTCACCAGTAAGGCTGGCCGAAGGGTCGCCGTCCGGCAAACCGACCGTCAGCCCACCGGCCCGGCAAAAGCGACGGAACCGCGCCTGTACGATGGCGCGTCGTGGCTGTGCCGGTGGTAGACCCTTCGCTGAATCCCCTGACCGACGTCGACCCGGCCGAGGTCGAGTCGACACGACGGCCTCGACGCCGTCCGGCCCGAGCCGACCTGTTGGCCCTCGGAGCCTATGTGCTGCTGGGCGTCTTCGTCTGCCTCAACTACTGGGGTGACGTCAACGGCCGGGTCTCCTCGCACCTGCCCACCGATCACAGCTGGTTCGAGTGGCTGTTCGCGCACGGCGCGTTCTCGGTGCGGCACCTGGAGAATCCACTGTTCACGGCCCGTCAGAACGCCCCGGACGGGGTGAACATGATGGCCAACACCTCGCTGCTCGGGGTGACCCTGCCGCTGGCCCCACTGACCATGCTGCTCGGCCCCCAGGTGATGTACGCGCTCTACCTGGGCGCGGCGCTGGCGGCCACCGCCGGCACCGGGTACTGGATGCTCTCGCGCCACCTGGTGCGCTCCCGGGCGGCGGCGTTCGTCGGCGGCGCGTTCCTCGGTTTCGCGCCGGGAATCATCCACCACGCCAACGGCCAACCGAACTTCGTGTCCAACTTTTTGCTCCCGCTGATCGTGGTGCGGGTGCTGACCCTGGGTGAGCCGGGCCGGTGGCGGCGCAACGGGCTCGTGCTCGGTGCGCTGGTGGCGTACCAGATCTTCATCAACGAGGAGATGTTGCTGCTCACCGCGCTGGCCTGCCTGGTCGTCGTGCTGGCGTACGCCGTGCAGCGGCCGCGGGCCACCCGGGCCGCCGCCGGCACGTTCCTGGCCGGGCTCGGCGTCGCCGGTGGACTGGCCCTGGTGCTCACCGCGTACCCGATCTGGTTCCAATTCAACGGCCCGCAGTCCTACCGGGGCCTGCAGGGCGGCGTGTTCCACAACTGGGGCGAGGACCTGGTCGCCTTCGTCACCTTCGCCCGGGACACCTGGGCCGGTGACCCGGCCGTGGAGAAGACGATCGGTCTGACCGAGCAGAACACCTGGTTCGGTTGGCCGCTGGTGATGCTCTCGGTGGTGGCGCTGGTGCTGCTCGTCCGCCGCTCAGTGGCCGCGCGGATCGCCGCGGTGCTCATCGTGGTGTTCAGCGTGGCCGCCATCGGGCCGTGGGTGCGCTTCAACGGTGTCGAGACCGGCGTGAAGGGGCCCTGGTCCTACGTGTCGGACGACCTGCCGCTGGTCGAGATGATGATGCCGACCCGGTTGACGCTTGTGGTCGCCGCCGCGGTGGGCGTACTGCTCGCGTTGACCTGGGACGCCGCGCACCGCCAGGGGCGCCCGGTGGCCGACCGGCCGCGGGTGCCGGCCCAACGCACCGGCGAAACGGCCCCGGCCGAGCCCGCCAAGCCCGCCGAGGGAGCCGAGCCCGCGCCGGTCGCGGCGCGCCGTCGGTGGCTGCGACCGGTGGGGTACGCGGCGGTCGCGCTCGCCGTGCTGCCGCTCTTCCCGCGCCCGCTGCCCGCCCAGCAGATCGACCCGCCGCCGCACTTCATCACGGCGGGCGGCTGGCGGCCGTACGTTCCGGCCGGTCGAACCCTGGTGCCGGTGCCGATCCCGAGCAACGTGCACGGCCTGCCGACGCTGCGGTGGAGTGCGCTGACCGGGCAGGAGTTCCCCGTTCCGGGCGGCTACTTCATCGGCCCGAACGAACTGGGTGAGGGGGTCTTCGGCGCGCCGAACCGACCGACCAGCTCCCTCATCTACTCCACCATGGACAGTGGCACGGTTCCGGCGCTGACCGACGAGAACCGCCGTCAGATCGTCGAGGACCTGCGGTTCTGGCGGGCGTCGGTGGTGGTGCTCGGGGCGCACCCCCGCGAGGCGGTGCTCCGTGAGCTGGTCACCGCCCTGCTCGGGCCACCCCAGCGGGTCGACGACGTCTGGGTCTGGGACGTCCGCGCCCTGGTGGGTTAGTCGAAGGCCGGCCCATCGGTCGGCTCAGCCGACGCGGTCCCGGACGTCCCACAACCACCCGCCGTCGACCGGTCGGCCCGGGCCGAGCAGATCGTCGACGGTACGGCGGACCGGGTCACCGTGCTCCAGTTGACCGAGGACGACCACCGCGGCACGCCAGTGCCGCAGGTCCTCGACGGCCTGGCTGCGGTCGACGTCGGTGAGCACCGGCACCGCGCCGGTGTCGGCCACCTGCCGGAGCAGCACCGACGTGGGCCGGTCCGGCGCGCCCCAGCGGGCCGCCGGGTCGTCCGGGCCGCTGGGGCCGATGAAGTAACCGCCCGGCGCGGGAAACCCCAGACCGGTACGGGCGGACCAGAGCATCACCGGGCTACGCGCGGCACCGGTGACCGGGGGCACGGCGACCACCGTCCGACCGGGCGGCACCAGCGGACGCCAGCCGCCGTCGGCGATGAACGCCGGCACCGGCGCGACCGGCACCACGCGCAGCGGCGTCGGCATCAGGGGCAGCAACGCGGCGGTGACCGCGCCGGCCCACAGCAACCGCACCGGTAGGCCCGGCGCCACGTTCGGAGCACGCGCGGCCCGGACCCGGTCCACCGACAGCGCCACCAGCACACCCAGCACCGGTACGCAGACCAACGCGAACCGGGCCGGCACCGCGAGGTCGAGCAGCGGCAGCTCTCCCACCAGCCGGTACGGCCCCGGAATGCCTGTGGCTTCACCGTCCACCCGCAGCTCGCCGCCGAGCGAGAGCAGGGCGAAGACCACACCAGCGACGGCCAGTGCCCGGACCAGCGGTCGTCGCCACTGCCAGATCACGATCACCACGGCGAGCACCAGCAGGCCCGGGCCGAAGAACGAGTTCTCCTCGGTCGGGTTCGGCGAGAGTAACCCCGGCAGCCAGTCGTCGCCCAGCACGGTCTGCCGGGCCGACGCGGTGAACGACGCCACGTCCAGTTGGAAGCCCTGCGTGGCGAACGCCATCCCGGAGTAGTGCTGCGGGCCGTGGAACTGGAACCACAGCGGGTACGCCAGCGGCACCGCCGCCACGCCGGCCGCCACCGCGAGCCGGCCGAGGAGGGCCGGCGCGAGCCGCCGTGCGGCCACCCGGTCGGCGAGCGCGTAGGCCAACGCGAAGACCCCGGCCGCGAGCGCCAGGAAGACCAGCACCTCCTCGCCGATGAAGACCTGCCAGACGAGCAGCAACCCGAGGCCGACGCCGGGCCGCCACACGTCGTGTCGCGCGTCATCCGAGGCGGGCCGGAACACCAGGGCGAGGATCGCGGGCACCAGGAACTGGGCGGCGATGTGCAGATGTGCGCCCGCCTGAGCGATCATGCCCGGGGCGAAGCCACAGATCAGCCCACCCACCGCGGCCGCGGCCCGGGCGCGGACCAGCCGGCGGCGCAGCAGCACGTACCAGGCGACGGCGGTCCCGGCGAGACAGCAGACGACCGCCACGCAGAACGCCGCCTGCGAGCCGAAGAGCAGAGTGACCGGGGTCAGCGGGACACCCAGGCCGAGCACCGAGGTGTTCGCCATCAGGTTGACCCCGTCGGGCGCGTTCAACCCGGTGCTGTAGAGCGGGTTCTCCCCCGCGACCACCGCATGCGCCGCGTGGGCCAGCATCCACTCGAAGAGGATCTGGTCACCCGCCTGGTGGAACAGCTGCCACGGACGACCCCACTGCCCACTGGTCACCAGCACGGCGAGGCCCAGATAACCGGCCACCACCAGCGCGTCCCGCAGCCAGGCCGGACGGGACGTGCCGACCGTCGCCGGCGACGAGGTGTTCGGGGACGTCGTCCCGGTGGTCATCAGACCGAACGGTCGCTGAGCGTCCGGACGTCCCAGACCCAGACATCCAACTCCTGGCGACCCGGACCGACCAGCTCCTCGACCGTACGACGCAGTGGCTCGGCGTTCTGCTGCCGCACCGGCAGCACCAGGATCGCCGCCCGCCAGTGCCGCAGCTCGTCGGTGAAGCGCCGACGCTGCCGGTCGTCGAGCTTGGGCATACGGCCGGTGGTCGCCACCTCCTCCAGCGTCTGACCAACCCCGCTGGGACGACCGCCGAACCGGCCCGCGTCACCGGTGTTGCCGTTGCGGGGCGCGAGGAAGTAACCGCCGGGGATCTTGAAGTCGAGGTTGGTGGCCGCCGCCCAGCGCATGCCGTGCGTGTTGCCCATGCTGGGCACCGGGATCGGCACCAGCGTCTGGTCCGGCCCGACGTACGCCCGCCAACGGTCCGCCGTGATGAAGTCCGGCACCGGCGGTCGGGAGACCATTCGCAGCGGCATCGGCGCGATCGGCAGCAACGCGAAGGCCAGGCCCGCGGCGGTGAGCACGCGGACGGTACGGCGGTCGGCCGGACGCAGCGCCCAGGCCCGCTCGACGGCGAGCGCGAGCAGCAGACCGATCACCACGCTCGTGATCAGCCCGAACCGGGTCGGCACCACCGCGTCGAGCAGCGGCAGGTGGACCAACCACTGCCACGGCCCGCTGATCAACTCCCGGTCCCACCAGGAGACCCGCTCGCCGAGGGAGAGCACGGCGAAGAACACGCCGGTCACCGCGAGCGCCCGAACGATCAGCTCCCGGCGCAGCCAGACCACGATGCCGATGGCGAGCAGCGACAGGCTCCAGCCGAAGAAGGCGTTCTCCTCGGAGTAGTTGGGCGCCAGGTTGATGTTGGCTCGCTGGTTGCCGCCGAGGGTGGGCGATCCGGGGGCGAAGAAGGCGGCGATGTCGTTGCCGTAGTCCTGCACCGCGTCACTGAGCCCGTGGTAGGCCATCGGCCCGGCGAACTGCACATACAGCGGGTACGCCAGCAGCGCCCCGGCCAGCAACGCGCAGGTCACCACGCCGGCGCCCAGGGGCCGCCAGGCCGCCCGCCACCGGGCCGGCTCCTGCGCGAGCACCGCCAGCAGGAAGACGCCGCAGGCCAGCGCCGTGAAGAGCAGGATCTCCTCGTTGATGAACGCCTGCGCGGCGACCAGCAGGGCGAGCAGAGCCCCGTCCCGAACCGGCTTCCTGGAGCGGGTGAGCACCAGCACCCGCCACACGATGAACGGCAGCAGGAACTGGCTGATGATGTTCGGGTGCCAACTGGCGTGCGAGAGCATCGCGGGCGAGAACCCGCAGAACCAGCCGCCGACCGCCGCCGCGAGCGGGGTGCGCACCAGGTGGCGGGAGAGCATGAGGTACCAGGCCATGGCGGTGCCGGCGAGGCCCAGCGTGACCAGCACCACGAAGGAGACCGCCGGCCCGAAGAGCAGCGTCACCGGGACCATCGGGATACCCAGCGCCAGCACGGCCGTGTTGGCCATCAGGTTGACGCCGTCCGGGTAGTTGAACTGCTCGGTGTAGAACGGGTACTCGCCGTGCAGCACCACGCGTACCGAGTGGGCGAGGAAGAACTGCACCTGGGCCGGGTCACCGATGTAGAGCGAGGCCACCCGGCCGGACGGGTCCAGCCAGATCCGGCTGGTCACCCAGAGCGCGGCGAGCAGAAACAGCCCGCCCACCGCCAGGTGCTGCCGCCTGCGAGTCCACTGACGCCACCGCGCCCGCGACGGCTCGGCGCTCTCGGCCGGTACCGGGCTCTGCGCCGGCGTCGCGGGCTCGACCGGCGTCGCGGGCTCGACCGGCGTCGCGGGCTCGACCGGCGTCGCGGGCTCGACCGGCGTCGCGGGCTCGGCCGGTTCCGTGGTGGGGGCGGTCAGCGCGGGCGGGCCGGCGAAGAGGCCGACCGGTGTGCGGTAGCTCACCAGCTCGGCGGAGTCGGGTGCCGCCTCCGTGTGCGGCGCGGGCAGGGCGCGGGACTCGGCAGGCGTCACAGTCGGCGGAGTCTACCGGAGCAACCAAAACGCCCTAAAGCCCCGGTGGTGTCCATTGTGGCGGGTCGGGTGCCGGCCAACTGAGGTTCCGCACCGGACATCTCGTACTATGGCGCTTTCCGACAGCGACGGCGAGGCGATCGGGGGCGGGCCAGGTGACTCCAGGCCGTCGGTACGGCAGGGCGCTTCCCGTCCTGCTGAGCGCGCTGCTGGCCAGCACGGCCTGCGGTCCGGTAGCCGAGCGGAAGCCGCAGGACCTGCGGGTCGGGTACGACAGCCTGGACGGCACCCTCGCCGTGTGGCCGCCCCGCGGCGAGCTCTCCGGGGACACCGCGGCGACGGCAGCGGTCACCGCTGCCGTCCGGGGCTGGCGGTCGCCGGCCGACGACCGCGCGCACCTGCCCTCGTCCGGCATCCTCTTCTCCGGTCGGATCGACGGCGCCCCGGTGGCGCTGGTGGCCGCCGACGTACCCGGCGAAAGCGCGTCCTGGCTGCTGCAACTGACCCGCGAGGGCAACCGGTACGCGGTGACCCGCGCCACCGAGTACACCGACCCGGGTTACCTCGTCTACTCCGACGTGCTGCCGGTGCAGACGGCCGGCGGCCGGCGCTACCTGGTCTCGGCCCGGGTGCAGACCCTCCTCGGGCCACAGGACCGGACGTTGACCATCGCGGACGGCCTCAGCGCACCGGTCAACGTGCCGACCTGCTCGGCCGTCGGCGTCACCGCGACCCTGCGAACCACGGAGTCGCTGCCCCGTGGGCGGGCCGCCGACCGGCTGCTCGACCTGGGCACCGGCACCGTCGATCCGCGCTACCCGCTGGTCCGCGACGAGTCCGGCACGGGCCGGCGGGCGCTCACCGGCCTGGACACCTGCGTGCTGGCCGGCGATCGAGGCCCGTTCGGCAGCATTCCGCGCCGGATCGGGGACCGGGACGCCCCGCGTTCGGTGCCGACGTCCTGGCCGATGGCGAAGCTCACGGTGCGGTCGCTCGGCGAAGTCGCCCTCGGCGGCGGCGAGCCGGCCGAGTTGCAGCAGCTCAGCTGGGACACCGACGCCGGCGCGATGACCGCGGTGATCTACCGACCGGCCGACGGAAGCGCGCCCGTCGTCTCACCCGCCGACCGGGCCACCCCGTTGCAGGCGTACCAACTGCCGGTGCCCGGTCAGCCGCTGGTGGTGCTGAGCTGGCGGCCCACCCGGGACAGCTCCCTGTCCGTCCCGCCGGGCACTCCTCTGCTGGTCGAGCGACCCGGCCTGGCGGTCATCCCCACCCCGTCCCGCTCCCAGACCTACAGCCTCGCCAATACCGACAAGACCCACTACCGCTCAATCTCCCCCCGCTAATCCCCCACCCCCACCCCCACCCCCACCCCCACTCCGCGCGATCTTGCACTTTCTGCACCGACAAATCGGGGCTCAAGGCACATCACGCCAACCGAAAGCGCAAGATCGGCGAGGCGAGGCGAGGCGCGGTGAGGCGCGGGCGCGGGCGCGGGGCTGGGCCCGGCCGGGGTCGGGTTGGGTGCAGGACGGCGGGCGTCCCTGGGGGCGCCCGCCGTCGGTCGTTCTCGTCTAGTTCTGCGCGGCCGCGTCGCTGGCGGTGAGGCGGTCCGGGGTGGCGTCCAGGCCGGAGATCCAACCGGTGACGTTGCGAGCCACATCCTGGGCGGTCAGGCCCAGGTCGGCCAGAATCTGCGCACGGGTGCCGTGCGGGTGCCAGTCGGCCGGCACACCCAGGTCCTTGAGCGGCACCCGGACGTCGGCGTCGCGCATCGCCTGGGCGAGCGCGTCGCCCACCCCGCCGACCCGGACGCCGTCCTCGACGCTCACCACGAGCCGGTGGCGGGCGGCCAGGTCGACCAGCTCCGCCGGGACCGGGCGCACCCAGCGGGGGTCGACGACGGTCACCCCGTACCCCTGCTCGGCGACCCGGGCGGCCACCTCCATGCCCAGTTGCCCGAAGGAGCCGACGGCGACGAGCAGCACGTCGGTACGGGCCGACTCGGCCAGCACGTCGACAGTGCCGACCCGGCGCAGCGCCGGTAGGTCCGCGGCGACCGCGCCGGTCGGGAACCGCACCACTGTCGGGCCGTTGTCGACGGCCACCGCCTCGCGCAGCTCCTCGCGCAGGGTGGCGGCGTCGCGGGGAGCGGCGATCCGTAGCCCCGGCACCACCCCGAAGACCGCCATGTCCCAGATGCCGTAGTGGCTGGGCCCGTCCGGGCCGGTGATGCCCGCGCGGTCCAGTACGAAGGTCACCGGCAGCTTGTGCATCGCCACGTCCAGCAGAACCTGGTCGAACGCGCGGTTGAGGAAGGTGGCGTAGACCGCGACCACCGGGTGCAGACCACCGAGCGCCAACCCGGCGGCCGAGGTGGCGGCGTGCTGCTCGGCGATGCCCACGTCGTACACCCGCTCGGGGTACTTGCGGGCCAGCTTGGCGATGCCGGTCGGCTCGGCCATCGCGGCGGTGATGCCCACCACGTCCGGGCGTTCGTCGGCGATGGCCAGCAGCTCGTCGGCGAAGACGTGCGTCCACTTCACCGACGGGGCGGCCAGCAGCGCGCCGGTCTCCACGTCGAAGGCGCTGCTGGGGCCGTGCAGGCAGTCGGCCTCGTCCTCCTCGGCGGGACGGTAGCCGTAGCCCTTGCGGGTGACCGCGTGCACGATGACCGGGCCGCCGAAGTTCTTGGC
Source organism: Micromonospora ureilytica (assembly GCF_015751765.1). Taxonomy (NCBI): domain Bacteria; kingdom Bacillati; phylum Actinomycetota; class Actinomycetes; order Micromonosporales; family Micromonosporaceae; genus Micromonospora; species Micromonospora ureilytica. The sequence continues at coordinate 3,842,911 of NZ_JADOTX010000001.1, forward strand.
CGCGCGCAGCGCCGCCTCGACCGCCGTCACGTCGTGCCCGTCCACCGGGCCCACGTACTTGATGCCCAGGTCCTCGAACATGGCCTGCGGGGCGACAGCGTCCTTGATGCCCTTCTTGACCGCGTGCAGCACCTCGTACATCGGCTTGCCGACCAGCGGCGTCGAGCCGAGGGCGTCCTTGACGGTGTCGAGGACCTTCTCGTAGCCGGGGTTGAGCCGCAGCGAGGAGAGGTGGTCGGCCAGCCCGCCGATGGTCGGCGAGTAGGACCGGCCGTTGTCGTTGACCACGATCACGAGGGAGTTGCCGGCGGTGGCGATGTTGTTCAGCGCCTCCCAGCACATGCCGCCGGTCAGCGCGCCGTCGCCGACCACGGCCACGACGCTGCGCGCCTCGCCCCGGAGGGCGTACGCCTTGGCGAGGCCGTCGGCGTAGGACAGCGCGGTGGAAGCGTGCGAGTTCTCGATGAGGTCGTGCTCGCTCTCCGCCTGGCTGGGGTAGCCGGAGAGGCCACCGCGCTGGCGGAGCTTGTCGAAGCCGGCCTGACGCCCGGTAAGGATCTTGTGTACGTACGCCTGGTGACCGGTGTCGAACAGGAGCCGGTCCCGGGGGGAGTCGAAGACGCGATGCATGGCGAGCGTCAGCTCGACCACACCGAGGTTGGGCCCGACGTGCCCGCCGGTACGGGAGACCTTGGTGATCAGGAAGTCCCGGATCTCGGCGGCGAGGACGTCCAGCTCCTCGCCGGACATCCGCTTGACGTCCTGCGGACCCCGAACCGTCCCCAGCAGCCGGCCGTGGTTGGCCGTGTCCTCTTCAACGCTCATGACCGGAGAGTCTATCGGCCGCCCGGTACTCCGCAGCTCGGCCCGAACCCCGCGCACCCGGGCTGGGCGGGGAGTCGGCGGCTGAGCAACTGGTCAGGCGTTGGAAAGCAGCGCGACGCGCGGGGTTCTACCGCTTTTCCGGCGGGAGCAGCAGCCCGACCTGCTCGACGTGCTGCGTCATGGGGAACAGGTCGAAGCCCCGCAGCGCCGCCAGCCGCCAACCGAGGTCGGCGAAGGTCCGCACGTCCCGGGCGAAGGCGGCCGGGTCGCAGGCCACGTATGCGATCGCCCGCGGGCCGGCGGCGACGATGTCCCGCACCACCTGGGCGCCCGCGCCGGAGCGCGGTGGGTCGAGCACCACCACGTCGACCGGGCCGGTGATCCGTCGGCGGGTCAGCGCGGTCTCCACCCGGGCGGCGACCACCTCGATCTGGGGCAGGTCGGCCAGGTTGGCCCGGGCGGCGTCCACTGCGTCCCGGCTCGACTCGACAAGGGTGATCCGGGCGTCGGCGACCCGGCTGGCGAGAGCCGCGGCGAACAGCCCCGCGCCGCCGTAGAGGTCCCAGGCGACCTCGCCCGGCTGCGGGTCCAGCAACTCCAGCACCGCCGTGGAGAGGACGTCCGCGGCGGCCGGGTGCACCTGCCAGAACGCGGACGCGGGCAGCGTCCAGTCCCGTCCGACGGCGACCTCGCGGACCTCGGCCGGGCCACTGACCGGGGTGGGCACCCCGTCGCGGACCTCAGTGACCGTCACGTCCCCGCCGGTGCTGGCGACGGTCTCGACCGCCTCGGCGGCCGGCCAGAGCGCGCCGGTGGGGATGAGCACCGGCAGCTGCTGGATGGCCGGGTGGGCGATCCGGCAGCGGTCGATCGGCACCACCTCGTGCGAGCGGTGCTTGAGCAGGCCGGCCCGGTCCGCGGCGTCGACCGCGTACCGGACCCGGGAGCGCCAGCCGAGCAGCCCACCGGGCAGCGCCTCGACCCGGACGCCGAGCCGGTCCAGCTCGACGTCGGTCAGCCCGCCGAGGCGGACCAGCTGCTCGCGGACCACTGCGGTCTTCCAGGCCAGTTGCGCGGCCGGGGCGACGTGCTGCAGGTCGCAGCCACCGCAGGCGCCCGGCTTCGCGTACGGGCAGGGCGGCTCGACCCGGTCCGGTGAGGGTTCCAGCACGGTCACCGCGTCGGCCCGGACGAACCCCCGGTGCACCTCGGTGACCTCGGCGACGACCCGTTCGCCGGGCAGCGCGTGCCGGACGAAGACCACCTGCCCGTCCACCCGGGCGACACAGTGCCCGCCGGGGGCGACCGCGTCGACGGTCAGCTCGACCCGGTCCGCCTCGGTCAGGCCCCGATCGAGGGCGGACGACGAGGCGGACGAGGACGATGCCGACGGCGTACCAGGAGCGGTCCGCTGAACGCTGGGCTCAGTCACGAGTGTTCTCCATCGTTGGGCTGCCCCCGGGCTCACCCTCGCCGGGCGGCGCGGAGACAACCGGCGGGGCGGCGACCAGCGGCGACCCGGTGCTCCGGGGCCCCCGCGCCGGGGTCCGGGACAGCGCGGCGTCCAGCCGGTCCAGGTTCTTGCTCGCTGTCGACGCGAGCTGCCACGGCACGCTGACCACCATCACCCCCGGTTCGAAGAGCAGCCGGCCCTTGAGGCGCAGCGCGCTCTGGTTGTGCAGCAGGTTCTCCCACCAACGGCCGACCACGTACTCCGGAATGAACACGGTGACCACGTCCCGCGGCGACTTGCGGCGGGTGGACGCGACGAAGTCCAGGATCGGCCGGGTGATCTCCCGGTACGGCGAGTCGATCACGGTGAGTGGAATGGCCATCTCCCGGCGCTCCCAGTCGGCCTGCAGGTCCCGGGTGTCCTTCTCGTCCACGTTGACGGTCACGGCGGTCAGTGTGTCCGGTCGGGTGGCGCGGGCGTAGGCGATGGCCCGCAACGTCGGCTGGTGCACCTTGCTGACCAGCACGATCGCGTGGTTGCGGGCGGGCAGCACGGCCCGGCCCTCGTCCGGTGGGGTCAGCTCGACGGCGATCCGGTCGTAGTGCCGGCGAATCGCCAGCATCAGCACGTAGATCACCGCCATCGCGGCGATCGCGATCCAGGCGCCGAGCAGGAACTTGGTGATCAGGACGATCACCAGCACCGCACCGGTCAGGCCCGCGCCGAACGTGTTGATCGCCCGGGAGCGGTGCATCCGGCGACGTGCCTCCGGGTCCCGCTCGGTGCGTAGGTGCCGATTCCAGTGCCGGATCATGCCGACCTGGGAGACGGTGAACGAGACGAAGACCCCGACGATGTACAGCTGGATCAGCTTCGTCACCTCGGCCTGGAAGCCGACGATCAGCACGATCGCGAAGAGGGCCAGGAAGGTGATGCCGTTGGAGAAGGCCAGCCGGTCGCCGCGGGTGTGGAACTGGCGGGGCAGGTAGCGGTCCTGGGCGAGGATCGAGCCGAGCACCGGGAAACCGTTGAACGCGGTGTTCGCCGCCAGGAACAGGATCAGGGCGGTCACCCCGGCCAGCACGTAGAGCAGGATCGACCCGGCGCCGAAGACCGTCTCGCCGAGCTGGGTGGTGACCGTCTTCTGCACGTACCCCTCGGGGCCGGAGACGATCTGGAGGCCCGGATCCTCGACGAACTGAAGGTGGGTGAGCCGGGCCAGCCAGATGATCCCGACCAGCATGCTCACCGAGATGGTGCCGAGCAGCAGCAGGGTGGTGGCGGCGTTGCGGCTCTTCGGCGCCTTGAACGCCGGCACCCCGTTGGAGATCGCCTCCACACCGGTGAGCGCGGCGGCGCCCGAGCTGAACGTCCGCAGCAGCAGGAAGACCAGCGCGAAACCGGTCACGCTGTGTTCGGCCTGGATCACCAGGTCGGCGCTCGGCGCGCGAAGCTCGTCGCCCAGCACGAAGACCCGGAACAGCCCGGTGAGCAGCATCCCGAGCATCACGATCACGAAGCCGTAGGTGGGGATGGCGAACGCCGTGCCCGACTCGCGCAGCCCGCGCAGGTTGACAGCGGTGAGCAGGACCACCGCGAGCACCGCGATGAGGACCTTGTGGGTGGCCACGAACGGCACCACCGAGCCGAGGTTGGCCACTCCGGAGGAGACCGACACCGCCACCGTGAGCACGTAGTCGACCAGCAGGGCGCTGGCCACCCCGACACCGAACTTCGGCCCCAGGTTGACAGTGGCCACCTCGTAGTCGCCGCCGCCGGAGGGGTAGGCGTGCACGTTCTGCCGGTAGCTCGCCACCACGGTGAGCATGACCACGACCACTGCCAGCGCGATCCACGGCGAGAAGAAGTACGCGGACGCACCGGCGATGGAGAGGGTCAGCAGGATCTCGTCGGGCGCGTACGCGACGCTGGACAGCGCGTCGGAGGCGAACACGGGCAGCGCGATGCGCTTCGGCAGGAGGGTGTGCTGAAGCCGGTCGGACCGGAACGGTCGACCGAGAAGAAGCCGCTTCAGCAGCGAGGTGGGACTGGCCACGAACGCCAAGAGTACGACCACCACCCCGGGAGCACGGGGGTGGGCGATCGTCGCTGCTCAACACGACGGGGTACGGTCGGTCCCCGCTCGGGACCGGGACGTGGCAGGCTCGCACTCAGAACCGGCAGCGGGAGCGGGACGCACCTTGGGAGGGACAGCGTGCACGTCGTGATCATGGGGTGTGGCCGGGTCGGATCGACCCTCGCTCACAGCCTGGAGTCCCGAGGGCACTCGGTGGCGGTGATCGACCAGGACGCCGACGCCTTCCGCCGGCTCGGCCCCGACTTCGCCGGGATCACGGTGACCGGGGCCGGTTTCGACGGCGAGGTGCTCCGGCAGGCAGGCATCGAGCGCGCGGACGCCTTCGCGGCGGTGTCGAGCGGCGACAACTCCAACATCATCTCGGCTCGGCTGGCCCGCGAGACGTTCGGCGTGTCCCGGGTCGCCGCCCGCATCTACGACCAGCGCCGGGCGCAGGTCTACGAACGCCTGGGCATCCCCACCGTGGCGACCGTACGGTGGACGGCGGACCGGATGCTGCGGCACCTGGTGCCGGAGGGCAACGTGGAGATCTTCCGCGACCCCACGAGCACCGTGTCGATCGTCGAGGTGCCGGTGCACAAGGACTGGATCGGCCGACAGGTGCGGGTGCTGGAGGAAGCGACCGGGGCGCGGGTGGCCTACCTGATCCGCTTCGGCATCGGCACGCTGCCCACCGGCTCCACCGTCGTGCAGGAGGGCGACCAGGTGTTCATGCTGGTCAGCGATGACATCGTGGCGACTGTCACGTCGGTGGCGGCGACGCCGCCGGAAGGAGGGCACTGAGCCATGCGGGTCGCCATCGCGGGCGCGGGCAACGTGGGCCGCTCGATCGCCCAGGAGCTGATCGACAACGGCCACCAGGTGATGCTCATCGAACGCCAGCCCAAGATGCTGCGTCCGGACCGGGTGCCGGCCGCCGATTGGGTGCTGGCCGACGCGTGCGAAGTGGCCAGCCTGGAGGAGGCGAACATCGCCGGGTGTGACGTGGTGGTCGCGGCAACCGGCGACGACAAGACCAATCTGGTGCTGTCGCTGTTGGCCAAGACCGAGTTCGCGGTCCCCCGCGTGGTCGCTCGGGTCAACCGGGCCGAGAACGAGTGGCTGTTCACCGAGCAGTGGGGCGTGGACGTCGCGGTGAGCAAGCCGCGGGTGATGGCCGCGCTCGTCGAGGAGGCGGTCACCGTCGGCGACCTGGTCCGGCTGATGACCTTCAGGCAGGGCGAGGCGAACCTCGTCGAGATCACCCTGCCGCCGACCGCCCCCTACGTCGGTCAGCCGATCCACGCCGTGCCGCTGCCCCGCGACTCCGCCCTGGTGGCGATCCTGCGCGGCAAGCGGGTCCTGGTGCCCAGCCCGGACGACCCGATCGAGGCCGGCGACGAGCTGATCTTCGTCTGCACCGCGGAGGTGGAGGACGCTGTCCGCGTGGTGATCCTCGGCGCGGACAGCGTCGAACGGACCCGCGGCTCACGCTGACCCCGACGGCGCTCGCGCTGAGCGGTCCGCTGGCTCGCGCCTCGCTCAGGCGCTGGGCAGCGGGGCCGGCGGCGACTCCCGGGTGACCCGACGCACCGTCCAGACCGTGATCAGCAACAGCAGCGCGTACGGCGGGTAGCCCAGCGCCAGCCGGGCGACGCCCAGCGCGGTGTCCTGGTGGGCCAGGTAGAGCCCGGCCTGCACGCCCACCTTGGCCAGCCAGACCACACCCCAGAGCACTGTCAGCTGGGTGAAGGTGCGCACCAGCTTCGGATCGGCCCGCCACTCCGAACGGCCCTTGGCCACCAGCACCGACCAGATCCAGCCCACCAGCGGCTGCCGGATCGCGGCCGAGATCAGCAGGGCTACGCCGTACCCGATGCCGTAGAGGATGCCGGGAAGGTAGAAGTCACGCTCGTCGCCGGTGCGCCACGCGATGGCCGCGCCGACGCCGACGCCGAAGAGCCCGTTGACGGCATGCCGGATCGGCCGACGCTGGGCCAGCCGCACCCCGGCGATGAGCACCGCGACGGAGACCGAGGCGATCACCGCGGGCCGCAGCTCGCCGATGATGTTGGCGAGGACGAAAACCACGACCGGGATGCTGGACTCGACCAGCCCACGCCAGCCGCCGAGCTGGTCAGCCATCTGCTCGGCGATCGTCGGCAGCTGATCCTCGTCCTGAGGGTCGGTCTCCGGCTGTGCCGCCCGGTCCTGTCCCGTCGTCATCGCCGGCCTTCCGTCCGCAGTGCTGTCACTTGGGCGAGTCCAGCTCGTAGTAGGGGTTATAGATGACCTTGCGGTCGTCGCGCACCGCAACCCGGCCCCGGGCGGTCAGGTGCCGGCCCGGCTCGATCCCGGCGATGTGCCGTCGACCCAGCCAGACCAGGGTGACCACGTCGCTGCCGTCGTACAGGTCGGCCTCAAGAGTGGGCAGGTTGGTGCGCGGCGTGTAGACCACCGTGCGCAGCCGACCGGCGACCGACACCAGCTGACCCCGGGAGCACTGCTGGGCGGGGATCCCGCCGCACTCGGCACTCTCCCGACGCAGCTCCTGCGCGTCGATCTCGGCCTCGCTGGCGGTGAACCGCTGCAGGATGCGCCGCAGCGACACCCGGCCCTCGTCGGTCGTCATGACCTCCGCGTCACCCTCTCCACGATCGCCGTCCCCGGCCGGCCCCGACGACGCCGGAACCGTGCCGCCAGCGTACGCCGACGGGGCTGGTTCCGGCGGGCCGGTGCGCGCGGGTCAGACCTGACGCGGCGCGGCGGCGTCGTCGCCCGCCTCGGCCTCGGCCTGGTCGGAAATCTCGCGGGGCAGCCGCAGCGGCAGCGGCTCGCGGACCGGCTTCGCCTCCTGCCCACGGTCGACCACCAGGCCGTCCAGGCACTCGACGAGCGGCCCGGCCATGGCCGGGTCGATGGCCACCGGGCCCTGGAACACGCCACGGACCATCCAGCGCGGCCCGTCGATTCCCACGAACCGCAGGTTCGTCAGGCCGTCCGGGGTACGCACCTCGGCGTGCAGCTCCGGGCCGTACTCACCGAGAACCTCCTGCGCGGTCGCGCCGTCGCGGAGCAGCGACTGCCGGATCTCCTCGCGCACCTCGTCCCAGATCCCCTCGGACCGGGGAGCGGCGAAGACGCCCAACTGGAGCGCGTTTTCGCCGTGCACCAGCACCACCTGCTGGACCACACCCTGCGGGTCGGCCTGCACCCGTACCTCGACGTCCGTGATCGCCGGGATGTGCAGGCTGCCCAGGTCGAGTCGCTGCACATCGTCGTAGCTCTCGGAGATGTCGTACGGGCCGCGCTCCAGGGTCGGCGCCGCATCGCCCTGGTCCGGGACCTGGGTGGCTCGCTCGTCCCGGGTCTGCCGCTCGGCATCGGCCCGCTTTCGGGAGAAGATCACTGCGCCTGCCCTCCGCTGTTCACGCTCACCCTGCCACCTCTTCCGTCTGCCCGCGGCCCGGCTCGTTCGGCCGCCGCTCGACCCGGTCCTGGCCCGTCGGCGACGGCACCAGCCCGGCGTGCCCACCGGTGGACCCGTGCCCACCGGTCCCGCGCCGGGACGCGGGCAGCTCGACCACCGGCTCGAACCGCGCCCGTGCGACCTGCTGGACCACGAGCTGCGCGATCCGGTCGCCGCGGGAGATCTTCGCCGGCACATCCCGATCATGATTGATCAGGTTGACCAGGATCTCACCCCGGTAGCCGGCGTCGACCGTACCGGGCGCGTTGAGCACCGTCACGCCGAGCCTGGCCGCCAGACCGGAGCGGGGATGAACCAGGCCCACGTACCCCTCCGGCAACGCGATTGCCACGCCGGTGGGCACCAGGGCACGGCCGCCGGGCGGCAGCTCCACGTCCGCGGCCGCCACCAGGTCGGCCCCGGCATCGCCGGGATGGGCGTACGTGGGCAGCGGCAGCTCCGGGTCGAGCAGCTGTACGGGCACGGGTACGACCTCGGTCACGGGTCCCCTCTTCCGTCCGGTTCGCGGGGTGACCCTGCCATCCTGCCGGTTCGTCGAGCCGCCGTGCGCCGTACCCTCGCAGGAGTGAGCATGTCGCCCTCCCCGTCCTCCGATCAGCCGCCGGTCGCCGACCGCCCGACGTACACCGAGCGGCTGGATCTGCCCTGGTGGCTGTGGCTGACCGGGCTGGTGGCCGCCGCGTTGCTGGCCGTCGAGATCTGGATGGGCGCCTCCGGCGTCCGCGCCTGGTTGCCGTTCGCCGTGCTGGTGCCGCTCACCACGGCCGGGCTGTGGTGGCTGGGCCGGATCCGGGTCGCGGTGACCGACTCCGAGCTGCGGGTGGACGACGCCCGCCTACCGGTCCGTTTCGTGGCCGACGTGGTGCCGCTGGACGTGGCCGGCCGACGTGAGGTGCTCGGCGTCGGCGCGGACCCGCTCGCCTTCGTGGTGCAGCGGCCGTGGATCGGCGGCGCCGTGCAGGTGATCCTCGACGACCCCGCGGATCCGACCCCGTTCTGGGTGGTGAGCACCCGCCACCCGGTCGAGCTGGCCGAGGCGGTGCTGACCGCGCGGGACGCCCTGGCGGCCTCCCACCCGACGGCGGGCGAGCCGGGCTGATCCGACGGCGACGGCCCGCTCAGGGGCCGGCCTCGCTCAGGGGCCGGGCCGACGGTGAAGCCTCGCTCAGGTGCCGGTTGGCGGGCCCGGGAGGGCCGCCGGTGGAGCGGGCCGGGCGATACCCCGCCGACGCAGGTCGACCTGGAGTTGGTCGGCCATCTGCTGGGTGGCCCGGCGGTTGAGGAAGCTGGCCACCGCCGCGCCGGTCAGGAACGGCCCGAGCGTGGTGAGGTTGCGCCCGAAACGCCGCAGCAGCATGTCCCGCAGTTCCTTACGGGCGGCGGTGCCGAGCACGGCGCCCACTCCCACGCCGGGCACCATCGGGTTGACGCCGCGCTGAGTGGCCCAGGAGTGCACAAGTGTGACCGCCCGTTGGCTGCCGCCGGCCGGTAGCGCCACACCGTGGATCTCGTGCAACTCGCCGACCAGTTTCAGCTCCACCGCCACCACGGCCACGGTCTCGGCGGCGAGCAGCACCGGCGCGGAGAGCAGGGTCGGGGCCACCACCCACTCGACGGCGGCGACGCCCCCACCGGCCGCGCCGATCGCGGCGGTGGTCCTCGACGCGTTGCGGATGAGCCTGTCGGCCAGGGCGGCGTCGTCCAGGCCGGGGAAGTGCCGGCGCAGAGTGTCCAGGTCCCGCACCGGCACGTGCGGGGCGATCTCGGCGACGGTGTCGACCATCCACCGCACGGCGGCACGGGGCTTGAACAGGTCGGAGATGCCACGCGCACGGGCCTGCCCGACCATCCGGGTCAGCAGTTGGCGGCGTCGGGCCGGCTCGATGTCGTCCGCGGTCAAGGCCGCGACGGTGGCACCGAGGTCGTCCGTGCCGCCCTCGGTGGTGCCGCCTCGATCGCTCATCGGACCTCCCGGTGCTGTGGCTACCCGCTACGAGTCAAGCAGGTACCCACCGCTGCCGCACGCCTACACCAGCAGCGGCGGCCCCGTTCAGGAGGCCGCCGCCGGTGTCGTGGTTGTCAGACGCACTCGCGGCAGATCAACTCGCCGTTACGCTCGACCGCCAGCTGGCTACGGTGGTGGACCAGGAAGCAGCGGGCGCACCGGAACTCGTCCTGCTGCATCGGAAGCACCTTGACCGTGAGCTCCTCGTCGGCCAGATCGGCACCGGGCAGCTCGAAGCTCTCGGCCACCTCGGCCTCGTCGACGTCCACCGCGCCCGACTGTGAGTCGACGCGCCGTGCCTTGAGCTCTTCCAGGCTGTCCTCGCCGAGGTCGACCTCGTCGCGACGCGGGGCGTCGTAGTCGGTGGCCATCGGTTTCACTCTCCCATATCGATGTTGTCGCTTCCGGTTGTAACGCCGGACGACGCTGTTTCGGTTCCGCTGGCCGGCCACCACTTGTGTCGGGCACCCGACCCGAGGACCGAACGGGTCGAGCTCGCTGGGGCGACTCCCCTGCGAGCGCGGAACCTTACCCCCCCTTGGGCGAGGCATGTATACCGCCCTTGCGGCTGAGATGTACGCCCCCGCACGCGAAGTTGTTCCCAATGTGATTCAGGCGACACGAAGATAGGGGTAGTAGTACCCGGTTCGCGGTCGGCGCGCCGGCATGTCGGGCTGTTTCCACGCGACGGCCGGACAACCGTTAACCTCAGCGGCGTATTCGACGGCCGGCGGCCTGAGCGATCGTTTCTGGCCGTCACCACCCACCTGAGGCCCGGGGAGTGCCCTGATGAGTTTTGCGCGCGTGCGAGCACTCGTCGTCGTCGGCCTGCTGGCGGTCATCGCCCTGGTCTTCGTCGTCGTGGCCGTGGTCCGCGACAGCCAGGGCAACGTGGGCACCGCGGCGGGTTGCCCCGAGGGCTGGCCACTGGCGGATCTGACCCTGCGCGAGCGCAAGGACGTCAAGATCAACGTGTTCAACGCGACGGATCAGCCCGGCCTCGCCCACACCGTCGCCGACGAGTTCAGCAATCGACAGTTCCAGGTCAAGAAGACCGGGAACGAGAAGAGGGTCGACAGCGTCGCGGTGCTGCGGTATGGCCCGAAGGGCGTCGGTTCCGCGCACCTGCTCCAGGCGTACTTCCTCAACAACGCCACCCCGGGCTACGACCCGAAGCGCGCCGACGACACGGTGGACGTGGTGTTGGGCAACCGCTTCCAGCAGCTCGCCACCACGACCGAGGTGAACCAGTCGCTCGGCGACTCGGGTCCGCCGGAGGCGCCCAAGGGCTCCTGCGCGTCCCCACCCGCCAAGTGACGGCGTAACCGGCCCGCTAGAGCGCCACGTCGGCGACCAGGCGCCGACCAGGCCCACCGGCCAGGGTCCGCACGATCAGGGTCCACCGGAGGCGTCCAGGGCGGCCAGCCGGTCGTGCAGCGGCGCGAAGAGCGCCGGCGGTGCCGCGACCACCAGGTCCGGCCCCGGCGGCCGACCGGCCAGGCCGGCGACCCGAACCCCCGCCTCGGCGGCCACCAGCCCGCCCGCCGCCAGGTCCCAGGCCGCAAGACCCTTCTCGAAGTACGCGTCGAGCCGCCCCTCGGCGACCAGGCAGAGGTCCAGCGCGGCGGCGCCCAGCCGGCGGATGTCCCGTACGTGCGCGATCAGCCCGGCCACCACCTGCGCCTGGTGCGCCCGGCGGGCGGCGTCGTAACCGAAGCCGGTGCCGACCAGCGCCTGCCCCAGGTCGACCTCGCCGGAGCAGCGCAGTCGGACACCGTCGCGCCAGGCACCGCCGCCGGCCGTCGCGGTCCACTGCTCGCCGGTGCTCACGTTGCGCACGACGCCCGCGACCACCACCCCGTCCACCTCGGCTGCCAGGGAGACCGCGGAGTGCGGCAGCCCGTACAGGTAGTTCACCGTGCCGTCGATCGGGTCGACGATCCAGCGCACCCCGCTGCGCGTCGCGCCGGAGGCCCCCTCGCCGTATTCCTCGCCGAGCACCGAGTCGTCCGGGCGCAGCGCGGCCAGCGCGTCGAGGATCTGCCGCTCGACCGCTCGGTCGGCGGCGGTGACCACGTCGGTGACCGTGCTCTTGGTGGCGGCGACGACGACCCCCTCGGTGCGCATCCGGTACGCGGTGTCCGCCGCGTCCCGAGCCACCTCCACCGCGATGCTCAGCAGTTCCGATGGTGTCGTCGCCGAGTTGGTCATGATTCGCCTCTTTCCGCACTCCGGGTACAAGCGGATGCTGCAACTACCGACCCGGCTTCCGAAGATCATCGTTCCCGACGTCACACGACAGCACCAGACCCAGGATCTTTGGTACGCGACATCCCCTGCGAGGTAGGTGCCCCCGCACCGCCTGCTGCGGCTTGAGCGGCCAACCTTCGCCAATATGCCCCTTTAGATCCGGTATTGTCGCTTAAGTGCTTACCGCCCCGTCCTTGCTCGGCTCACAACCGTTGCCCAACCGCGACCTGGTGGGGCCTCCCCCGGCCGGACCGCCGAGGACCTCGGTGTACTGGCTGCTCAAACGGCAGTTCGGACACGATCTGCCCATCGCCGGGCTCGACGACGGGCACCCTTCGCCGGCCGCGCGGCTATCATTACCGCGAAGCCCATATCTCCGCCCCACCGACGGTCCCCACCGGCGGTACGCGGTGCGGAGCAGGATGATCGCCGCAGACGGCGTTACAATTCACCCCTGCCCACGCGGCACGGACCGCCGACCACCGGCCGGACCGTGACACGAGGGTCCCTCAACCACATCGCCCGGCACGGTAACCCTCGCTGCGCTGGACGAACCCGCCGTGCCCGCTCTTCGCCTCCGGAAGGTCATTCGTGACAGAACCCCGCCAGCCCGGCGCCGACGTTCGCTCGCTCACCGACACCCTGATCGCCCACGCGCAGAGCGCCGGTGGCCAGCTCACGTCGGCTCAGCTCGCGCGCACCGTCGAGTCCGCCGAGGTGACTCCGGCCCAGGCCAAGAAGATCCTGCGGGCGCTCTCCGAGGCGGGCGTGACCGTCGTGGTGGACGGCTCGGCGAGCACTCGTCGCCGCGTCGCCGCGGCCCGCTCGACCACGCCAGCGTCCCGGGCCACCACCGCCAAGACCACCAAGAAGGCCGCCGCGCCAGCCCCGAAGCAGGCGCCCTCCGCCGACGACGCCCCGTCGACGCCGGCCCCGCGCAAGGTGGCCGCCAGTAAGGCGACCGGCGCCGCCGCTGCGACGCCGACGAAGGCGACCCGGTCGACCCGAGCCACCAAGGCGACGGTGGCCGCGGCTGCCGGAGCCAAGCCGACCAAGGCCGGCGGCAAGGCCAAGGGCGAGGGCGCTGAGGGCGAGATCGACCCGGAGGAACTGGCCGCCGCGATCGAGGACGTGGTTGTCGAGGAGCCGGCCGAGCTGGCCCAGGCCGCCGAGACCGACGCCGCCGCATCGGCGACCGACAACGACTTCGAGTGGGACGACGAGGAGTCCGAGGCTCTCAAGCAGGCGCGACGCGACGCCGAGCTGACCGCCTCCGCTGACTCCGTCCGCGCGTACCTGAAGCAGATCGGCAAGGTTCCGCTGCTCAACGCCGAGCAGGAGGTGGAGCTGGCCAAGCGGATCGAGGCCGGGCTCTACGCCGCCGAGCGGCTGCGGGCTGCCGACGAGGGCGAGGAGAAGCTCGTCCGGGAGATGGTCCGTGACCTGGGCTGGATCTCCCGCGATGGCGAGCGGGCCAAGAACCACCTCCTGGAGGCGAACCTCCGACTGGTGGTGTCGCTGGCCAAGCGCTACACGGGCCGTGGCATGGCCTTCCTCGACCTGATCCAGGAGGGCAACCTCGGTCTGATCCGGGCCGTGGAGAAGTTCGACTACACCAAGGGCTACAAGTTCTCCACGTACGCCACCTGGTGGATCCGGCAGGCCATCACCCGCGCCATGGCCGACCAGGCCCGTACCATCCGCATCCCCGTGCACATGGTCGAGGTCATCAACAAGCTCGGCCGCATACAGCGTGAGCTGCTCCAGGATCTGGGTCGCGAGCCCACTCCGGAGGAGCTGGCCAAGGAGATGGACATCACACCCGAGAAGGTGCTGGAGATCCAGCAGTACGCTCGGGAGCCCATCTCACTCGACCAGACCATCGGCGACGAGGGCGACAGCCAGCTCGGCGACTTCATCGAGGATTCCGAGGCCGTGGTCGCGGTCGACGCGGTCTCGTTCTCGCTCCTGCAGGACCAGCTCCAGCAGGTGCTGCAGACGCTCTCCGAGCGTGAGGCGGGTGTGGTGCGCCTGCGCTTCGGCCTGACCGACGGCCAACCTCGGACGCTCGACGAGATCGGCCAGGTCTACGGGGTGACCCGGGAGCGGATCCGGCAGATCGAGTCCAAGACGATGTCCAAGCTGCGTCACCCGTCCCGGTCGCAGGTCCTCCGGGATTACCTGGACTGAGCGGGTTTCGTCAACCGAACGTGTCGTTTTGACCACCTGGTGTGCAACACCAGATGGTGATCGTCCGGATGCACGAATGTGATCGTTGACGTGGCACCCTGGGTGCACGGCACACTGTCCCTTCCAGGTGTGACCTCGGTCCCCCGCGGGCACACAGGGAAGGCAGTGCCTAGTAAGGGTGTTGCACGATAGGTGAGCAACAACCGAAGAGATTGTTCATCGGTGACGACCAGAGGAGGAAGGCGATGACCCCGACCCTCACGCCGCCGCCCGTGACGGCGGCTCCCCCAGCCGCCGATGAACGGTGCGACCGCTGCAATGCTGCCGGGAAGCTCCGGATCACTCTCACGGGTGGGAGCGAGTTGGTGTTCTGCGGGCACCACGCGAACAAGTACGCGGAGGATCTCGTGAAGATCACCGAGCGGTTCGCAACGGAGCCCGATTTCAGCTGGCGTGGCGCCGATCTGATGGCGAACTAAATCCGCAAACCGACATAGCCGGCCGGAGGCACCCCGAGGGTGCCTCCGGCCGGCTTTTTCTGTCCCCCGCGCCCCGCAACCCGCAACCCGCGCCCCGCGCCCCGATGTTGCTGCCTCCGACCTGCGGGAGACAGCAACATCCCCGATAGTGCGCGGATCTTGACGACGAACACCGCCCCCGAGGGACCGGGAGTGAGGTTTGGGGTGCCCACGGCCGCCAAGGTCACGCTCGAACCGGGATGTAGTGGCCTCGGCAACGCACCGAGGCCACTACATCCCGGATATTGCTGTCAACGCCGGCTGAAAGTTGACCCCTCCGTTCCGGCCGAATTTTGACCCCCTCGCTTCTTGTTGATGTTCAGTCGTTGGTCTTGATGGCTGCGGGGACGCGGCCGAGGTCGCGGTCTTTGAGCCGGTAGCTGTCGCCCTTCATGGAGACGACTTCTGCGTGGTGGACGAGGCGGTCGATCATGGCTGCGGCGACGACGTCATCGCCGAAGACTTCGCCCCATCTGCCGAAGGGCTTGTTCGAGGTGACGATGAGGCTGGCGCGCTCGTAGCGGTTGGAGACCAGCTGAAAGAACAGGTTCGCGGCTTCGGCTTCGAAGGGGATGTAGCCGACCTCGTCGACGATCAGCAGCGGGATCCGGCCGAGTTTGACCAGTTCGTCTTGCAGGCGCCCGGCGTGGTGGGCGTCGGCGAGGCGGGACACCCATTGGGCGGCGGTGGCGAACGCGACCCGGTGCCCGGCCTGGCAGGCCCGGATCCCGAGGCCGATGGACAGGTGGGTCTTGCCGGTGCCGGGCGGGCCCAAGAAGACGACGTTCTCTTTCGACGCCACGAAGTCCAGGGTTCCGAGGTGTCCGATGGTCTCCCGTTTGAGGGAGCGTTGGTGCTCGAAGTCGAACTCTTCCAGGCTCTTGCGGGCCGGGAAGCGGGCTGCGCGGATGCGTCCCTCACCGCCGTGGGCCTCGCGGGCGGCGACCTCGCGTTGCAGGCAGGCGGCGAGGAACTCCTCATGCGTCCACGACTCCGCCCGAGCCCGCTCGCCCAGACGATCGACCGACGCAGCCAAGGAGGGCGCTTTCAGTGCGCGGGTGAGGAACGCGATCTCGGAGGACACGTTGCGGTTGCTGGTTTTGGTGGCCATCAGGCGGCCACCTCGTCCAGGCCGAACATCCGGTCGTAGTCACTCAACGCTCGACGCTCGACCTGAGCATCGACGGCCGGCACCGGGGTGTGCTGGGCGGCGGCACGCAAGTCAGCCGCCGCTTGGCGGTGGACCGGGTCGGTGATCGTCTGATGTCCGGCCCAACAACGCTCATGCTGGGCGACCAACCGGCCGTCGCAGGACACCTGGACCTGGTCGCCGTCGGCGGTGACCTCGACGCGTCGGCCAACGACCGACGGGTGCACGGAATAGTCGTTGGCGTCCAACCGGACGTAATGATCACGTGGCAAGCGGGTGGCCTGTCGCCAGCCGACCACCGGCGCGACCGGCGGCAGTGACAGCATCGCGGCCCGGTCGGCGTCCCACCGGTCCACCGGGCGGCAGCCCAACACCCGGTGCTGGCGGTTATTCGCCCGCGCCAACCAGTTGGTCAGCTGGGCGTTGAAGTCATGTGCTGAGCCGAACCGGCGCCCCGGCAGAAACGACGTCTCCAGATAGCCGTTGGCTCTCTCGACCAGACCCTTGGCCTCCGGATCCGCCGGCCGGCACTGGATCACCTTGATGCCCAGGGTCCCGCGGAAAGCGTTCATAGTCTCGGTCAACTGCGGCCGGCCCGCCCGCCACTGCCCGACCGCGGACTCGTTGTCCCACACCAACGCCTTGGGCACCCGTCCCCAGCCTGAGATCAACGTCCAGTGCCCGGCCAGCAGATCCGGCGACTGCCTGCTCGGGATCATCACCGCTGACAACCACCGCGAGTAGCCGCACACCATCACCAACACCGGCGGCCTGCCGACCTGCCCAAAGCCCAACGGCACGTCCGCCGGCGGGAACCACAGATCACACTGCGCCAACTCCCCCGGCAAATAATCCGTCCGCTGACTGGGGTCGGGACGGCGGAACAACGGCCGCAGCTGCTGCACCCGATCGGCGAACACCGTCTTGCCCCGAGTCCACCCGACCCGCTCCATGATCACCGTCGTCGGCATGTCCGGGAACTCCGCCAACAACACCCGGATCTGCGGCTCCACCGCATCCACGATCGAGCCCTTCACCGCCCGCTGATAACGAGGCGGCTCATGACTGGCCAAGGCCTTCCGCACCGTGTTCCGCGAGACCTCAAGCCGACGAGCGATGGCCTTGATCGCCATCCCCTCCGCCCGGTGCAACCGACGGATCTCTGCCCAGTCCTCCACGCTCAGCACCTCCCGATGCTTCCGGAGGTGGTCAAGATTCAACCGGAACCACGGGGTCAGTTTTCACGCGGCGTCGACAATTGCGCGATCTTGGGTTCGGAACGCCCCACAGGGGGCATCCGCAGTCACCCCGGGCAGGTAATCCTCGGCACCCAAAGCCCACCCCCGTGTTCCACTCGGTTGCACGGAAACCGCGCCTTCCACCTCGCCCGAACACCGCGTTTTTCAAGAAGGCCGAGTGGATCACCCGCAAGCACGGGCGTACACCACGCCGCGAGCACAGGCACAGACCACCGCCGCACGCACAGACCACGCCGCACGCACAGACCACGGCCACGGCCGCAAGCACGCACAGACCACGGCCCAAGCGCACTCACAGACCACGGCCGACGCACGAGCACAGACCACGGCCGACGCACGAGCACAGACCGCGGCCGACGCACGAGCACAGACCACGGCCGTCGCACGGGCACAGACCACGACCCCAAGGCAATGGCCTGGGACGGTCACGGTGATTGCCGCTCGGTCCGAAGCCGCCTGCGTCGCCTGGCGCCGGTGGTGCCGGCGGGCCTGAAGGGCTCCACTCGCAACGCCGTCACCAGCCAGCCCGCCAGTGACGTAGGGCTGGCCTAGAGGGTCTGCACGGTGGCGATGCGTTCCTCAAGCTGCTCGATGGTGGCCTGGGCGCTCGGCGGGCCGCCGCAGAGTCTGCGCAGTTCGGCGTGGATCTTGCCGTGTGGTTGGCCGGTGCGGTGGTGTCGGGCGGCCACCAGGGCGTTCAGTTGGCGCCGGAGCGCCACGCGACGCTGGGCGGCGCTCATGGGTGCGGGTGGCGCTGCCGTGGGCGCAGCGGCCGGCTGAGCGGCCCCGTCGGCCGTACGACGGCGTTGGGCGGCGAGCTGGGCGGCCTGGCGCTTGGTCAACAGCAGTGAAACCTGGTCGGCGGTGAGCAGGCCCGGCAGTCCGAGGTATTCCTCTTCCTCGGGGGTGCCGGCCTGGGCCGCGGTGCCGAACGACGCGCCATCGAAGATCACCTGGTCCAGTTCGGCGGTGGCCGAGAGCGCCGCGAACCGCTTTTCCAACTCCCCGCTGGCCTGGTCGTCGCGCTGCGCGCGTTCCAGCAGGTCGTCGTCGAAACCGTCGGCTTCCTTGGGTTTGCCGAGTACGTGGTCGCGCTCGGTCTCCATCTCGCTGGCCAACCCGAGCAGGTGCGGCACGCTGGGCAGGAAGACCGACGCGGTCTCCCCGGGCCGGCGGGCCCGCACGAACCGGCCGATCGCCTGGGCGAAGTAGAGGGGCGTGCTGGCGCTGGTGGCGTAGACACCGACAGCCAGTCGCGGGATGTCGACCCCCTCGGACACCATCCGCACCGCGACCAGCCAGCGCTGGTCGGACGCCGCGAACGTCGCGATCCGGGCGGACGCGCCCTGGTCGTCGGAGAGCACCACGGCGGCCTTCTCGCCGGTCACCTGCTCGATCAGCTTGGCGTACGAGCGGGCGGTCTGCTGGTCGGTGGCGATGATCAGACCACCGGCGTCGGCCATGCCGGCGTTGCGCAGCACTGTGAGTCGGGCGTCGGCGGCCCGCAGCACCTGTGGCATCCAGTCGCCGGCCGGGTCCAGGGCGGTCCGCCACGCCTGCGCCACCAGGTCCTGGGTCATCGGCTCGCCCAGCCGGGCGGCCAGTTCTTCCCCCGCGTTGGTACGCCAGCGGGTCTCCCCGGAGTACGCCAGGAAGAGCACCGGCCGGACCACCCCGTCGCGTAGCGCGTCGGAGTAGCCGTACACGGAGTCGGCGCGGGAGCGCAGCAGCCCGTCGCCGCCGCGCTCGTAGCTGACGAACGGGATCGGGTTGTCGTCGGAGCGGAACGGCGTCCCGGTGAGCATCAGCCGGCGTACGGCGGGTTCGAAGGCGTTCTTCACCCCGTCGCCCCAGGATCGGGAGTCGCCGGCGTGGTGGATCTCGTCGAGGATGACCAGGGTGCGTCGGGTCATGGTGCGCCGCCGGTGCACCTGCGGGGCCATCCCCACCTGGGCGTAGGTGACGACCGCGCCGTGGAAGTCGGCCGCGGAGTGCAGGTCGGCGTTGCGGAAGGCGGCGTCGAGTTGGATGCCCACTCGGGCTGCGGCGTCGGACCACTGGTTCTTCAGGTGCTCGGTCGGGGCGACCACGGTGACGGCCTCGATGGTGCCGTCACCGAGCAGCTCCGCCGCGATGCGCAGGGCGAAGGTGGTCTTGCCGGCGCCCGGCGTGGCGACCGCGGTGAAGTCCTCGGTACGGCGGCGCAGGTATTCCACCAGGGCCTTGCGCTGCCAGGCGCGTAGCGCCGGGAACGTCTCGAGCACCGGCGTCCGGGCTGCCACGCGTAGCTCCTCTCCGACCGCACGATGGCGGACCCCGGGCGAGGGCCACGAGGATCCGCCGCCCATGAAAACGCCTCCGCGCAGAAGCTGCCGCGAAGGCCGACTCAGCATAACCAGCACGGGCCGCCGGGCCCAGGCGACGCCACGCTGGTCACAATCCAGCACCCGGCCGAACGGCGGACCGGGCGTCTCACCACTCCCGGTCGGCGCGTGGATCCGCCCCGTCGGCACGCGGGGGGCGCAGCGTGGCCACCGGTGCGGACCAGCGTCGACGCAGGGCGATCAGGCGCAGCCCGAAGACCAGGACGGCGGCGGCGGTGAGCGGTGCGGGCCCGGTCTGCCCGGTGACGTACAGCAGCGCCACCAGGACCGAGCCGGCCAGCGCGGCCAGCGCGTAGATCTCCCGGCGCAGCACGACCGGGATCTCGGCGGTGAGCAGGTCGCGGCCGAGCCCGCCGCCGATGGCGGTGAGCATGCCGATCAGGCAGGCGCCGACCGCCGGCACCCGGGCGTCGAGCGCCTTGAGCGTGCCGGTGACGGTGAACAGCGCGAGCCCGGCCGCGTCCAGCACCAGCACGGTCGTGCGCAGTCGGGCCAGTTGTGGGTGCAGCCAGAAGACGGCGAGCGCGGTGATCGCGGCGGTGGCCGCGTACCGCCAGTCGGCGAAGGCCAGCGGCGGCACCTCGTCGATGACCAGGTCCCGGAAGATCCCACCGCCGAGGGCGGCCACGAAGCCGACGAACGCGACGCCGAACAGGTCCAGCCGCTTGGCGACCGCCGCCGAGGCCCCGGACGCGGCGAACACCGCGACCCCGGTCAGGTCGGCGAGGAGCAGGGCGGTGGAGGTGGTCACCGCCGCAGGCTACGTCGCCGGCCGGAGCGCCGGCCGAGGATCACTCACGGTACGAGTCGTAGATCTCCTTGCACTTGGGGCAGACCGGCGATCCCGGCTTGGCCGCCTTGGTGACCGGGAAGGTCTCGCCGCAGAGAGCGACGACGTAGGTGCCCATGACGGCACTCTCGGCGATCTTCTCCTTGCGGACGTAGTGGAACATCTCGGGACCGGTGTCGGCGTCCTTCAGCTCCGGACGCTCGAGAACCTCTGTGCTCACGTCTGCACCTCCGACCGTCAAGTTTGGCAGGTCATCACGGCCGGGTCCACTTGAGGTCGGCCGAGGCCCCACCCCGTACGGTGCCCGTGTGACTGACTTTCGCATCAGCTACGGCACCGAGGTCGCCGCAGCCCTGCGCGACGGCCGGCCCGTCGTCGCCCTGGAGAGCACCATCGTCTCGCACGGTCTGCCCCGGCCGGAGAACCTGCGGGTGGCCAGGGAGATCGAGCGGGCGGTTCGGGACGCCGGGGCCGTTCCGGCGACGATCGGCATGATCGCCGGCGAGTTGGTGGTCGGCCTGGACGACGCGCAGCTGACCCGGCTGGCCACTGTCGACGGCGTGACCAAACTCTCCGTCCGTGACCTCGCGGTGGCTGCCGCGACCGGCGCGGACGGCGCGACCACGGTGGCCGCGACCAGCGCGGTGGCCGCCGCCGCCGGTATCGGTGTGTTCGCCACCGGCGGCCTGGGCGGGGTGCACCGGGAGGCCGCGCACACGTTCGACGAGTCGGCGGACCTGGTCACCCTGGCGCAGACCCCGATCGCGGTGGTCTGCGCCGGGGTCAAGTCGATCCTCGACGTGGGCGCGACGCTGGAGCGCCTGGAGACCCTCGGGGTAGCGGTGGTCGGTTACCGCACCCGCCGGTTCCCCGGTTTCTACCTCACCGATGCCGGCTTCGACCTGGACTGGTCGGTGGACTCGCCGGAGCAGGTCGCCGCCGTGCTCGCCGCCCGGGACGAGCACGCCGTGCACACCGGCGGGCTGCTCATCGCCAACCCGCTGCCGGTCGACGAGCAACTCGACCCGGAGCTGCACGATCGGACGCTCACCGAGGGCCTGGCGCTGCTGGAGCGGGACCGGATCACCGGAAAGGCCGTCACCCCGTACCTGCTCGCGCACTTCCACTCGGCCACCGAGGGCGCAAGCCTGGCGGTGAACGTGCGGATCATCCTGCGCAACGCCGACCTGGCCGCGCGGATCGCGGTCGCCTCGGCGGCCCGCGGCACCGCCGTCCCGGCATGACCCGACCGGCCCGGATGGTCGTCGTCGGGGACGTGATCACCGATGTGGTCGCGGTGCTGTCCGGGCCGCTCGCGGCCGGGTCGGACACCGGGGCCGCG
Source organism: Micromonospora ureilytica (assembly GCF_015751765.1). Classification (NCBI taxonomy): domain Bacteria; kingdom Bacillati; phylum Actinomycetota; class Actinomycetes; order Micromonosporales; family Micromonosporaceae; genus Micromonospora; species Micromonospora ureilytica. The sequence goes on from NZ_JADOTX010000001.1 coordinate 3,864,644, forward strand.
ATCAGTCTCGGCGGCGGCGGGCAGGCGGCCAACACCGCCGCCTGGGTCGCCGCGCAGCGGGTGGACGTCACGCTCGTCGCCGCCGTCGGTGACGACGACGCCGGGCGGGACCGGGTGGCCGAGCTGGAACGGGCGGGCGTCGACTGCGCCATCGAGCGGGTCGAGGGGGCGCCGACCGGCACGGTCATCGTGTTGGCCGCCGACGACGAGCGCACCATGGTCAGCCAGCGGGGAGCGAACCTGCGGCTGAGCGCCGCGCACGTCGAGCGGGCCCTCGCGGCGGCGCCCGACGCCGGGCATCTGCACCTGTCCGCGTACACCCTGCTGGACGCCGAGTCGCGCGGCGCGGGGTTGCGGGCGTTGGCCGCCGCCCGCGAGCGCGGGCTCACCATCAGCGTCGACGCGGCCTCCGCTGCGCCGCTGCGGCGGGTCGGCGCGGCGGCGTTCCTGAGTTGGGTACGCGACATCGACCTGCTCCTGGTCAACGCGGACGAGGCCACGGTGCTGGCCGGCGGGCTGGACCCGGCGGCGCAGGGGCGGGCGCTGTCGGCGACGGCTCGGCGGGTCGTGGTGAAGGGCGGCGCCGTCGGCGCGGTCTGGGTCGACCGCACCACGCCGGTCTGCGTGGCTCCGGCGCGCCGGGTGGCGGTGGTGGACGTCACCGGCGCGGGCGACGCCTTCGCGGCCGGTCTGCTCACCGCGTGGCTCGCCGGTGCCACCCCGACGGCGGCACTGAGCCGCGCCACCGACCTGGGCGCGTTGGCCGTCTCCACTGCTGGCGCACGGCCACAGCCGTAACGGCCGGCGCACGGCCACAGCCGTAGCGCGGCCCCGGACTGCTCGAACCCTGGCCCGCTCGCGGGTCAGGGTTCGACGTCGATGACCTTGTGTGGGCGTTCCTCGGCGGTGAGGCTCATCGGCGGGGTGTCGTCCGTGTGCCGGCGGTGGAACCGGTTGGCCAGCCGGTGCTCTTCCTTTGGCGGCCGGTCGTTGGCCAGCAGCACGGCCAGCCAGGGGATGAGCACCATGCCGAGGGCGCACAACGGCAGCCAGAGCCAGAGCAGTGGGGCGTTCGCACCGACCAGGATCGCGCCGACGATGATGCAGGCCACCCGGATGCCCATCATCAGGACGTAGCGGCGCTGACGGCTGTTGAGCTGATCACCCTGGCTGCGCGAGGCGTCGGTGATCAGAATCGGCTGGTACGCCTGACGCTTCACCATGGACCTCCTCGAGGGGGTTACGCCTCATCCTGTCACCGCGGGTCCGTGATCAGCGAACTTCGACTCATCCCATTGCGTGTTACGCGCGTGGTACGCTCCGCGATGTGGGCAGCAGGTTCAGCTTCACCGACGAGGCGTTGGCCAACCTGAGGGTCTACGACGTCACACCCGGGGAAGTCTGGGAGGCGCTGCACAGCGCCCGCCGGGTCATCCGTCATCTGGGTGACGACGTGATGGTGGTCTATGCCGCCGCCCGTCGGGGCCGCCGGCTGGCGGTGCTGCTCGCCGAGGCCGATGGCACCGACAACGACTGGGACATTCTCTCCGCCCGCGAGTTGAGCGACGTCGAGTCCAAGCGCTACGACGAGGCCGTGCGGAGATCTCGGTAGATGAGGAGGCCGTGACGATGCACCGTAACGACGCGACCAAGCAGTTCCACGACGGCGGCGAACGGATCGCCGAGCTGATCGACGAGAGCCCCGCAGCGGAGCTGCCCACCCCCGACAGCGACGTGCCGATGGTGAGCCGCTCGGTGCGGCTGCCACTGGACACCTACGAGCGGGTCCGCGCCGCCGCCGACGCCCGGGGCATCGGGGTGACCACGCTGATGCGCCAGTGGATCGAGGCCGGCCTGGCCGACCTGGACGACTCGGCGACCGTCTCGCTGGCCGACGTCCGGCGCGCGCTGGCCTCGCTGGCGCACCCCACCGCCGCCTGAGCAGACCGCCCCTCACCAGGCCGGTCGGTCAGTCGCCGGTGGTCTTCGCCTTGGCCGCCGCCTTCATCTGCTGCTTGAACTCCCGCACCCGCCGCAGCGAGTCGGCGTCGGTGACGTCGGCCACCGACCGGTAGGCGCCCGGGTCGCCATAGTCCCCGGCCGCCTTCCGCCAGTCCTGCGGGGTCACCCCGAACCGCTTGCCGAGCAGGGCCACGAAGATCTGTGCCTTCTGCTTGCCGAAGCCGGGCAGCGCGGAGACCCGGCGCAGCAACTCCGGCCCGTCGGCGACCTCGGCCCAGAGCAGCGCCGCGTCACCGTCATAGCGCTCCACCAGCACCTGACACACCTCCTGCACCCGGGCCGCCATCGCCTTCGGAAACCGGTGCAGCGCGGGCGGCTGGGCGAAGAGCGCGACCAGGGCCTCCGGGTCGTACCCGGCCAGCTCCGCCGCGTCCAGCTCATGGCCGAGCCGCTGCGCCAGCACGTACGGCGACGAGAACGCCTTCTCCATCGGCACCTGCTGGTCGAGGACCATGCCGAGGAGCAGGGCCAGTGGGCTGCGCTCCAGCAGCCGGTTGGCCTCCGGGTCGATGGGCAGCACAAGCGTCATGCGGACATCCTGCCTGGCCCGCCGACCCGGGCGGACACCGACGCTCCGACCGTTCACAACAGGGTGGCGCCCGTCTGCCACGCTCGACGACATGCTTCGGACCGCCCCGCCCGGATCGCCGTACCACCGGCTCGGCCGCACCGACCGGCATCGCTGGTGGAAACCGATCGTCGGCACCCTCGCGCTGCTTACCTCGGCGGCGGTGGTCATGGGCCTCCTCTTCATCGTCGCCGCCGTCGTGGGCGAGCTCGCCAACCGCCCGTACGACGCCGACGGGTTCCCCACCTTCGGCCCGATTCCGGACACCGCGCTGCTGGTCGCCTCGCTGGCGCTGCTGCTCCCACTGGTACTCGGCACCGTCTGGCTCGTGCAGCGCCGGCCCGCCGGCACGGTCTCCTCGGTGCTCGGGCGGCTGCGGTGGGGCTGGCTCGGCCGCTGCCTGCTGATCGCCACGCCGCTGATCATCGTCATGCTGTTCGGCGCGAACCTTCTGCTCGGGCTGACCGACGAGAGCTCGATACTCGACCCGGTAGCCACCTGGGTGGGCTGGCCGGAGTTCGCCGCCGGCCTGCTGATGGTTCTGCTGCTGGTGCCGTTCCAGGCGGCCGCGGAGGAGTACGCCTTCCGGGGCTGGCTGTTGCAGGCCGTCGGCGCGTACCTGCGCACGCCCTGGCCCGGGATCACCTTCCAGGCGGTGCTCTTCGCCGCCGCGCACGGCTGGGGCAGCGGCTGGGGTTTCCTGGACCTGGTCTTCATGGGCGTGTTGTTGGGCTGGTTGACGGTACGAACCGGCGGGCTCGAGGCCGCGATCGCGCTGCACGTGGTGAACAATCTGAGCGCCTTCACTGTGGCGGCGGCGTTCGGCGGGCTCAGCGCCGACGAGACGATGGCCGACGCCCCCTGGCAACTCGTCCTCGTCGACGTGGTGGCCCTGTCGGCGTACGCCCTGGTCATCGATCGGTTGGCCGCGCGTCGAGGGCTGGCGACTGTCGTACCGCCGGCCTTGGTCGTGGCGGTGCCCGGTGAGCCCTCGGCCCTGACGGGATCGGAGCCGCAAGCGTCGAATGCCGGGGTCGAATCCCGCGGGTGATGACGGCTTCTTCGGCGACGGCAGGCAGGATGTCGGGGTGGACGAACACGACATGCTGCTCTCCCCCGCCGGCGTCGACGCGCTGCGCAGCGCACTGACCCGGACCGGATTCACCAGCCACGGCATCGCCGAGCGGCTGGGCGCCCAGGCGACCGCCTCGGTCGCCCGCAACGACTACCGGGCCGCGCTGCGCGCTACCGAGGACGGCGATCCGCTCGGCACCCTGATCCGGGTGTTCATCTGCGACCAGACCGAGCCGGAGGCCGCAGTCGCCGCCGCGCTGGCGCCGCTGAGCCTGGAGGAGGCCCTCGCGGGCGGGCTGGTCGAGCGGTACGGCGACGGCTTGCGCGCCGGTGTCGACCTGGAGCCGTACGGCGAGGACTGGTGGGTGCTCGCCGACGTGCCGGCCAGCGCCCGCCCGGGTCGCCCGTTGCACGCCGAACACGTCCTCGGCATCGGTGGGGCGACCCACACCCTGATCGGCGCGACCATGCGCCGGCCGGTCGACACAGCACTGGACCTGGGCACCGGCTCCGGCGTCCAGGCCCTGCACCTGTCTACTCACGCCCGGTCGGTCACCGCGACCGACCTCTCCCAGCGGGCGCTGCGCTTCGCTGCGACCACCGCCGCCCTCAACGGTCAGGACTGGGAGCTGCTCCGAGGCGACCTGGTCGCCCCGGTGGCCGGCCGGCGGTTCGACCTGGTGGTGAGCAACCCGCCGTTCGTGGTCGGTCCGGGCACGACCACGCACGTCTACCGCGACTCGGGCCGGGTCGGTGACGCGATCGGCGCCGAGCTGGCCGCCGCCGCCCCGGGCCTGCTCACCGAGGGCGGCACCATGCAGTACCTGGCGAACTGGGTGCACGTCGCCGGCGAGGAGTGGGACGAGCGGGTGGCCGGCTGGTTCGCCGGGACCGGCCTGGACGCCTGGGTGATCCAGCGCGAGGTGGCCGACCCGATGGCGTACGTCGACCTGTGGCTCACCGACGTCGGCGAGACCGCCGACCCGCAGCGGATGGCCGCCTGGCTGGACTGGTTCGACGCGCACAAGGTGGAGGGCATCGGCTTCGGCATCGTGTCACTGCGCCGGGGCGGACACGCCGACCCGGTGGTCCGGGTGGAGGACCTGCGCCAGCGGGTGCAGCCACCGCTGGGCGACCAGGTCGCTGCCTGGTTCGACCGCCAGGAGTTTCTCCGGGTACGCGACACCGAGGCGTTGCTCGCCGAGCGCTACCGGGCCGCCGAGGGCCTGCAGCTGCGGCAGGAGGCCACCATGGGCGACGAGGGCTGGGGGGTGGACCGGCAGGTCCTCGCGATGCCGCACGGCCTGCGCTGGACCGAGGAGATCGACCCGCTGGTGCTGGCGCTGGTCGGTGGCGCCGACGGGCGGCTGCCGCTGCGTGACCAGCTCGCCCTGCTCGCCGCCGCGCACGACGTCGAGCCCGACGAGATGGCCGAGGCCGCCGGCCCGATCGTGGCGCACCTGGTGGAACGCGGGTTCATCGAGCCGGTGAACGCCTGATGCGGGCGGTGGTGCAGACCGTCGGGCGGGCCAGCGTGACGGTGGACGGCGAGGTGGTCGGCGCCATCGAGAACGGCCTGCTGGTGCTGCTCGGGGTCACCCACACCGACACCGCGCAGACCGCTCAGACGATGGCCCGCAAAGTGCACGAGGTGCGCATCCTGGACGGTGAACGGTCCGCAGCCGACACCGGCGCGCAAATCCTGGTTGTCAGTCAGTTCACCCTCTATGGCGATGTCCGCAAGGGCCGCCGACCGAGCTGGACCGCAGCCGCCCCCGCCGAGGTCGCCGAACCACTTGTGACGGCGGTCGTCGATGCCCTGCGCGAACGAGGCGCCAAGGTAGAGACCGGCCGCTTCCAGACCCACATGTTGGTAGAAAGCCTCAACATAGGCCCCCAAACCCTCCTCCTAGACCTCTAACCCCCAACCCCCTCCCCCCGCCCCTCCCCCCGGCCCCCATCCAACCCGGTTGATCATGAGGTTGACGGGCCTTCTGAAGATCGAATCGCCGGTCAACCTCATGATCAACGGGGGGCGGGGGTGGGTGGCGGCGGGTGGGTGGGGGTAGTTGGGTTAGGAGAAGAGGCCTCGGCGGGTTAGGGACTGGCGGAGCCAGTTGTCGAGTTCGGCGGTCCAGTCGGTGCGGTCGGCGGTGGCGTGGTCGACAGTGAACCGGCCGAAGGCGTCCCGGCCCTCGGTGAAGACACCGCCGCGCTTGTCGACCTCCAGCACCACCTGCATCTGCCCGGCGTCGGCGATGAAGGTGACCTCCAACTGGTTGATCGAGCGGGCGTACTGCGGCGCCGGACTGAACTCGATCTCCTGGTAGAACGGCAACGTCTGGTGTACGCCGTAGATGTGACCACGCTCCACGTCGGCGCGTGCGAACCGGAAGCCCAGCCGCAGCAACGCGTCCAGTAGTCGCTCCTGGGCCGGCAGGGGGTGCACCGACACGGCGTCCAGGTCACCCTTGTCGACCGCGCGAGCGACCTCCAGTTCGGTACGCAGGCCCATGGTCATCCCGTGCAGGTGCTGCCCGTACAACTCGGTGACAGGTGTCTCCCACGGCACGTCGAAGCGGAACGGGAGGTCGTAGCGCTGCCCCGGCTCCAGCCGGAACGCGCCGGTGACCTGCTGACGGCGGAACTCCTGAGTGGTGTCGTAGTCGTTGTCGCCGCTCTCGACCTCGACCCGGGTGACCAGGCCGAGGGTGACGTGGTCGATGTCGACCTGATGGTCGCCACCCAGCACCTGGATGCGGCCCTCCAGCTGACCGCCGGGGCGGCAGTTCGGGTTGGCCAGCACCGTCTCCACCGACGGGCCGCCGACGCCCATCGCCTTCATGAGCCGCTTGAAGACCACACCGTCCTCCATCTGTCGTCTCGGCCGACCAGAGGTGGTCGGCCGTCCGCAACGTAGCCGGGGCGGGCAACCACACACTTCGACGACACACCGCACCAGCGATCCGACCCGATTCCTGTCGGGTGCCCGATCGCCTCACTCCCGTTTTACGCCCCGCCCGCCAAGCTGTTGTCACACCGGCACCACTGGGCCGGGAACACGGCACAGACGTGGAAACGGGGAGAGACAGAGATGGTCCTGCAGATGACGGAACACCGGACGCGCCCGGCCACCACGACCGACACGGACGGGGCCTCCGAGGTCCTCGTCGACCTGGACGCCACCGACGAGCGCGGCATCTCCACCGACCTGGTCCGGGCCTACCTCAACGGGATCGGCCGGACGAAGCTGCTGACCGCCGCGCAGGAGGTCGACCTGGCACGGCGCATCGAGGCCGGCCTGTTCGCCGACGAGAAGCTCACCACCTGCACCCCGGTCTCCGCGGAGCTGCGAGCCGACCTGGAGCTGATCGTCGCGGAGGGTCGGGCGGCCAAGGACCACCTGTTGGAGGCGAACCTGCGGCTGGTGGTCAGCATCGCCAAGCGCTACACCGGCCGGGGCATGGCGTTTCTCGACCTGATCCAGGAGGGCAACCTCGGTCTGATCCGGGCGGTGGAGAAGTTCGACTACGCCAAGGGCTACAAGTTCTCCACGTACGCCACCTGGTGGATCCGACAGGCCATCACCCGCGCCATGGCCGACCAGGCCCGCACCATCCGCATCCCCGTGCACATGGTCGAGCAGGTCAACCGGATGGTCCGGGCCCGCCGCGAGCTGGCGGTGACGCTGGGCCGCGAACCGACTGTCGCCGAGGTCGCCCGCGCACTGGAGATCCCCGAGATCCAGGTCATCGAGCTGATCTCCTACGACCGGGAGCCGGTCAGCCTGGACCAGACAGTTGGCGACGACGGTGAGAGCGCACTCGGCGACTTCGTGGCCTCGGTGGACCCGCGCACCGAGCCGGGCGACACCGCCGCCCAGGGCGAGCTGCGCAACGAGGTCAGCATCGTCCTGTCCACCCTGTCCCAGCGGGAGCAGGCCGTGATCCGCCTCCGGTTCGGCCTGGACGACGGCCGCCAGCGCACCCTGGACGAGGTCGGCCGGGAGTTCGGCCTGTCCCGGGAGCGGATCCGGCAGATCGAGAAGGTGACGTTGCTGAAGCTGCGGGCCCCGGAGCGGGCGCAGCGCCTGGAGGCGTACGCCTGCTGACGGAACCTATTTCCGTGGAAGGCCCTGGCGGTTCGCCGGGGCCTTCCGTGCTGTGCGGTGCTTGACGAGGGCGCCCATCCACGATACAAACCAACTGGTTATAAAACCAGGAGGTTATAGGCGGTGGACACGGAGCTGTTGGATGCGACCTTCGCGGCCCTGGCCGACCCGACTCGGCGGGCCATCCTCGCCCGACTCGCGACTGGGGAGGCGACGGTGACGGAGCTGGCAGAACCATTCGAGATGAGCCAGCCGGCCATCTCCAAGCACCTCAGGGTGCTGGAACGCGCTGGTCTCGTCAGCCGGGGGCGGGACGCCCAGCGCCGTCCGTGCCGATTGGAGGCCCGCCCACTGCGTGATGCGACCGCCTGGCTGGCCAACTACCGCGACTACTGGGTGGAGAGCTACCAACGCCTCGACGTACTGCTCGACGAACTCCAGTCCGTCGACCGCAACGACACCGCGCGTCGGCCCGCCGGACCGAACGGAACGGGCGGTTGACCAACGTCGATGATCCGCTCGTCGTCCACACCCCGGGCAACCGGGAGATCGTGTTGAGTCGGCTGTTCGAGGCACCGGCACAGCTGGTGTTCGCCGCCTTCACCCAACCCGAACTGCTGGTCCGGTGGTACGGCGCGCGCGGCTGGCGACTGACGGAGTGCGACGTCGACCTGCGGGTCGGCGGGCGGTGGCGGTTCGTGTCGCAGGGCCCGGAGGGCGCGCAGATGGTCCAGGCTGGGGTCTACCGGCGGGTCGAGCCACCGCACCGGCTGGTCTACACCGAGCTGTTCGACGACCAGTCCTACCCGGGCGAGACGCTGGTCAGCCACGAGTTCACCGAACTGGCCGGTCGGACGACGGTCACCACCACGCTGCTCTACGCCACCGCAGAGGGGCGGGACACCGTGCTGCGCTATCCGATGGCGCGGGGCGTCGGGCAGAGCTTCACCCGACTGGCCGAACTGCTGCACTCAACAACGACGACAGAGGAAGAGCACCCATGAACTGGACACTCGAAGTGGTGATCGTTCCGGTCTCCGATGTGGACCGGGCGAAAAAGTTCTACGCCGACCAGCTCGGCTTCACCGTGGACCACGACACGGTGATCAGCGACGAGGCGCGCATCGTCCAGCTGACCCCGCCCGGCTCCGGCTGCTCGATCGTGATCGGTAAGGGCGTCGTTCCGGAGATGCCGCCCGGCTCACTCAAGGGCCTGCAACTGGTGGTGCCCGACCTGAAGCGGGCCCACGAGGAGCTGGTGGGGCGGGGTGTGGAGGTCAGCGAGATCCAGGTGGTGGGTCAGAACCCCCGACCGGTGCCGGATCCACTGGACAATGTCGGCTTCGTCTTCTTCGCCGACCCGGACGGCAACACCTGGGGCGTCCAGCAGATCTCCAGCCGCGCCTGACCGGCACGCTCACAGGCGGCGGGGGCCGGTGTCCGGGCGGGCGACCACGCCACCCACCCCCACCTGGGCGTGCAGGACCGAGATGCCGTCCGGGCGGACGAGCACCGGGTTGAGGGTCAGCGATCGCACCCGGGGCTGTTCGTCGGCGAGCTGACCCACCCGCAGCAGCAGATCGGCCAGGGCCGCCCGGTCGACCGGCGCGGCCCCCCGGTGCCCCCGCAGCAGCGGCGCCGCCCGGGGCTCGTCAACCAACTCGGCCGCGTCCCGGTCAGTCAGCGGCACCGCCCGCCAGGCCCGATCGCCGAGCAGCTCGGTGGCGACCCCGCCGAGGCCGAAGCCGACCACCGGCCCGAACGCGGGATCTTCCACCACCTCCACCACGCACGCCACCCCGGGCGGGACCATCGGCTGGACCAGCGCGTCCACGCCGAAGGTCGCCGCCAGGTCGGCGTACGCGCGGCGGAGGGTCGACTCGTCGGGCAGGTCGAGCCGGACCGCTCCGAGGTCGAGCCGGTGCCGCAGCCCCGGGGCGGCCGCCTTGAGCGCCACCGGGAAGCCCAGCCGTGCCGCCGCGCCGACCGCCGCGTCGGCCGAGTCGACGGGCACCGAGGGCACCACGTCGATGCCGTACGCGGCCAGCAGCGCGCCCGGATCGGTGGCGTCGGTGCGGAGTGCGGCCTGCGCGGCAGCTCGATCGAGGCCGGGCAACTCAGGTGCCACCCCGGGCGGGCGGCGTAGCCACTCGGCGTACCGGTACGCGCGGGCGAGCGCACGGACCGCCTCCTCCACGCCGCCGTACGCCGGCACCCCCGGCGGCAGCCGCCCGACCAGGAACGTCGCCACCGTCGGCTTGCCCAGCGCGAGGGCGGCCGGCAGCGCGGCGGTCACGTCGGCATCCACCTCGGTCAGCTGGCCGGGTAGCGGTGGGGCGAAGACCACCACCAGGGCGTCCACCCGTTCGTCGGCGGCCGTCTCGGCGAGAGCGGCGGCGAATTCGGCGGCACCGGCGCTCGGCCCGACGTCGCGGGGGTAACCGTCGGCCACGGTGAGGCCGTGCCCGACGCAGGCGGTCGCGGCGAGCCCGGTGAGGGCCGAGGAGTTGCCCACCACACCGACCCGGCCGCCGACCGGCAGCGGCTGGTTGGCCAGCAGCACACCCACGTCGAGCAGTTCCGGCACGGTGTCCACCCGAATCACGCCGGACTGGGCGAAGAGCGCCGCGACCGCCACCTCGTCCGGCCCGGCCGCGTCACCGACCCCGGGCGGGCGGGCCGGCGAGGCGAGCGCGACGACCGGTTTGGCGCGGCCGATCCGCCGGGCCAGCCGGGCGAACTTGCGCGGGTTTCCGAAGGTCTCCAGGTAAAGCATGATCACGTCGGTGCCGGGGTCGTCCTGCCAGTACTGCAGAAGGTCGTTGCCGGAGACGTCGGCCCGGTTGCCGGCCGAGACGAAGCTGGACAGCCCGAGGCCCCGCCGGTCCGCCTCGGCGAGCAGAGCCACCCCGAACGCGCCGGACTGGCTGAAGATGCCGACCCGACCGGCCGGCGGCAACGCCGGGGCGAGGGTGGCGTTGAGGCGTACCGTCGGGTCGGTGTTGGCCACGCCCAGGCAGTTCGGGCCGACGACCCGCATTCCGGCCGCGTGCGCCGCGCGGACCAGCGCCCGCTGCGTGGCCGCGCCCTCGCCGCCGGCCTCGGCGAAGCCGGCCGAGATCACCACCAGGCCGTGCACCCCAGCGGCGGCGGCGTCGGCGACCACCGCGGTCGCCGCCTCCGGCGGGACGGCCACCACCGCCAGGTCCACAGGCGTTCCGGCGTCCACCGCCGACGGGTACGCGGGAAGGCCCGCCACTGTCGACGCGCTCGGATGCACAGGCACCACCGCACCGGTGAACCCGCCGTCGCGCAGGTGCCCGAGCACCGCCGCACCGACGCCCTGGCCGGTGGCGCTGGCGCCGTAGACGACGATGCCGCGCGGGGCGAGCAGCCGGGCGATCGAACGGGCCTCGGTGCGGTGCTCCCGGCCGCGCTGCACCTCCAGGCTGGCCTCGGTGGGCGCGATGGGGAAGCTCAGGTGGACCACGCCGTCGGCGTACTCCCGCTGAACCTGGTAGCCGAAATCGGCGAAGACCCGCAGCATCGTCCCGTTGGCCGGCAGCACCTCCGCGACGAAGCTCATGATGTCGTTGCGTCGGGCCGCGTCGGCCAGATGCTCCATCAGCACCGAGCCGATGCCCCGACCCTGGAAGGCGTCCTCCACCACGAAGGCCACCTCCGCCTCGGGGGCCTGCGGGCCGAGCCGCTCGTACCGGCCGACCGCGACGATCTGGTCGGCGGCCAGCACCACGAACGCCTCCCGGTCGTGGTGGTCCACGGTGACGAAACGGATCAGATCCCGCTCCGGGATACGCGGGTACGGCGAGAAGTACCGCAGGTAGCGGGTGCGCTCGGAGAAGCGGCTGTGCATCGCCACGACGCCCGGCGCGTCAGCCGGATCGATCGGTCGCAGCTGGACCGTGCTGCCGTCGCTCAGCAGCACGTCGACCGACTGGTCCACGGTCGTCACCGGAACGGACCCTCCCCCGGCCCGGCTCAGTCCCGCGGATCGTGCGGGTCGAGCCCGAGCAGCGGGAAGACCGTCTTGCGGGTGGCAGCGATCGCCCGGTCCACCGCGTTCGGCTCGCCGGTCGGCTGCCACGGCTCGTACGACGGGTCGGCGTCGTCGGTCATCCGCAGCGGCACCTCCCGGCCCAGACGGCGGGAGGCGACCAGGTCCCGCCAACCGGGTGGGGTGAGCGTGGCCGGGTCGATCGGGTCACCGGTGGCCACGGCCAGCAGGTGACTCCAGGCCCGGGGCACCACCTCGACGAGCGCGTACCCGCCGCCGCCGGTCGCCACCCATCGGCCGTCGCACAACTCGTCGGCGAGCGCCCGCATCGCCAGGTAGGTGGCCCGTTGCCCGTCCACAGTCAGGTTCAGGTCGGCGAGCGGATCCAGTCGGTGCCCGTCGGCGCCGCACTGGCTGACCAGCACCTGCGGCCGGAACGCGCGCAGCACCGACGGCACGATCGCGTGGAACGCCCGCTGCCAGCCGCTGTCGTCGACACCCGGCGGCAACGGCATGTTGACCGCGGTGCCCTGCGCGCCCGGCCCACCCGTCTCGTCCGGGAAACCCGTGCCCGGGAAGAGCGCCAACGGGGTCTCGTGCACGCTGACCGTGAGCACCCGGGGGTCGTCCCAGAAGATCTGCTGCACCCCGTCGCCGTGGTGCACGTCGACGTCCACGTACGCGACGCGCTCGGCGCCCAGGTCGAGCAGGCGGGCGATGGCCACCGCGGGGTCGTTGTAGACGCAGAAGCCGGAGGCTCGGGCGGACATCGCGTGGTGCAGCCCGCCGGCCACGTTCACCGCCCGGCGGGCGTCGCCGCGCCAGACCGCCTCGGCGGCGGCCACCGTCGCGCCGGCGATGAGCGCGCTGGACTCGTGCATCCCCTCGAAGACCGGGTTGTCGGAGGTGCCCAGCCCGTACCCGGCGAAGAGCGGGTCGCGCGGCGCGTTGCGCACCGCGGCGAGGTAGGCCGGCTCGTGCACCCGGGTGAGCAGGGCGTCGTCGGCCGGCTCCGGTTTGACCACCCGCACCCCTGGCCGATCCAGGATGCCCAGCTCGCGGGCGAGTGCGATGGTCAGCTCCACCCGGATCGGGTCGAGTGGATGGTCACCCATGTCGTAGGCGAGCAGCGACTCGTCCCACACCACCACCGTGTCGTCGGACATGAGCCCATCGTCGCACGAGGAGCGGCACCAACCCACCGCACGCGCTGGTCAGCGCCCGGGTGTCGGCCCGGAGGCGACCGGCCGGGCCGGGTCCGCCACCCAGTTGCTCCACGATCCAACGTAGAGCGCCGCGTCCGTGCGGCCAGCCAGGTGCAGCGCGAGCACCGCCTGCGCGGCGGTCACTCCCGAGCCGCAGTACGCCCCGACCGCCCGCGCCCCGGTCACCCCGGCGGCGGCGAACCGCGCGCTCAACACCTCGGCGGCCAGGAAGCGGCCGTCCGGTCCGACGTACTCCCCGGCGGGCAGGTTCGCCGCTCCCGGCACGTGCCCGGCGACCGGGTCGATCGGCTCGACCTCACCCCGGTAGCGAGGCGCCGCCCGTACGTCGAGCAGCACGGCGTCGTCCGCGGCGGCCAGTGCGGCGGCCTGCCCCGCGTCGAGCACCGGGAGATCACCGGGGCGTACCACGACGTCGCCGGGGGGCGGGGCGGGCGCGTCGGTGGAGACGGGCCGGCCGGCGGCGACCCAGGCCGGGTAGCCGCCGTGCAAGAGTCGCACCGGGCGGTGCCCCGCCCAGCGCAGCGTCCACCAGGCCCGCGCGGCGGCCAGGCCGTCGCCGCCGTCGTACACCACCACTGGGTGACCGGCGCGGACGCCGGCGGCCCGCAGCGCGGCCTGCAACGCGGCCGGGTCGGGCAGGGGGTGTCGACCGCCGGCGCCCGGCACCCCACAGAGCGCGGTGTCCAGGTCGACGAAGACCGCCCCGGGCAGGTGGCCGGCAAGGTAGTCGTCGCGGCCCGGCGGGCCGACGAGCCGCCAGCGGACATCGAGCAGGGTGGGCGGATCGACCTGGTCGAGTTCGCCGACCAGCCGACTGACCTCGACCAACGGCTCCTGGGTACCGGACATGGCGACCATCCAACACCATTCGCGTAGACGGCACGCGGTTCGGCGGCGGTCGCCAGCCGTTCACCGAGGTAACATCGTGCACCGGAGGGCCGCTGAAGTTATGAAGTCTCACGACCTGGTCGACACGACCGAAATGTACCTGCGCACCATCCTTGAGTTGGAAGAGGAGGGGGTGCCACCGCTGCGTGCCCGCATCGCCGAACGGCTGCACCAGAGTGGCCCCACCGTGAGCCAGACCGTCGCCCGGATGGAGCGCGACGGCCTGCTCACCGTCGAGGGAGATCGACACCTGACGCTCACCGCCCAGGGTCGCGGCAGCGCCGTGTCGGTGATGCGCAAGCACCGCCTCGCCGAGCTGCTGCTGGTGAACGTCATCGGGATGCCCTACGAGGAGGCCCACGAGGAGGCCTGCCGTTGGGAGCACGTGATGAGCGACGCCGTGGAGAAGCGGGTGTACGACCTGCTCAACCGGCCGACCCGTTCCCCGTACGGCAACCCGATCCCCGGGCTTCAGGAGCTGGGTTCGCCAGCGGCGGAGACCACCGAGGCCGCCGAGGTCGAGCGCAACCTGGCCTTCCCCGGCCTCTCCGGGCCGGTCGTGGTGCGTCGGATCTGCGAGAGCGTGCAGAAGGACGCCGACGTGCTGCGCCAGCTACACGCCGCCGGTGTCGACCCGGGCGCCACTGTGACAGTGGCCCAGGAGCGCGACGGGGTGTCTATCGACCGCTCCGGTGACCGGGTACGACTGCCCCGCGAGGTCGCCTCCCGGGTCTTCGTCGCCGCCAACTGACCAATCGGGCACCCGGGCGTCACAACGCCCGGGTGTCCACCTTTTTCGCCAGCGCGGTCAGGTCGCCGGTCAGCTTCTCCACCGCCGAGCGCTCGCTGCCACGGGCCGCGGTCCAGCTCACCGTGGCCAGCCGCCCGTCGCCGGCCAGCCAACCCACCTCGGCGACCGGCCCGTGCCCGCTCGCCGCGGCGATGGTCCGCTTGTACGCCTGCTGACCCAGCCCGGTGACCTTCGCCGCCTTGTCCGGCACCACGTCCGCGCCGAAGGTGGCCTTGTCGATAGTGGTCTCGGTCACGCTGAGCGTCAACTCCGGCAGCGTCGCACCCGCGGCCCGGACCACACAGGTGTGGGTGTCGCCCTGTTCGCTGGACGCCGCCACGTCGAAGCGTGCCTTCACCACCTGCTCGATCACCGTGAAGTCCAGCAGACGGCAGGCGCCACCAGAGGAGGCCGCCGCAACGTCCACCGCGATCGACACAGGTGGCGGCGCCGCCACCGGCTTCGCCTCGTCGGAGCAGCCACTCACCAGCAACCCGGCCAGCCCGGCGACCACGATCCGCCCGCGCACATTCCACCCTCTCGCCGACCGACGGCGGAAGGCGCCCGCCGGATGTCCGTCGGCCACCGTACGGGGTGTCGGTGTCGCGCGAAAGCCCCACTGACGCCTAATCCGACGGTGGATCGTCCACGTACGGGCAGTGCCGGCAGCCGCGCCCGCAGCACGTGCCACGGCGGGCCAGGAAACCGGCGCTGAGCACGAACAGCCCGCTCGCCGGGTCGAGGTAGCCGGCCTCACCGGCGGCCAACGCGGCGGTGTGCGCGGCGAGGATCCGGCGCCGGTCGGGGTGATCGAACGGCAGCCGGGACGGGTGCGGCTCGGTGAGCGGCCGGTCGGCCAGGGGTCGTCGCTCTCCGGTCACCGCAGCAGTCTAGGGACAGACACCGCCGCCAGGCTTATCGTCGTACGGTCCGACGACGATCGGGGTCGACACCTGTCGACGCGTACGGAGGGGACACGATGCGGAAGATCGTTGTGCAGATGAGCCTGTCGTTGGACGGGTTCTTCGAGGGCCCGGGTGGAGACATCGGCTGGCACCAGGTCGACGAGGAGTTGCACCAGCACTTCAACGACGTGATCGCCCCGATGGGCGGGTTCCTCAGCGGCCGGGTCAGCCACGAGCTGATGGCCGCCTACTGGCCGACCGCCGATCAGGACCCGGCCGCCAGCGGCCCGGAGCGCGAGTTCGCCCGGATCTGGCGGGACATGCCGAAGATCGTCTACTCGCGCACCCTCGACCACGCCGACTGGAACGCGACAGTGGTGCGCGAGGTCGACGTCGAGCAGGTCCGCAAGCTCACCGCCGAGCCGGGCGGCGACCTGGCGCTCGGCGGGGCCGACCTGGCCGCGACGTTCGCCCGGCACGATCTGATCGACGAGTACCGGATCTACGTCCACCCGGTGCTGGTCGGTCGGGGCCGTCGACTCTTCCCCGACGCCGAGACTCCGACCGGTCTGCGGCTGGTGGAGAGCCGCGTCTTCGGCAACGGCGTGGTCCTGCTCCGGCACGAGCGGGTCCGCTGACCGATGAGTGCGGCGGCTTGAGTCTCCACCGGGGGGAGACGCGAGGGTGGGGGCATGAGCGGGGAGACACGGCACACGATCGGCGAACTGGCCCGGCGGACCGGCCTGAGCGTCAAGACCATCCGGTACTACGCCGACAGCGGGGTCGTGCCGCCGACGGATCGGAGCCCGGCCGGTTACCGGCGGTACGGCCCGGCGGCCGTGGCCCGGTTGGAGCTGGTCCGGACGCTGCGTGACCTGGGCGTGGACCTGGCCACCATCCGGCGGGTGGTGAACCAGGAGGTGCCCCTGCCTGAGGTGGCCGCCGCGCACGCCGAGGCGTTGGCGGTGCAGATCCGGGTGCTGCGGCTGCGCCAGGCGGTGCTCACCGTCGCGGCGAGGCGCGAGTCGGGCCCGGCCGAGGTGGACGAGCTGCACCGGTTGGCCCAACTCACCACCCGCGAGCGTGGGCAACTGGTGGCCGACTTCCTGGGCAGCGTCTTCGCCGGCCTCAGCGACCAGCCCGCGTACCCGGGTGTGATGGTCTCGATGACACCGGAGCTTCCCGACGACCCCAGCACCGAGCAGGTCGAGGCGTGGCTGGAGCTGGCCGAGTTGTGCCGGGACCGGGAGTTCCGGGCACGGATGCGGCGGCTGGTACTGCAGCACGCCGCCGACCATGACGTCCCGGGGCTGCCCCGCCCGGACGCCGTCGCTGTGGTCCGGGACGCGGTGGCCGCCGCCCTCGCGGCCGGTCTCGACCCGACAAGCCCAGACGCCGATCCGGTGGTCGCGGCCGTCACCAGTCGGTACGCGAGTCTCCACGGGCACCCTGACGACGCGAACCTGCGTCAGCGGTTGCTCGACCGGCTGGTTCCGGCCAACGATCCCCGCCGGGACCGCTACCTCGACCTGCTGGCGGTGCTCAACGGTTGGTCGACCGGCGATGCGACAGTGCCGGCGGTGGACTGGTTCATCCGGGCCCTGCGCGCCCGGATGCCCGAGCCGGCCCGTTGAGCTGGGTGGCTGGGGGCTTCAGCCGAACCAGGTCATCGCCTGGCCGTGGCCCCTGGCCCAGGCCAGCGGCTTCCCGTCGAGCGCGAGAACGTTGTACAGCGCATCGTCGGGTGGCTCGGGCAACGCGTCGTACCCGAGCACGTCCGGCGCCTCGTTCGCGACCCAGTGCCCCGGCAGCTCGCTAACCAACCGGACGAACGCGTCCCGGCGCGGGAGCGGCACCTGGTAGAGCACCGACGTGTGGAAGACCACAAGCGTCGCGTCGGTCGGCGCCTGCGCGGCCAGCGCCGGCAGGTCGTCCACCAGGTCGCCACGGACCAGCAACGGCGGGTCGGCTGCGGCGACCGCCGCCGCGGCCCGCAGCCGGGCCCGCCGGTGGGCGTGTTCCGGCCAGATCAGCGCGTCCAACCAGGACACGTCGCCGGGGTCGGTCACGTCGAGCGGGTTGAGGTCCAGGCCGGCTCGCCACACCACCTGGGGTACGCCTGCCGGCGGCACCAGGCCGTTGGCCGCGCACTCCAGGATCGGCGCACCGGAGCCGATCTGATGATCGCCGTATCGGTAGGCGTACCGGTCGGGGTAGAGGCAGAGCCCGGCCGACGCGCCGACCTCCAGCAGGGCGAGGGGCTGCGGCAACGCGGCGAGTACCGGCAGCAGGACCGCGCACCGGCCCGCCTCGTTCGTCTGGGTGGCCCGGATGAGCAGTTCCGCCTCGACGGCGGGCCAGTGCGTCACCACGAAGTCGTGGAAGGTGACCGGGTCGTCGACCGGGCCACCGAGCCAGCGGACGACGCCGAACAGCAGATTCGGCTGCCGCTTGGCCGGCGGGACCCCGTCGAGCAGGGCGAGGAGGTCGTCGTCGCGGGCGACGGCCTGCGACAGGCGCTCGTACGTGGGCGACACTCCGCGCGCCTCGCGGCTGCCGAACTCGGCGTACGCCTCAGCGGTCGTCATGCCCTCATCGTCGCAGCCCATTCCTCGGAAATTCAGCCCCCATTCCCGTGCGCTGACTCACTCGCCTCATAGAGTGCTGCGGCGGCCGGACCGTTGAGCAGCAGCTCAGCGGGGTCGGGCTGAGGCAACGGGGAGGAACGTGTCGTGCGGGGTGACGGTGTCCGGGTCCTGATCGTCGGCGGTGGTGTCGCCGGACTGGCGACGGTGGCCGCGCTACGCGAGTGGGGCGCGACGATCGACGTGGTCGAGCGGGCGCTCGGACCGACCGACTCCGGCACCGGGATCTACCTCACCGGCAACGCGACCCGGATGCTCGACGTACTCGGTCTGCGAGGGTCGGTCGCCGACGTCTCCGTGGAGATCACCCGGCAGCGCAGCGCCAACCAGCGCGGGCGTCGCCTCTTCGACATCGACGTGGCCGCGCTGTGGCAGGGCGTCGGAGCGTGCGTGTCGTTGCCCCGGGCGCAGCTGCACCGGGCGCTGCTCGACGGCGTGGGCGACGCCCCGATCAGCTGGGGCCGTCAGCCGGTCGCGCTGGCCCAGGAGGGGGACCAGGTTGCCGTCGAGTTCGACGACAACAGCACCCAACGGTACGACCTGGTGCTCGGCGCGGACGGGGTGAACTCGACGGTCCGCCGGCTCGCCTTCGACGGCCGAGCCGCCCGGGACCTCGGCCAGTACGCGTACCGGTGGGTCGCTCCCCGCGTGGACGACGAGCCGGTCTGGTCGGTGCAGTTGGGGCGTGGAAGGCAGTTCCTGACGATCCCGATCAGCGCCGAGCAGACGTACTGCTACTACAACGACGGCCCGGTGGCCGACCGGCCCGACTGGCGTGACGACCTGGCTGCGACGTTCACCGAGCCGGTGGCCACCATGCTCAAGGCCCTCGACTACGACGACAGCACCCTGCACGCCGGGCCGAACCAGGAGGTCGTCCTCGACTCCTGGTCCCGGGGGCCGGTGCTGCTGATCGGCGACGCCGCCCACGCCACCTCACCGAACATGGCCCAGGGCGCGGCGATGGCCCTGGAGGACGCCGTCGTGCTCGCCTCGTCGTTGGCCACCGCCGATTCCGTCGCCGACGCGCTGCGTGACTTTGAGACGCGGCGTCGCCCGCGTACGAACTGGGTGCTCAGTCAGACCCACCGCCGCGACAAGGCCACCGGGCTCCCACCCGCGCTGCGCGACCTGGTGATGCGCCGCCTCGGCGAGCAGATGTTCCGCTCGAACTACGGGCCCCTGTTCGCCCAGCCCTGACCGGTCTGCCGTGGCCAGCCCGCTCACGGCAGCTGCCCCGGCCTGTCGACGATTGCGACCCGCAGGAGCGCGGCAGCCGACTCCAGTGACTCCTTGCCGTTACGCACCACCGAATTACGGGTGCCAAGGTAGACGTGGGAGTCCCGATCGAAGATGAGATCCAGGTTGCCGCCGATCACGCCGGGCATACGAATCGCCACCCCGTGCCGGCCGGCGACGTCCACGACGTCACCCGATATGACGACCGCTCCGGGCTGCCGTGCCAGCACTTCGAACAGCGCCGCCAGCGCTCGGGGCGGCACGTAGCCGTCGAGCATCGACCATGCGGTGGTGTACGCCATGCTCTCGCCCCCGTACACGGCCTCCTCGTCGGCGCCTTCGGGAAGGTGCAGGTCGACCGGGTGTTCCCGAAGGTATCGAAGCAGCTCGTCCGGATCGGTGGGCAGGTCCCCGTGGTACGCGGGCGGCTGGAACGCGTCGAGCTCCTTCGTGGGATCGGCGGCATCGTCCATGCGGAGCACCCTCAGCTCGCCCCACCCGTTCGGATCGCTCTCCTGTCGGTAGCGTCCCTGCGTGTACGCGACTCCGCCGGCCGACTGCCACAGTTGGTTCCGAATGGTCTGGTACGGGCCGCTGTCCGGCAAATCCCGGATCGTCGCCAGGGATTCCGTGAAGACGTACTGATCGGGCCGAGCGGTGAGTTCCGGCTGCTGCCGGGCCGCGTCGGCCGCCAGATGGAAGATCTCCGACGCGTTGGCCGTGGGCGGCGGCTGATCGCCCAGCCTCATGGTCTGAACCGCCAGCGCGCCGGCGGTCAACGTGACTGCCAGCCCTAACGCTCCGGCGAGGCGCCAACCACGCAGGAACCGGGTACGGCGTCCGACCGGACGGGCCGCCGAAGCCGACTCGGCCCGTTGGGCGACGTGAGCGGTCAGATCCCTGAGGAGCTGCTCCTCGAAACCCTGCGGCGACCGTTCGATCTCGTTCATCGTCATCTCCGTCTCCTCAGGCGAGGGTGGTGGCCGGGTGGGCGAGCACGGCGCGGACGAGGCGGCGGGCCCGATGCAGGCGGACCCGAGCGGCGACCGGCGACACCCCCAGCACGGTCGCCGCCTCCGCGACGGTGAGGCCGTCCACCGCGACGAGTTCGACGAGCGTCCGGGTGCCCTCGGGTAGCTCGCTCAGGGCCCGATGGGTGCGGCGGGCCGCCGACTCGGCGTCGATCCGCTCCTCGATGCGGGCGATGTCATCGGGGCCCAGGTCCCGTCGGCCGGCCAGACGGCCGGTCACCCGCAGCCGTTGGGCCGCCCGACGCCGCTCGTCGCCGATGACGTTGCGGGCCACCCCGTACAGCCAGCCGATCTGGCTACCCCGGTCCGGCCGGTAGCCGGCCGCCGACTCGATCACCGCCAGGAACACGTCAGCGGTGAGGTCGGCGGCGAGGTGTGGGTCGTCGACCCGCCGCGCCACGAACCGGCCCACCGCCTCCAGGTGCCGCCGGTAGAAGACCTCGAAGGCCACCGGATCGGCTCCGATGCTGGAAATGTCGTCGTCGGCTCGGCTCGGCTCACTCACAGGCCGTCCTCCCTCGTAGCCTTCACACCCCTTCTTCGTAAGCCGGAGCGCAGGTGTTACCGAACCATGGCGAGCCTGCCCGGCGCTGACGGCGGCCCTGCTGGTCCAGTTGGGCAACCGCCCTGGTGATGCGGCATTATCGAAGCACCGGCGACTGGCGGCACGGGGATGGTGAAACCATCGGGGAGCCTGTCGCGGGCGTCGACCGCCTGGGCGCCTGCGTCGAGGAACCGTCATGACCACGACCAGCAAATCCGTAGAGCACACCCCGTCGGGCACGGCCCGGCTCCTGCCGGGCGCACCCGTCGCCGAGGCCGTCCTGGCCGAGACCGCCGCCGCGGCAGCCCGCCTACGCAGCCGCGGGATCACCCCGAGCCTCGCCACCATCCTCGTCGGCGACGACGACGCCAGCGCCGGTTACATCGCCATCAAGCAGCGTCAGGCCGCCGCGCTCGGGTTCGCGTCCCCGCACGTGCATCTGCCTGCCACCGCCACCCAGGCCGAGCTGCACCGGGCCATTGCCCGGTTCAACACCGACCCGGCCGTGCACGGGCTGCTCGTGCAGTACCCCGTGCCGGGGCACCTGGACTACGACGCGGCGTTGCAGACCATCGACCCGGACAAGGACGTCGACGGCATGCATCCGCTGAACATAGGGCGTCTCGCCGTCGGCCTGCCCGGCCCGCTGCCGTGCACCCCCGCCGGCATCGAAGCCCTCCTGGCGTACTACGAGATCCCCGTCGCCGGTCGTGAGGTCGTCATCCTCGGCCGCGGCGCCACCCTTGGCCGCCCCCTGGCGATGCTGCTCGCCCAGAAGCGCCCGACCGCCAACGCGGCCGTCACCGTCGTACACACAGGTGTGCCCGACTGGGCCCGCTACACCCGCCGCGCCGACATCCTCGTGGCCGCCGCCGGCGTACCCGGGATCGTGCAGCCTGAGCACGTCAAGCCCGGCGGCGTCGTCATCGGCGCCGGCGTCCGCTACGACGGGCGGCGTCTCCTGCCGGATGTGGACGAAGCGTGCGCCGAGGTCGCCGGCGCGATCACGCCCCGGGTCGGCGGGGTCGGTCCGACCACCGTCGCGATGCTGTTCCGCAACGCCGTGCGCGCCGCCGAACGCGCGAGCCAGTAGCCCGGTTCCGTCGTCATCGCCAGAAGGCGGCTATTGCGCGGTGGGCTGCCAGCCCACCGCGCAACACCCTGACGAGCGTGATGCCTGTGAGTCATCACGATGACTCACAGGCATCACGGCCAACGACAACATGCTCTCCCGCGCGAGCCTCCAGGGGACCCGGAAACGGAGCTGCCCCGGCCTCCGACGAGGGAGACCGGGGCAGCGCCGCGTTTCGCGTACGTCAGCTGCAGCCGCTGGTGGAGCCGCAGCCCTCGCAGACGTAGCAGCTACCGGCGGGGCGCATCTTCGTACCGCAGGTGAAGCAGAGCGGTGCGTCGGCGGCCTTGCCGATCACGGCCTCCAGCAGTTCGGTGCTGGAACCCACGCTCGGAGCCGGCTTGGCGGCGGCCACGTCGGCCATCTCCTGGGCCGGCTGGGCGACGGCCTCGGACTTGGCCGGGGCCTCCACCGGTGCGGACGACGCCATCGCGGTCAGTTCGACGCCGGTGACGGCGGCGGCCTCCGCGTCGGCCTCGGCCCGCAGCTGCGCGGCCCGCTCCGAGGCGGTGAAGATGCCCAGCTCGGCACGGCGCTCGTAGGGCAGGAAGTCCAGCGCCAGGCGACGGAAGATGTAGTCCATCACCGAGGCCGCCATCCGCACGTCCGGGTCGTCGGTCATGCCGGCCGGCTCGAAGCGCATGTTGGTGAACTTGCTGACGAACGTCTCCAGCGGCACGCCGTACTGCAGGCCGATGCTGATGGCCACCGAGAAGGCGTCCATCACGCCGGCGAGGGTCGAGCCCTGCTTGGACATCTTCAGGAAGACCTCACCGAGGCCGTCGTCCGGGTAGGACGACGCGGTCAGGTAGCCCTCGGCGCCACCGACGGAGAAGCTGACCGTCTCGGACGGGCGCTTCTTCGGCAGGCGCTTACGCACCGGCCGGTACTCGATGACCTTCTCGACAGCGGCCGGTGCGGCCGCTGCGGTCTCGACTGCGGCCGGCTCGGTGGCCTTGTTGGACTTGGCCACCGAGAGCGGCTGCCCGACCTTGCAGTTGTCCCGGTAGATCGCCAGCGCCTTGAGGCCGAGCTTCCAGCCCTCGAAGTAGATCTTCTCGACGTCCTCGACGGTGGCCGCCTCCGGCATGTTGACCGTCTTGGAGATGGCGCCGGAGACGAACGGCTGAATGGCCGCCATCATCCGCACGTGACCCATCGGGGCGATCGTCCGCTCCCCCATGGCACAGTCGAAGACCGGGTAGTGCTCCGGCTTGAGGCCGGGGGCGTCCACCACGTGGCCGTGGTCGGCGATGTGCTCGACGATCGCCTCGACCTGCTCCTCGGGGTAGCCGAGGCTGCGCAGGGCGCGCGGCACCGTCTGGTTGACGATCTGCATCGAGCCGCCGCCGACCAGCTTCTTGAACTTGACAAGCGCCAGGTCCGGCTCCACGCCGGTCGTGTCGCAGTCCATCATGAAGCCGATCGTGCCGGTCGGGGCGAGGACGCTCGCCTGCGCGTTGCGCCAACCGAACTTGTCACCGATCTTGTTGCCCTGGGTCCACTGCTTGGTCGCCTCACGGACGATCGCGGTGGCCACCGGGCTGCTCGGCTTGATCTCGTCATTGGCCGCGGCGTGCTTGCGCATGACCCGCTTGTGCGGCTCGGCGTTGCGGGCGTAGCCGTCGTACGGGCCGACGACGCCGGCCAGCTCGGCAGAGCGGCGGTAGGCGGTGCCGGTCATCAGGGACGTGATCGACGCGGCGACCGAGCGGCCCTGGTCCGAGTCGTACGGCAGGCCGGTGGCCATCAGCAGGGCGCCCAGGTTGGCGTAGCCGATGCCGAGCTGCCGGTAGGCGCGGGACGTCTCACCGATCTTCTCGGTCGGGAAGTCCGCGAAGCAGATCGAGATGTCCATCGCGGTGATCACGAACTCGACGGACTTGACGAACTTCTCCACCTCGAAGCCACCGTCGGCACGGAGGAACTTCATCAGGTTGAGCGAGGCCAGGTTGCACGAGGAGTTGTCCAGGTGCAGGTACTCCGAGCACGGGTTCGACGCGGTGATCCGCCCGGTCTCCGGGCAGGTGTGCCAGTCGTTGATCGTGTCGTCGTACTGCAGACCGGGGTCGGCGCACTCCCAGGCTGCCTGGGAGATGGAGCGAAACAGCTTCTTGGCGTCGACGGTCTCGATCACCGAGCCGTCCAGCCGGCCGCGCAGGTCGAAGCCCTTGCCGTTCTCCACCGCCGACATGAACTCGTCGGAGACCCGGACCGAGTTGTTGGCGTTCTGGTACTGCACGCTGACGATGTCGGAGCCACCGAGGTCCATGTCGAACCCGGCGTCACGCAGCGCGCGGATCTTGTCCTCCTCGCGCGCCTTCGTGACCACGAACTCCTGGATGTCCGGGTGGTCGACGTCGATGATGACCATCTTGGCCGCCCGGCGGGTCGCGCCGCCGGACTTGATGGTGCCGGCGGAGGCGTCCGCGCCGCGCATGAAGCTGACCGGACCGGAGGCGTTGCCGCCGGAGGAGAGCAGCTCACGGGACGAGCGGATCCGCGACAGGTTGACCCCGGAGCCGGAGCCGCCCTTGAAGATCAGCCCCTCCTCCTTGTACCAGTCGAGGATCGAGTCCATCGAGTCGTCGACGGCCAGGATGAAGCAGGCGCTGACCTGCTGCGGCGACGGCGTGCCCACGTTGAACCAGACCGGCGAGTTGAAGCTGAACACCTGGTTCAGCAGCATCCAGGTCAGCTCGTGCGCGAAGACCTCGGCGTCGGCCGGGCTGGCGAAGTAGCCGTACTCCTCACCCGCGGTGCGGTAGGTGGTCACCACCCGGTCGATCAACTGCTTGAGCGACCACTCCCGCTCCGGGGTCCCCACCGCGCCCCGGAAGTACTTCGTGGTGACGATGTTTGCCGCGTTGACGCTCCACGACTCCGGGAACTCCACCCCACGCTGCTCGAAGTTGATCGAGCCGTCCCGCCAGTTCGTCATCACGACGTCACGGCGCTCCCAGGAGACCTCGTCGTACGGGTGGACACCCTCCGTCGTCCACACCCGCTCGATCTTCAGCCCCACGCCTGCCTTGCTTCGTGAACGGCTAGTTGTCACGCCGTTGCCCCCCTCGTCTGCGCGGTCACCCACCGCGCGTCCCAATCTCTCGAAAAACTGTGAAGACTCAGCTGGTACGGCCGGCGGCCTCGACCGCATCGACCCGGGCCTGCGCCGCGGCCCGCAACGTCTCGATCTCGCGCTCGAAGTCGGCGAGTGAGTCGAACGAGCGGTAGACGCTGGCGAACCGCAGGTAGGCGATCTCGTCCAGGTCGCGCAGCGGACCCAGGATCGCCAGGCCCACGTCGTGACTGGGGATCTCGGCGGCCCCCTTGGCCCGGACCGTCTCCTCCACCCGCTGCGCGAGCAGCGCGAGTGAGTCGTCGTCCACCGGCCGGCCCTGGCACGCCTTACGCACCCCGCCGATGATCTTCGTGCGACTGAACGGCTCGGTCACCCCGCTGCGCTTGACGACCGCGAGGACCGCCTCCTCGACGGTCGTGAACCGTTTGCCGCACTCCGGGCAGGAACGCCGCCGCCGGATGAGCTGGCCGTCGTCGGCCTCCCGCGAGTCGACCACCCGGGAGTCAGCGTGCCGGCAGTACGGACACCGCATCGCCCACCTCCATAAAATGATCAACTGCGAGCACACCGGACACCCCCGGACACGACTCACCGCGACGGTGCCATCCTCGGATGACGCCCGCCGTGATCGACGTTACGGGAGTGCGGTCGGTAGTCAGACCCAACCTGTAGGCAACTTACGCCCGTGTCACTACTACATCTAGGGGTCGACGGTATGTCGCCGGGGAAGCCGGGTCAAGTTGATCGGCGTGTCCGGCGCGTCACGGACCATCCGGCCATCCACGCCCCGCAGCACGCCCGAAGACCCAACGCCACGGCCCCGCCCGGGTTACCGGCTGGTGGGCCAGACCCGGGCGGAAAACGGTCGACGATCGAACACCAGTGCTACCTGACGTACCATTTATCAGAACATCCGTACTACCGGAGTGTTTTTTCACCCCGACACGCCGGTGAGAGGTCGTACAGATGTTTGAAAATGACTGATCTCACCTATACGGTCATGAACAACGTGGCACCACCGCACGCACCACGAGCCGACGAGGCACCCAGCGCCGACCAGGGAGGACGGACGTGACCGAGGACCGGGCCAGCCGGCCGAAGAGCCCGCAGCAGATCACCGAGGCGGGCCCCCCGGCCACCCGACGCCGCAGCCCCGCGCGCAGCCGGACGGGTCAGCCCGCCGTGCGCCCGGTCACCCCGGTGGTCAGCGCCTTCCCCGACCCGGCGACTGTCGACCTGACCGCCCGTCAGCGCCGCATCCTGGAGTTCATCCGCAACTGGGTGGAACGACACGGCTACCCGCCGAGCGTCCGAGAGATCGGCGAGGCGGTCGGCCTGGTGTCGCCGTCAAGCGTCGCCTACCAGCTCAAGGAGCTGGAGAAGAAGGGCTTCCTGCGCCGCGACCCGAACCGGCCGCGCGCGGTGGACGTCCGCGCCCCCAGCGAGGCCATCGACGACGAGTTGTCGAGGGCACAGCGGCCGACCCCGGCGTACGTGCCGATGCTCGGTCGGATCGCCGCCGGTGGGCCGATCCTCGCCGAGCAGGCCGTGGAGGACATCTTCCCGCTCCCCCGCGAGCTGGTGGGTGAGGGCGAGGTCTTCATGCTCCAGGTCAAGGGCGATTCGATGCTCGACGCGGCGATCTGCGACGGCGACTGGGTGGTCGTCCGGCAGCAGCCGACCGCCGACTCGGGTGAGATCGTGGCCGCCATGCTCGACGGCGAGGCGACCGTCAAGACCTACCGGCGGCGCGACGGGCACGTCTGGCTGATGCCGCAGAACCCAGCCTTCGACCCGATTCCCGGCGATGACGCCACCATCATGGGCCGGGTCGTGGCGGTGCTACGCCGGATCTGACCGATCGGCGGGTGAGTGCCGACAGCGCTCACCCGCACCGCTCGGCAGGGCCTGACGAGCGCCTCAGCGCCGATCAGTACCGGTCGCCCCGGTGACCGCGACCGCCCCCGGGATACTGCCCGTACGGGTCGACGGGCGGCGCGTCGTCGTCGCGTCGGCGGCCGGGCCGCTGACCCCGGTAGTCGGGCTCCTGCCCACCGCGCCGGGGCGGCTCCGCGCGACCGGGCTGACCGCCGTCGCCGCCGTACACGCCACCACCAGGACGACCGCCGCCACCCTGTGGACGGCCACCGCCGCCCGCTGGGGGACGACCGCCGCCGCTGGCCGGGGGACGACCGCCGCCACCCGCCGGGGGACGGCCGCCGCCGCCGTAGACGCCGGCACCGCCGCCGTCCGGTCTTGGCGCACCGTAGCCACCGTCAGCCGGGGCCGGCCGAGCGCCACCGCCGTACACCGCGCCACCCGCCGGGGCTGGGCCGCCGCGACCCGCACCACCGCCGTAGACCGCTCCGCCGGCCGGCGCGCCACCCCCGTAGACACCACTTCTCCGGTCGTCATCGGCCGGGAACCCGTCGGCGGCACGACCCGCACGCGGGCCGAACGGCTCGCCATCCGGGTCGGACGCGTCGGACGCGTCAGCGCCAGGCGGCCGACGGCGGGCACGAACGATGCCGAAGATGCCGCTGGCGACCAACAGCAGGCCGATCAGCCCGACCGCCCCGACCAGGTACGTGATGTCGTCGAGGCTCAGCCCGTCGGTCCAGGATTTCGAGGCGGCCGGCTTGCCGCCCTCCTCCGCAGCCAGTGGCACGGCGGTGGAACTGGACGGGGTGTAGCTGAGAACGTCGAGCGGCTCGTCTTCGGCGAACCGGCCGGCGTCGGAGACGGTGACGAACGACTTCCCGTCCGAGGTGTAGCTGATGGCCTCGCCGAACGGGTCGGCCAGCGGCGTCACCCGCGGCTTGCCGGTGGTGAGAGCGCCCACGATGTCGCCACCGGTCACGTCGAACTCGAAGGCGTCCGCGTAGGTGCGCAGGACCACCCGAGTGCCGTCCGGTGCCCGGGACGCGCCGGTGATGGCGATCCGGCCGAACGTGTTGAGGGTGTTCTCCGTCTCGGTCTTCGGCAGCGTGATCTCGCCTGCCTTACGCATCGGCACCGGGTCGGTGTCGCCGCTCTTCAGGGCCGCCGACGGCGTGAAGATCTCGGCCTTGCCGCTGGTCACCTTTGTGATGATCAGTGGTTTCCCGTCGTCGCCGATGAGCAGCGCCTCGGCGTCGTGCGGTTTGGCCTCGGGGTAGGAGAGCCGGTGCAGAGTCGGCTCCTTGCCGCCGGTGACAGGCATCGACCAGAGCGCGACGCGGCTGCGGCGCTCCTTCGAGTCGGGGTTGTCACCGGTGTCGGCGATCCAGAGGGTGCGCCCGTCCTTGGACAGGGCGAGATCCTCGGTGTCGAACGGGCCCTGCCCCGAGTAACGGACCGGCTCCTTCGAGATCTTGCACTTGGTGTCCAGGAAGAAGACCCGCTTGCGTGCCGTGACCTCGGTGCCGTCGTTGATGACGATGTAGCCACTCTTGGTGGCGACCAGCCCGGACAGCTCCCGTAGGCGCTCGTCGGCGATCGTGCATCGCTTCTGGCCGGGTTTGGCGGCGGGCGGCCCCGACGCCCCAGGGGCGGGAGCCGCAGCGGCGACTCCGGCGAGCGCCACGGTTGCCCCGAGCAGGCCGAGGGCAACCGTGACCGAGGAAACAACGCGGCGCATTCGGCCAGTGTCGCATGCCGCGCGTTTCCGGTGGATGACGCCGTGGCCGCTCAGGACCTGCTGCCGGCCGCCTGCCCCTGCCGCTCCACGTCGAACGCCGCCAACTCAGCAGCCAGCTCCGCACTGACGCGGACATGCAGCAGGGTGCCTTCCGGCAGGTGCGACGTGCTGAGCACCTCACCGGTGCGGTGCACCCGGGACACCAGGTCACCCCGGTCGTACGGCACGACCGCCCGGACCTCCACGGCCGGCTGCGGCAGCCGGTCCTCGATCGCCGCGCGCAGCTCGTCCATGCCCCGCCCGGAGTACGCCGAGACGAAAATCGCGTCCGGCCAGAGCCGCTTGAGCCGCAGCAGGGTGTCCTCGTCGGCCGCGTCGGTCTTGTTGACCACCAGCAGCTCGGGGAGCCGATCCGCGCTCACCTCGGCGAGCACCTCGTGCACCGCACGGACCTGCTCCTCCGGATCCGGGTGGGTGCCGTCGACGACGTGCACCACCAGATCCGCCTCCGCGACCTCCTCCAGCGTCGAGCGGAAAGCCTCGACGATCTGGTGCGGCAGGTGTCGGACGAAGCCGACAGTGTCGGAGAGGGTGTAGACCCGCCCGTCCGAGGCGGTGGCCTTACGGGTGGTCGGGTCCAACGTCGCGAACAGCGCGTTCTCCACCAGCACGCCCGCGTCGGTCAGTCGGTTGAGCAGGCTTGACTTGCCGGCGTTGGTGTAGCCCGCGATGGCCACGGCGGGGACGGAGTTGCGGGTGCGTCGGGCACGCTTGGTGACGCGTACCGTCCGCATGTTCTTGATCTCCCGACGCAGCCGGGAGATGCGGTGGCGGATACGCCGCCGGTCGGTCTCCAGCTTGGTCTCACCGGGACCACGCACACCCACACCGCCACCGGCGCCGCCGCCTCGGCCGGAACCACCGGTCTGGCGGGAGAGCGTCTCACCCCAACCGCGCAGTCGGGGCAGCAGGTATTGCAGCTGGGCCAGCTCGACCTGCGCCTTACCTTCCTTGCTCTTGGCGTGCTGGGCGAAGATGTCGAGGATCAGCGCGGTGCGGTCGACGACCTTGACCTTGGTGCGCTGCTCCAGGTTGCGCAGCTGCGACGGGGACAGCTCACCGTCACAGATGACCGTGTCGGCGCCGGTGGAGAGCACCACCGCGCCGAGGTCGTCGACCTTGCCGCGGCCGATGTAGGTGGCCGGGTCGGGTCGGGTACGACGTTGGATGAGCCCTTCGAGCACCTGCGAACCCGCGGTCTCGGCCAGCGCGGCGAGCTCGGCCAGCGAGTTCTCCGCGTCGGCGATCGTGCCTTCGGTCCAGACGCCCACCAGGACGACCCGCTCCAGCCGCAGCTGGCGGTATTCCACCTCGGTGACGTCGGTGAGCTCGGTTGACAGGCCCGGGACGCGTCGGAGGGACTGTCGCTCCGACAGCTCCATCTCGCCGGTGGTGACGTCGTCGAGCTCGTCCTCGACGGGGACAAAGCTCTCCTGGTCTCGCAAGCGGTTCTCCTGTCCGTTTTGATAAGTAGAACGTAATCCTGACATGACACAACGCCGAACGCACCTGCTATATGCCCATGGTGAAGGTCGCCAAAAGTGGGGGCGAATGCTGGTCGGCTGCGACAACCCGGTAGAAATGCGGGCGGCGGCCGATCGGCCGCACAGCCGTGACGGAGGGATCCCGTGGCCATCACCCGACTGCCGAGCGCCGGATTTTCGATCACCATCCGGATCGCCGTGACCGCGGACGCTTCCTCGATCGGCCGGCTCACCACCTCCGTCGGCGAGGCCGGGGCGATCGTCACGGCGCTGGACGTGGTGGACTCGGACCCGAATAGCGTGATCGTCGACCTGACCTGCGACACCGCCGACGCCGGTCACGCCGACCAGGTGGTCGACGCGCTGACCGCGCTGGACGGCGTGGACGTGCGCAAGGTGTCGGACCGGACGTTCCTGCTGCACCTGGGCGGCAAGATCGAGGTGACCTCGAAGGTCGCGCTGCGCAACCGCGACGAGCTGTCCCGGGCGTACACCCCGGGGGTGGCCCGGGTCTGCATGGCGATCGCCGAGAACCCGGCCGACGCACGGCGACTGACCATCAAGCGCAACACCGTCGCGGTGGTCAGTGACGGCTCGGCGGTCCTCGGCCTGGGCAACCTCGGCCCGGCCGCGTCGCTGCCGGTGATGGAGGGCAAGGCCGCGCTGTTCAAGCGCTTCGGCGGGGTGGACGCCTGGCCGGTGGTGCTGGACACCCAGGACACCGACGAGATCGTGCAGATCGTCAAGGCGATCGCGCCGGCCTACGGTGGCATCAACCTGGAGGACATCGCCGCGCCGCGCTGCTTCGAGATCGAGGCCCGGCTGCGCGAGGCGCTGGACATCCCGGTCTTCCACGACGACCAGCACGGCACCGCGATCTGCGTGCTGGCCGCGCTGACCAACGCGCTGCGCGTGGTGGGCAAGCGGCTCGAGGACGTCCGGGTGGTCGTCTCCGGAGCCGGCGCGGCCGGCACCGCGATCATGAAGCTGCTGCTGCGCCAGGGCGTCGGCGACATCATCGCGTACGACCGGGAGGGCGCCCTGCACCGCGGGCTGACCGGGCTCAACTCGGCGTGGCAGTGGCTGGCGGAGAACACCAACAAGGAGAACTACTCCGGCGACCTGCCCGGCGCGATCCGGGGCGCCGACGTGTTCATCGGGGTCAGCGCGCCGAACCTGCTCACCGGCGACGACATCGCGCAGATGGCGAAGGACTCGATCGTCTTCGCCCTCGCCAACCCCGACCCGGAGGTCGACCCGCGGGAGGCGCGCAAGCACGCCGCCGTGGTCGCCACCGGCCGCTCGGACCAGCCGAACCAGATCAACAACGTGCTCGCGTTCCCCGGGGTGTTCCGCGGCATGCTGGACGCCCACGCCGAGGAGTTCACCGAGGAGATGGCCCTCGCGGCCGCTCGGGCCATCGCGGACGTGGTCGGCGAAGAGAAGATCAACCCAACGGTGATCGTGCCGAGCGTCTTCGACCCCCGGGTCGCCCCGGCGGTCGCCGCCGCCGTGCGCGCCGCCGCGCACAACCCGAGCCCGCTCCCGGCCGCCGACCCCGGCCCCGCCGACCTCCCGGAGATCGCGGCCAACGCCAGCGCAACCCCGTAACCCCCTCCTCCCGCCCCACCCTCCGTCGATCATGAAGTTGTTGCCATGACACGCCGAGCTGGCTGGCAATAACTTCATGATCGACGCGGTGTCCCGGTGGGTGGGTCAGGTGGGGAGGTCTACCTCGCCGGTTGCTACCAGGACGGCGGGGCCGGACAGCCAGCAGGAGTTCTCGGTGACCGTCACCGTCAGTCGGCCGCCGGGGACGTCGACGGCGACCAGTCCGGTGTCCCGGCCGGCGTCACGCAGGGCCACCGCGCCCACCGCGCAGGCACCGGTGCCGCAGGACAACGTCTCGGCGCTGCCGCGCTCGTACACCCTCATCAGGCTGTGCGCGTCGGTATCGTCGACCGGGTCGCCCGCCACGATGAACTCCACGTTCACCCCGCTCGGGAAGACCGCCGGGTCGAACCCGGGCGCGACGGTCAGGTCCAGCGCCGACAGCTCCACGCCGGCCGGCAGCACGCAGACCAGGTGCGGGTTGCCGACGTCCACCACCGCACCGGTCAGGGTCAGCCCGCCGAGGGTGGCGGCGGAACTGTCGTACACCTGGGGTCGGCGCATCTCGACGGACACGGCGTCGCCCTCGACCAGCGCGCGCACGACGCCGGCCCGGGTGGCCACCGGGAGCGCCGCGCCGGCGGGCGTGGCCAACCCGGTGTCGAGCAGGTATCGCACGAAGACCCGGGCGCCGTTGCCACACATCTCGGCGAACGAGCCGTCGGCGTTCCAGTAGTCCATGAACCACTCGGCCTCGCCGGCCAAACCCGCGCCGTCCGGATGCTTGGCCGCCCGGACCACCCGCAACACGCCGTCCGCGCCGATGCCCCGACGCCTGTCGCAGAGCGCCGCGACCAGCTCCGATGTCAGGTCGAGCTGACCGTCCGGGTCGGGCAGGAGGACGAAGTCGTTGCCGGTGCCGTGGCCCTTGGTGAACTCCACTCCCCCATCATCGCGCAGCGGCCGGCACCAGACGCAGGGCGGCCCGGATCAGGTCCGGGGTCGCCGAATCCAACCAGTTGATCCGGGGGTCGCGCCGGAACCAGGACCGCTGCCGGCGGACGAACCGCCGGGTGGCCCGCACCGTCTCGTCGTGCGCCTGCGCCTCGGTCAGCTCACCGGCGAGCAGGCGCAGCACCTGCTGGTAGCCCAGCGCCCGACTCGCCGTCCGCCCCTCGGAGAGCCCGCGCCCGACCAGCTCACGGGTCTCCGGCACCAGACCGTCGGCCCACATCCGGTCGACCCGCAACGCGATCCGCTCGTCCAGCAGGCCGGTGTCCAGGTCGACGCCGAGCTGCACCGACGGGTAGTACGGCGTGGGCTGCGGCAGCGAGGCGGCGAACGGCGCGCCGGTGAGCTCGATCACCTCCAGGGCACGCACGATCCGCCGACCGTTGCCGGGCAGGATGCCCTCGGCGGCGACCGGGTCGGCGGCGCGCAGTCGCGCGTACAGCGGGGCCGGGCCGACCTCGGCCAACTCCCGTTCCAGCCGCTCCCGCAGCGCCGCGTCGGTGCCGGGGAACTCGAAGCGCTCCAACACCGCCCGCACGTACAGCCCGGAGCCACCGACCAGCAGCGGCACCCGGCCCCGGGACAGGATGTCGTCCACCGCCGCGCGGGCCAGGCGCTGGTACTCCGCGACGCTCGCCGGCTCGCTGACCTCCCAGATGTCCAGCAGGTGATGCGGCACCCCGTCCCGCTCGGCGACGGTCAGCTTGGCGGTGCCGATGTCCATGCCGCGGTAGAGCTGCATCGAGTCGGCGTTGACCACCTCCCCGTCCAGCGCGTGCGCCAACGCGATACTCAGCGCCGACTTGCCGGCCGCGGTCGGACCGACCACCGCGACGACAGTGCCGACGCCATCGCTTGTCACACCCGCTCCCAGGACGCCACGAAGTAGGCCACACCGTAGGGGGCGGAGTCGTGCAGCAGCTCACCGCGCCACCCTCCGCGGGCCGCGCGGGCCGCGCCGGCCAGCACCTGCCAGGGAGCGCGACCGGCGGCCTTCAGCGCCGCCGACACCACCGGATCGAGGTCGAGCAGGGCGTCCAGGTCCGCGTCGGCCAGCGCCGCGGCAACCCCCCGGTCGTACGGGAGGGCGCGCGCGTCGTCGTACCCGGGTGCCTTCTCGCCCCGGCAGGCCGACCCGTCCCCGAGCACCAGGGACGCCACCCGGTCACCGGCGGCGCCGACGTCGTCGGCGAGCGCGGCCAGCTCGGCCGGGCCGGCGTCGGCGGCCACCTGCACGGCGGTCACCGGCGGTCGGGTGTCGTGGCGGGCCAGCAGCCACGCGCCGATGGTCAGGCTCAACGGCAGCACCGCGCCCCGGTCCGGCTGACCGGGCACCAGCGGCACGTCCAGGTCGACACCCCAGGGCTGGAGGGAACCGGTCGCCGGGGTGCGGATCGGGCCGGTCACCGGGCCGGTGCCCAGCAGCACCACAATGTCCGGATCGGTGGCCAACAGCCGGCGGACGGCGGTGTCACAGGCCGCGCGCAGATCGTCCAACTCCGGGGCCGCGGAGCCGGCCACCTCGGGCACGAGCAGGGGCGGATGCGGGCAGACAGCGGCGGCGACCAGTGGCACCCGTTCACCGTAGCGGGAATCCCCGGTGCGTCTCCGCGCCGATCCGGTCATTCGGCCCCTAGGACACCGTATGGTCACGGTCGGCGATAGGCGCTCGACGCGGACCGGGTCGGACCTGTGACAATGCCGGAAGCAACTTGGCTGCGCCGTGGCGGCGACGGGGGATCGATCCCTCGACGCCGGGAGAACGAGGATGGGCACATGAGCGACTGGACTGCCTTCGGACGGGTGGACGCGGACGGCACCGTGTACGTCAAGACCACCGAGGGAGAGCGGGTGGTCGGATCCTGGCAGGCGGGAGCACCGGAGGAGGGCCTGGCGCACTTCGCCCGCCGCTTCGCCGACCTGGTGACCGAGGTGGACCTGACCGAGGCGCGACTCAAGTCGGGTGCGGCGGACGCCGGGCACTCGTTGAGCACGATCCGGCGGATCCGCACCACGCTGCCCGAGGCCAACGTGGTCGGCGACATCGACGCGCTGGCCGCACGCCTGGACAAGCTGGCCACTCTCGCCGAGGAGAAGGCCGGCGAAGCGCGCGCCGCCCGGGACGCCGCCCGCGGCGAGGCCCTGGCCCGCAAGACCGCGCTGGTCGAGGAGGCCGAGAAGCTGGCCGCCGAATCCACCGGGTGGAAGACCGCCGGGGACCGGCTCAAGGAGATCCTCGACGAGTGGAAGACCATCCGCGGGGTCGACAAGAAGGCCGACGGTGAGCTGTGGAAGCGGTTCGCCGCCGCCCGGGACGGCTTCACCCGTCGCCGCGGCGCCCACTTCGCCTCCCTGGACTCGCAGCGCAAGCAGGCGCAGACCGCCAAGGAGGAGCTGGTCGCCGAGGCGGAGAAGCTCCAGGAATCCACCGACTGGGCCGCCACC
This sequence comes from Micromonospora ureilytica, assembly GCF_015751765.1. Lineage (NCBI taxonomy): Bacteria > Bacillati > Actinomycetota > Actinomycetes > Micromonosporales > Micromonosporaceae > Micromonospora > Micromonospora ureilytica. The sequence continues at coordinate 3,900,146 of NZ_JADOTX010000001.1, forward strand.
GCCAACCAGCTCAAGGACCTGATGACCCAGTGGAAGGCCGCTCCGCGCGCCTCCAAGGAAGCCGAGCAGAAGCTCTGGGAACGGTTCCGGGGTGCCCAGGACGCCTTCTTCAGCCGGCGCAGCGAGGTCTTCTCCGCACGGGACAACGAGCAGCGCGGCAACCTGGAGCGTAAGCAGGCCCTGCTCGCCGAGGCCGAGGCGTTGGACATCGACGCCGACCCCAAGGGTGCCCAGGCCAAGCTGCGGGAGATCCAGGCCCAGTGGCACGAGGCCGGCCGGGTGCCCCGCGAGGCGGCCGCCGGGCTGGAGCGCCGACTGCGCGTCATCGACGACAAGGTCCGTGACGTGATGGAATCGGCGTGGCGCCGCACCACCAAGGAGGACAACCCGCTGCTCGCCCAGATGCGGACGCAGGTGGCGGAGGCCGAGGACCGGCTGGCCCGGGCGCAGAGCGCCGGGGACGCACGCCGGATCAAGGAGGCCGAGCAGGCCCTCGCCTCCAAGCGGCAGTTCCTCCAACTCGCCGAGCAGGCCGGCTGAGCTGACGTCTTCCGGGAGCCCCCGGTCCCTCGACGGGACCGGGGGCTCCCGCGTGTCCGCCCTGCGCCACTCGCGCCACGCGCCACTTGCGCCACTCGCACCAACCGCCACTTGCGTTCACTTGCGTCGTGCGCCACTTGCGTCGCTTGCAACACTTGCGGCCTCAACCGCCCCTGCGCTGCGCTCAGGCACCCCGCGCCTCGTCCTACCCGCGCGCCTCACGTCCCCCACCACCCCGGGCGCGCCGCGCCCACGGTCCGCGCTCGCGCTCGCGCTCGCGTCAAGATCCACGCAACTTCCCGGGTGTTGCTGCCTCGGACACGCGGGAGACAGCAACATCCCTGATGTTGCGCGGATCTTGACGGCCAGAGCGGACGGCGCACGCGGGCAGAGCGGACGGCGCGCGCGGGGCCCGGGCACGACGCGCGCCGTGCTCGGGCGGGGGCGGCGGGGGTGGGCGCGGGTAGCGCGGCTTGTGGGCAGGTTGACGCATCGGCGTGGGTTGATCAGAATGAGCGACGGAGCCAGGTAGGGCCACCGGCACGAGGGCGACGGAGGCGGAACATCCGCCGTCGAGGGTCGCCGGTGAGCTTCCGCGAGTGACCACGTCAGCGTGACATGGGCCGTCGCGCACTGTCCGCGTACCCCTGGGGGGCCGTGACGTGCGGACGGCCGCCGCCGGCGTCGTTTCTGGACGGCGCCGGACCTCCGAAGTGGAGCTCGAATGTTCCGTCCTAAAGCTCTCGGCGGCGCGCTCACTGCGCTCGCCACCGTCGCGGCCGGCGTGTTCCTCGCCACCGCCGTCAGCACCAGCCCGGCCGTTGCCGCTGGCACCGGTACGGGTTATCTGCACACCAGCGGCAACCAGATCGTGGACAGCACCGGTGCGACGGTCCGGTTGACCGGCATCAACTGGTTCGGCATGGAGACCGACAACAAGACTTTCCACGGGCTGTGGTCGAACAACCCGTGGAAGGGGCAGCTCGACACGATGGCCCGGTTGGGTTACAACACGTTGCGGGTGCCGTACTCGAACGACGCGCTGAAGTCGGGCGCGACCGCCAGTGGGATCAACGACTTCGTGAACCCGGACCTGATCGGGCTCTCGCCGTTGCAGATCCTGGACAAGGTGATCGACTACGCCGGCAGCAAGGGCATGCGGATCATCCTGGACCGGCACCGGCCGACGGCGGCCGGGCAGTCGGCGCTCTGGTACACGTCGACGGTCTCCGAGGCGACCTGGATCAACGACTGGAAGATGCTCGCCCAGCGGTACGCGGGCAACCCGACGGTGATCGGCGCGGACCTGCACAACGAGCCGCACGCGGAGGGCACCAACCCGGCGGCGACCGGCGCGTGCTGGGGCTGTGGCGACACGACGCGGGACTGGCGGCTCGCCGCCGAGCGGGCCGGAAACGCCATCCTCGGTGTCCAACCCAACTGGTTGATCTTCGTGGAGGGGGTGAGCTGCCCGAGCGGCGGTCTCTCCAACGTCTGGGACAACGACCCGAGCAACGACGAGGACTGCGGTTGGTGGGGTGGCAACCTGTCGAAGGCGGGCCAGTTCCCGGTCCGGCTGAGTGTGGCGAACCGGTTGGTCTACTCGCCGCACGAGTACGCCACCTCGGTGTACCGGCAGACCTGGTTCGACGCCCCGGACTACCCGGCGAACATGCCGGCCATCTGGGACAAGTACTTCGGATACCTCTACAAGCAGAACATCGCGCCGATCATGATGGGCGAGTTCGGCAGCACCCTGGTCGACCCGAAGGACAAGGTGTGGCTGGAGAAGCTGATGGCGTACACCGGGACCGGGGTGACCGGGATGTCCTTCACCTACTGGTCATGGAACCCCAACTCGGGTGACACCGGCGGCATCGCGCTGGACGACTGGACCAACATCAACACCGCCAAGCAGGCGATCCTCCAGCCGTACCTGATCGCACCGTCTGGTGGCGGCGGACCGACCGGCGGTCCGACGGACCCGCCGACCGACCCGCCGACGGACCCGCCGACCGGCGCCTGCACGGCCACCTACCGGCAGGTCAATGCCTGGCAGGGCGGCTTCCAGAGCGAGTTGACAGTGAAGAACACCGGCACTGGCGCGGTGAACCCGTGGTCGGTCACCTGGAGTTGGCCGTCCGGGGTGACGCTGGGCAGTGGCTGGAACGCCACGGTCACGCAGTCCGGCACGACTGTCACCGCGGCCGCGCCGAGCCACGCCCCGTCCCTGCCGGCGGGCGGGTCGGTCACCGTGGGATTCACCGCCAACGGCACCGCCAGCGCGCCGGGAACCGTGAAACTCAGCGGCACCAGCTGCTGATCCACCGGGACGGCCGGTGCGCACCGCATCGGCCGTCCCGGCCATTTACATCTAGGTTCTTCTATGTTCTTATCGGGAAAGCGCTTGCCTCTTCGTCGGTGGGCGCGAGCGCGGGAGCCGCTCTCCTTCACGAACCTGCACTGGCGGGCCCGAGGACCACTGGTCCCGGCCGGGATTCGCCGCCCACGGGCATGGGCGTCGCGACACCCCCCGTCCGCCTCATCGAAAGGAAGCAGCATGCGCACAGGACGGCGTCGAACGACGCTGATCGCCACCACCGCCGCAGCCACCGCCACCCTGGTCACCGCCGGGCTGCTGACCTCCGTGTCCGCCCAGGCGGCCGCCGGCTGCCAGGTGGCCTACTCGGTCGCCAGCCAGTGGCCGGGCGGATTCACCGGCAACGTCACAGTCACCAACCTCGGCGACCCGGTCGCCGGGTGGACGCTGCGCTGGTCGTACGGCGACGGTCAGCAGGTCAGCCAGGCGTGGGGCGCCACCGCCTCGCAGAGCGGCAGCCAGGTCTCCGCGACAAACGTCGACTACAACGGCAACCTCGCGACCAACGCCAGCGCCACGTTCGGCTTCAACGCGAGCTGGAACTCCAGCAACCCGGCTCCGAGCAGCTTCACCCTGAACAACGTCGCCTGCACCGGCAGCACCACACCGACCACCCCGCCGCCGACCACCCCGCCTCCGTCGAGCACTCCCCCGCCCAGCACCCAGCAGCCGTCGACACTGGTCGGCTGGGCCACCCAGAACGGCGGCACCACCGGCGGTGGCAACGCCGCCATCACCACAGTCACCACCGCCTCCGCACTCACCAGCGCGCTGAACGCGACAGGCGCCGCGGTGATCCGGGTGTCCGGGACCATCACCTGCTCGGGCATGCTGCGGGTCCGGTCCAACAAGACCATCCTCGGCAACTACGGCGCGACCATCGCCGGCTGCGGGTTCAACGTCAGCGGTGACCGCAACGTGATCATCCGCAATCTGACCTTCCGCAGCTGGAACGACGACGCGATCAACGTGCAGGAGTCGGCCACCAACATCTGGATCGACCACAACAGCTTCAGCAACGGGTACGACGGCGCCGTCGACATCAAGCGCGGCTCGGACTTCGTCACCGTCTCGTGGAACCGGGTCTTCAGCCACGACAAGACCATGTTGCTCGGCCACAGCGACGACAACGCCAGCCAGGACGTCGGTCACCTGCGGGTCAGCTACCACCACAACTGGTTCGACGGCAGCAACCAGCGCAACCCCCGGGTGCGCTTCGGCAACCCGGTGCACGTGTACAACAACTACTACCGGGCCAACGGCGGCTACGGCGTCGCGTCCACCGAGAACGCCGGGGTGCTCGTCGAGGGCAACTACTTCGAGAACGTCGACGACCCGTACCACCGCGGTGAGGGGGACTCCGGGCCCGGCAGCCTGGTCGCCCGCAACAACCACTTCGTCAACTCGCCCACCGGGCAGGCCGGCGGCAGCGTGGCCAGCATCCCGTACTCCTACCAGCTGGACACCGCGAGCAACGTCAAGTCCATCGTGACGGCGGGCGCCGGCGCCGGCCGGATCACCGTCTGACCCGAGCCTCTCGCGGAAGGGCCCCTCGTCCAGGGGCCCTTCCGTGCGTCAGTGGGTGGCGCAGCCAGCGGCGGGGGCAGGCGCGACCGGCGGTGCGCCGATCGTCGGCAGACCGAGCAGAACCCCGGGAGTACGCGGGGAGCGACCCGCCTCGGCCGCGTCGCCGGCCCGGGTGCGGCGGTGCGCCACCGGCACCCCGTCGGCGTTCAGGTGGTGCGGTGCGGCGTACGTGATCGCGGTGTGCACGATGTCGCCGGGCCGGATCTGACCAGCGAGGGACTCCCCGCCGGCGGCCTCGGTCGCGAAGTGCACGAGCCGACCGTCGCGCGCCCGTCCGGACATCCGGCCGGTCCGCTCGTCCTTGCGGCCCTCACCGACCGCTACCAGCACCTCGACGGTCTCCCCCACGAGGCGCTTGTTCTCCGCCCAGGTGATCTCCTCGACGCAGGTGATCAACCGCTCGTAGCGCTCCTGCACGACCTGCTTGGGCAGCTGATCGTCCATGGTCGCGGCCGGGGTGCCGGGCCGCTTCGAGTACTGGAAGGTGAAGGCCGAGGAGAACCGGGCCTCCCGGACCACGTCCAGGGTGCGCTGGAAGTCCGCCTCGGTCTCACCGGGGAAGCCGACGATGATGTCGGTGGTGATGGCCGCGTCCGGCATCGCCGCGCGGACCTTCTCGATGATCCCCAGGTAACGCTCGGAACGGTAGGACCGGCGCATCGCCCGGAGCACGTCGTCGGAGCCGGACTGCAACGGCATGTGCAGCGAGTGGCAGACGTTCGGCGTCTCGGCCATCGCGGCGATCACGTCGTCGGTGAAGTCCTTCGGGTGCGGGCTGGTGAACCGGACGCGCTCCAACCCGTCGATGTCGCCGCAGGCCCGCAGCAGCTTGCCGAACGCGTACCGGTCGCCGAACTCGACACCGTAGGAGTTGACGTTCTGCCCGAGCAGGGTCACCTCCAGCACACCCTCGTCGACCAGGGCGCGCACCTCGGAGAGGATGTCGCCGGGGCGGCGGTCCTTCTCCTTGCCGCGCAGCGCCGGCACGATGCAGAACGTGCAGGTGTTGTTGCATCCCACCGAGATCGACACCCAGCCGGCGTATGTGGACTCGCGGCGGGTGGGCAGCGTGGACGGGAAGACGTCGAGGGACTCCAGGATCTCCACCTCGGCGGCGGCGTTGTGCCGGGCCCGCTCCAGCAGCACCGGCAGCGCGCCGATGTTGTGGGTGCCGAAGACCACGTCCACCCAGGGCGCCTTGCGGACGATGTCGCCCCGGTCCTTCTGGGCCAGGCAGCCGCCGACCGCGATCTGCATCCCGGGGTGCTTGTCCTTGACCGGGCGCAGGCGACCGAGGTTGCCGTAGAGCCGGTTGTCCGCGTTCTCGCGCACCGCGCAGGTGTTGAAGACAACGATGTCCGGGGTGTCGTCGGTCGGCACCGCACGCACGTAGCCGGCCTGTTCGAGCAGGCCGGAGATCCGCTCAGAATCGTGCACGTTCATCTGGCAGCCGTACGTCACGACGTTGTAGGTCCTAGCCACCCTCTTGGTGCCCCTTCCCCTCGGGCTACCAGGGTAGCGGCCCGTTCGGGGGGCCCAACCCACCGGCATTGACCCGCTGGCCCATGGCGGGCATCCACGACGGGCAGTACGCTGCACAACAAGAATGTGTTCTGGGCGATTTCGGGGGCTTTGCACTCGGCGCCGACGATGCGCGGCTCCGTTCACGGGGGAGCACATGACGACCCGCGGGAGGCCAACCGTGACGCGACAAGATGCGACACAGCGCACCGTCACGACCCCGGACGGGCGGCACCTCGCGGTGGAGACCTCGGGAGCGCCGGACGGGCCGGCGGTCTTCCTGCTGCACGGCACCCCGGGCAGCCGCAGCGGCCCTCGACCCCGGGGCATCGTCGTCTACCGCCTCGGCGTGCACCTCGTCTGTTACGACCGGCCCGGGTACGGCGACTCCGACCGGCACGAGGGCCGGCGGGTGGCCGACGCCGCCGCCGACGTGGCGGCGATCGCCGACGACCTCGGCATCGACCGGTTCTCGGTGGTGGGCCGCTCCGGTGGCGGGCCACACGCCCTGGCCTGCGCCGCGCTGCTGCCGGACCGGGTCACCCGGGCCGCCGTGCTGGTGGGGCTCGCCCCGGCCGGCGCGCCCGACCTGGACTGGTACGCGGGCATGGCGGAATCGAACGTGGAGGACTACGGGCAGGCCGACGAGGACCTGGCCGAGCTGACGCTCAACCTGAAGGTTCGCGCGGACGAGGCCCGTCGGGACCCGATGACGCTGCTGGACTTCCTCCGCCCCCAACTGCCCGACGAGGACATCCGGGTCGTCGACGACGTCGCGATCCGCCGACTGCTGACCGACATGTACTCCGAGGCGGTGCGGCACGGCCCCGAGGGTTGGATCGACGACGTGTTGGCGATCCGGCGCGGCTGGGGGTTCGACCTGGGCGCCATCCGCGCGGAGGTCCGGCTCTGGCACGGCGAGCAGGACCGCTTCTCCCCGGTGGAGCACTCCCACTGGCTCGCCGCACGGATTCCGCGCGCCGAGGTGCAGGTGCAGCCCGGCGCCGCGCACTTCGGGGCGGTGGAGATCCTGCCGCAGACCCTGACCTGGCTGGCCACGCCGGCCCTCGCGACTAGCCCGCAACTCTGAGCGTCGGCCCAGCCGGGCCGACGGGCCGGCCCCGCCACCCGACCCGCCCGCCGAACGACCGGGTCAGATCGTGTGTGGGTCGATCACCCGGACCACGAACCGCCGTTCGCGCAGGGTCTGCACGGTGGGATGTTCCAGACCGATCACCTCGGCCAGCCGGTCCGCAACGGCGCCGACGTCCTCGGTGGCCGGGCCGTCGCCGGCCCGCCTCGCCACCAGGGCGAGATCGCCGAGGCAGCGCAGCGTGTCGGGGTGGTCCGCACCGATCACCGCGGCCAGTCGGCCGGCGGTCTCCCGCAGCCGGTCCCGCGCCGACTCCCAGTCACCCTCCTCGGCGAGACACACCGCCTGGTTGACCTCCGCCGCGAGGGTGTGCGGGTGGTCCGGCCCGAGCACCTTGCGCAACTCGCCGACCGCCCGGGACGCCGACGCGAGTGCGTCCGACCTGCGCCCGAGCGCGCGCTCCGCCGCCGAGATGTTGCTCACCGTCGCCAGGGCGTGCGGGTGCTCCGGGCCGAGCCGGAGCAACTCCTCGAACGCCTGGCGCACGGCGTTCATCTCGGTCAGGGCCCGAGCCGCGTCGCCGACGGCCAACAGGTTCGCCGCGCGACTCGACCGGCACGCCACAGTGTCCGGGTTGTCCGGACCGAAGCGTTCGTCGAGTTCGCGGTAGGCCGTCTCGAACATCGGCGTGGCCTCGCTGCCCCGACCGGAGCTGCGCAGCGACACCGCCAGGTTGACCTGAGCGGCGAGGCTCTGGCCGTCATCCGGCCCGAGCACCTCGCAGTACGTCTCGTACACCGTGCGCAGCAGGGTGGCCGACCTCTCGTACTCGCCGGCCTCCCGCAGGTCGCTGCCCAGCCGCACGGCGGAGACGAGGGTGTAGGGATGCGTGGGGCCGAGCACCAGCCGCCGCCGCTGGTGCACCTCGTCGTCCCATCGACGGGCCGACCGGTAGTCGCCGACCAGCCGGTACGACACGGCGAGGTTGTTGGCCGCGCTCAGCGTCCGGGGGTGGTCCTCGCCGAACACCTGCAGCCAGGAGGCGTAGGTGGACCGGTCCCGATCCAGGGCCTCGGCGTAGCGGCCGAGCGCCCGCAGGTCACCGCCGAGGCTGCCGGCGGTCATCAGACTGTGCGGATGCAGCGGGCCCAGCAGCCGGCGTTGCTCGGCCAGCACCGCCTCGTCCAGGTCCCGGGCCTCGTTGAACCGGCCCAGGCTGCGCAGGATGTTCGCCCGGTTGAACCGCAGGTGCAACAACTGTCGGCCCAGCGCCGAGGCCTCGACCTCGTCGTGCGTGTCGCCGAGCCGAGCGCTCCAGGTGTCGTCCACCTCCTGGCTGAACACGTCGGCCTGGTCCAGACCGCCGCGCTGCCACAGATAACGGACCCGGTCGATGAGCAGCTGACACACCGGCTCCTCCGGACAGGTAAGCGCCTCGGAGACCTCCAGGTGCGGCCAGAGCATGCGCAGCCGAGCCCAGGTGGTCGGGTCGTCCACGTCGCCCCGGGGCCGGGACGCGGCCAGCACCAGGTGCACCTGGTGTCGGGCGGCGGTGATCTCGTCGTCGGTCATCCGGTCGCGGACCACCGCCTGCAACAGCCGGTGCACCTGCACCCGACCGCCCTGGACGTCGAGTTTGAGCAGTGCCAGGCGGTTGATCTGCTGGACCAGGGCGCCGCGCACGAGCCGCTCCGACACCGACGGGTCGAACGGCACCAGGGCCGCCGCCATCTCGTCGCTGTAGATGAGTTCGAGGGCGATCTCGGGGGCCAGCACCGAGCAGAGCTGCAACAGCCGGTACGCGGCGGGCGCCTGCTCGAGCAGCCGGTTCAGCGACAGATCCCAGGTCGCCTCCACGGAGAGCGCGCTGGGACCGTGCCGCTCGATCTGCCTCAGGTAGTCGGCGACCGACGTGCCGGTGTCGGCGAGCCAGGCGCCCGCCGCGGCCACCGCGATCGGCAGGTCGCCGAGCGCCTCGGCCACCCGGTCGGCCTCCTCGGCGCTGATCGTGGGCACCCGCTGGGCGAGGTGCGCCACGCTCTCGGTGCGGTCGAAGACGTCCACCTGGATCGGGTTCGCCCGGTCACCCCAGGCGCGGTTGCGGGAGGTCAGCAGGACGTGCCCGGGGCCCTGCGGCAGGAAGGGCTCGATCTGGTCGAGCTCCTCGGCGTTGTCGAGCACGACCAGCCACCGCTCGTACGGCTCACCACGGCCGAGCACCTGGAGCACCGACCGGACCGTGTCGGGCAGGGTCGGCCCGACGAGGATGCCGAGGCGACCGGCGAGGTCGGCGAGGGCGGTGTCGACGAACTGCGGCGGGTCCGCCACGATCCACCAGACCACGTCGTACGCGGCCTTGAACCGGTGCACGTATTCCAGCGCCACCTGGGTCTTACCGACACCGCCCATGCCCTGCAGGGCGACCGGCAGCACCACCGCGCTGCCCCCGCTCTGCAACTGCGCGCGCAGCCGCGCCAGGTCGTCCTCCCGGCCGGTGAACCGGGCGTTCCGGTTGGGGGCGTTGAAGATCAACGGCTCCGTGCCGGGGTAGCGGGTGGACCCGCCCGCCGGCCCGTCCGCCGACGACGGCACCGGCCGGCCGACCAGCCGCAACACCCGCTCCACGGCGGTCGCGGCGCTGACGTTGACCAGATTGGTGGAACTCTGGGACGGAAATTCCGCCAACGGGCGCAGGTCGGCGACGTACACGGCCAGGGCCGTCGAGCCGGTGCTCGTGTCGCGGTCGGGCAGACCACCGGACGGCGTCGCCACGTAGGCCGGCGAGACCACTGTCAGCGTGCGCGGGGCCGGCGTACCGGCGGACCCGACGGCGGCCGTCGGCTCCACCACCCGCAGCCCGGCCGAACTGAGCACCCGCTCCAGCCACTCGGCCCAGATGGCGTCCTCCGGCGCGTACCGGAGCACGATCTGATCGTCGATCGCCTCGGTGCGTCGGCGGAACCGGGCCTTGCCCCGCTCCCGCACCGACTCGTCCATCACGGGCAGCGCGGTCACCGCGCCGTCGGTGAGGATCCCGGTCAACGTCTCGAACGCGGCCAGCAGCGACGTCGGTGAGCCCGGCGGATCGCCGAACGTGGCGAGGGTCTCCTCGTACGCGTAGAACGGCCGGTACGGGACCTCCACCGCGGCCCAGTAACGCCGCCGTTCCGCCTCGGTCATGCCGGCCGGCAACCCGGCGAACCGACGCATGGCCAGCAGGCGGCCCGCCTCGGCCCGTTCCTTCTCGGCCTGGTCGACCCGCATCGGCACCGGCAGGACCCGAATGTCGCGCCGCCGGTACCGGTCCCGTACCGAGTGCGCCACCCGGGCCGCGCCGTCGATGCCCTGGTCGCTGAGCGTGAAACAGTCGACCAGAGTGTCCGGTAGGTGCAGGGTGCAGATGTCGGCGACGTCGCTCAACCCCGTCCGGCTGTCGATCAGGGTGAAGTCGTACTGGCGCTTCATGTCCGCCCGCAGCGCCTCGAAGAACTGCGCCCCGCCCAGCCGGTTGTAGAAGTTGTCCCAGTCCAGCCCGCTCACCGAGACGGCGTAGTCGCTGTTCTGCCGGCCGGCGGAGAGGAAGTCGAGGCCGCCGCCTTCGGGGAAGTTCCAGCGCAGCGAGAACGCGTGCCGCCCGACCCGGGCGTACTGCTCCATCCAGCGGTCCGGCCGGTCGTCGACCCGGGTGGTCTCCCACTCGTAGTCGCGGATCATGTCGATCACACCGCTGGTGCCCTGGATCGCCTCGGCGTCGAGGAACGGGTGGAAGAAGCGGTGCAGACCGGGTGACTCCAGGTCCCAGTCGGCGACGAGCACCCGCCGGCCGCTGGCCGCCAGGATCCAGGCCACGTTGGCCAGCGCCATCGTCCGGCCCGTCCCACCCTTGAACGAGTAGAAGGTGACGACCTGGCCTTCGCGATCGTTGTTCATCGGTTTTCTCCGTGGGGACGCGGTGGGGCCGGATCATCAGGCGGGAACGCGGGGTCGGTGGAAACTGTCGAGCCGGCCGCGGGCAGGCCGTCACGCAGGCTCGGCACCGGCTCCGGCGGTGATTCGAAGGAGACGACCGGGCCGTACTTGAGGAACTGGCGGCGTGCCTCGGTGACCAACGCCGGCATCAGGTCGACGAACTCCGGCATGCTGCACGCGCGCTTCACCTGGGGCCGACCGGCGTCGCTCAGCAACTGGGTCACCTCGGTGGCCCAACGGGTGACGTCCTGGGTGTCGTCGTCATCGGTGACGACCAGCGGAACGACCCACTCCCGCAGGCCGTGCAGCATGCGGGCGAGAACCTCGGCCGCGTCCGGCGCCGCCGCGATCCACGGGTCGACAAGCAGCACGGCCGGCCGCCGATCCAGCAGCGCGGAGGCCTGCGCGAAGTCCTCGGTACGGGCCGACAGCCCCAGCCGCTCGGCGGTGCTGGCCGCGTACTCGGCGGCGGGCAGTTGCTGGCTGCGCCCGTACGGCCGCCAGAGCCGGCCGCTGGCGGCGTAGCCGGCGGGGTCGCGATCGGTCGGCAGCCGGTCCCGGGTCGGGGCCAGGACGGCGACGACGAAGTCCGGATCGGTCGGCGCCGGACGGACGACCTCGTCCAGACCGGGCGCCCGGGACGGGCCCATCGGTCGCCGCTCGGCGGTGTGCACGATCCGGCTCGCCAGGCGGCTCAGCAGGAGCTCGTACTGGGCGCGGTAGGAGGCCAGCATGCAGAACGCGCGCAGGCCGTCGGCGGCGTACTCCGGGACGTCCCGGCCCAGGTCCAGGGCGGCGTCCAGCTCCGGATGGGCCTCCCACGGGGGGGACGGTATCCACAGCACCGGAGTGAGATGGCCGGCGGTGACCCGGGTCGACCCGGCGGCGGCCAGCCGGGCCCGGAAGGACTCCTGCTCCCCCAGCGCCCAGGGACGCTTGAAGTAGCCGGGTGAGTAGAGCGGGACGAAGACCTCGGCGTCACCGAGCGCCTCGGCGAGCGCGGCCTTCCAGTCGGCGCCCAACGGGATGTGCTGGTCGAAGAAGCCGATCCGCATCCCGGCGACCGGTCGCGCCTGGCGTCGCACCTCGTCGGTCAGGTCGGCGAAGAACTGGCCGACCCAGACGTCGGCGTCGGCACGGGCGCCCGGCCGCGGCGCCGAGTGGGCGTAGCTCAGGAAGAAGTACGTCCCGCGCGCGCCCGATCGGCGCCGGTCCGTCGGCGGGCTCACTGCGGCTCCTCGGCGAACCTGTTGCACAGCTCGTCCACGCTCGCCGGCACCCAGGGCTCGACCAGGTACGACCGGTGGATGGCCACGATCCGCTGCGCCAGCCGCCAGACCACCGCCCGGTACGCGTTCTCCCACTGCATGGTCAGCAAGCCATAGACCCCGTCCCGCTGGTAGTGCACCGCGATGTCGGGATCCGGCATCGCGGTCGGGGAGAAGCGCTGGATGTCGCGGAGCACCCGAGGCAGTGCCGTGCCGTTCGTCGGCGACCAGGTGACCGGCACGATCGCCGTCTCGTGGATCGAGGCGGAGCTGTGTAGCGGGGTGATCCGTCGGCGGGAGAACGCGTCCCACTCCCGGCCACACCAGTCGCTGCCGAGCAGCGCGCTGGACACCAGAGGAACGAAGACCTGGCAGGTGCCGGCGGCCTGGAGAAGCTCCGGGCTCCAGCGTTCGCCGCCGGCGATGGAGGTGTCCAGGAAGCCGGCGTCCACTCCGGTCACCGGGCCGACCAACTCACTGACGTGGACGGAGAGGTCCTCGAAGAATCGGGAGACGTACTCGGCGGGTTTGCCGGTGGCCCGGCCGACCGGCGCCCGCGAATAGCTGATGAAGAAGAGCGGGGCGCGTGCTCTGGAGGGTGCGTCCACTGTGCTCACCGCTGCCCCTCCGCCCTCCCCACGCGGCCGGATCATCAGCGTAGTCCCCGCGTCAACGTTGCGCCGCCAACCGGTTCGCGGCGAACCAGGCAGTCGCGAAGTCGACAGCGGCTCGCGCCGGCAGGAGGCGGGCGTTGGCCCGCCCCACCCGACCGCGCCGCACCAACGGCGTCTCGTCGAGCGCCGCACCCACCTTCGGGAAGTCCCGGTCGTCCAGGTCGAGGGCCCGGAAGTCGAGGCGCACTCGCCGCCCGTCGACGAGCCGGAAGCAGTGGTAGTCGCGCTCGGGTAGCGGCACCGGCAGCCGGTACTCGGCCAGGTGCAGGCCGGTGCACGCCTCGTAGCCGAGGCCGAGCAGCAGGATCTGCCCGTCCGCCGCGTAGAGGCCGCCAACCGGTGAGCGTTCCCCCAGGTGGCAGGTGAGGTCGTGGCCGTCGGTGAGCTGCCGGGCCCGGGGGCCGAGCGCGGTGAAGGAGGTCTGCGGATGGTCACTGCGCACCGCACCGGGGATGCACCGGACGTACTCGGCGAGCGCACCCATCCGCTGGGAGGGGGTGGTCCGGCGGTCCCACCCCGGCAGCGCCGCCTCGTACCGCTCACGCCGCGCCCGGTCCATTCCCGCGGTGGCCGCCAGGTGGGCCCGGGAGGTTGTCGAGTTACCGTCGGTGTGGGTGGGCACCAGCAGCGTGCCGGCCGGGCCGAGGACGTCGCGCAGCGCGCCGGCGAGGGTCGCGGGGCCGTGCTCCAACGGGCCCACCCGACGGAGGCCGCAGTGCACGAGTAGGCACACCCCCGGGCGTACGCCCAGCGCCCGCAGGTCGTCGGCGAGGCGGGGACGGCCCAGTCTGGGCGGTGGGTGCTCATCTGGACCCGACACGGGTCCCCTCCAGCCCGTGGCGCAGCTGGGCGACGAACCGCTCACCCGCCGCGGTGAGCGACCGGCTGGCCAGCAGCGCGTCGACGCCGTCCCGGGTCCACCCCAGGAAGTGGGCCGCGTGCGCCGACGCGTCCGGCTGGTCGGTGGCGGCCCGGGACTGCCAGACCTGGGTGACGGCGAGGTGGGCGTAGACGCCCTGGAGCACCCCCTCCGGAGGCCGCGGGTCGGGGCGCCAGGGCACCCGGATCCGGATGCCCTGCCCGGGTTCGACCAGGTCGTACAGGTCGAGCACGGCACCCAGCTTCGCGTGCTGCCACTCGTGCACGAGCAGCACCGCCATCGTCTCCGGGTCGGGATGGGGGGTGACGGCGACCGCGCCGAACGCGTGCCGGGCGGTCGCGCTCCGCAGGGGTCGCGCCGGGTCGGGCGCCAACGGCACCACGGCGCGCAGACCGCCGTCGAGCGCCGCCGCGTGCGCCGGCACGTCCCGGTGCACGACCCGCCAGGCATCCGCCAGGGTACGGCCCAACGCCCGCGCCGCCGGAACCTCCAGCCGGGACTCCACCGGCTGGCCGTAGCAGTCGCGGTAGGGGTCGCCGTCCTCCAGGAGCAACCGGCCACCGGGCACCGACACGTCGCGGGTCGGAAGCCAGCCGGTCGGCGGCGGCGCCGGCGGATCGAGGAGCACCGTCTGCTCGACCGACCCGCCCCGGACCTGGAACCCGCCGGGCCGGACGGTCACCTCGGCGCTCTCCCCCAGGCCGGGCAGCACCAGGCTGCCGAGCGTGGGCAACGTGATCGCGTCGGCCCGCACCGGGACGTGCAACGCGGCCGGGACACCGGCCCGCACGGCCGCGGCGATGGCGAGGGCCGGCAGTGGGTCGACTGCCGCGCCGAGGCCGGGCAGGACGGACGAGTCGAGGCGATGCACCAGAGCGGGCCGGACGAACGGGTGCGCCAGGACGGCCCGGACCGCCTCCGGCGCCGCCTGGTCGAGGTGGACGAGCAGGTCCCAGGCGGCCGTGGCGCCGGACCGGTCCCGACAGGCCGCCAGCAGCGCCCGGGTGATGGAGAGCTGGGTGGCGGCGAGCAGCGCGAGCGTCGACGCCGACCCGTGCCCGGTCGCCAGGTCGTCGAGCACCTCGTCGACGGGCGAGGTGGCCGGCAAGGTGGCGGGGGTGGGCGGCGGGTGGGCGTCCACGGTGTCGATCAGGCGGAGCAGGTCGGCGCAGTACACCGAGGGGTTGTCGAAGCCGGAGCCGGTGCGCCAGCGGTGGGCGTACAGGCCGCCGCCGCACCTGTCGACCACCGGGCACGACCGGCAGGTCAGGCAGAGCCCGTCCACGCCGTCCTGCCGGACGGCGACCCCTGGGTGCCGTGCGACCTCGTCCACCGAGTGGTCGAACACGTCGAACCCGGTGTCGGCCGCGCCGTGGTACGCGGTCTTCAGCGAGTCGACCTGCTCCCAACTGCCGTCCGCCTCGATGACCAGCACGTCGGCCGGCGCGAGGCCGAACGCCTCGGTGCCGCCGCCACCCGGGCGCAGCGCCTCGAACATCCGGATCGACACCGGGCGCCCGTCGTCCACCCACCGCCGGTGCAGCCGCCCCAACCAGTCGGCGTACGGGGTGGGGTCGGGGCCGGGGCGCTCCGGGGGTTGGTCCCAGGTGGCGTGGGGCAGCAGCAGGTCGACCCGGGGCGGGCTCTCGGCCAGCAGCGCCTCGTACACCCGGTCGGGATCGTTGCGGACGTCGACAGTGCAGAGGATGCCGGCGTAGCTGGTGCGGTGTTCCGGCCGCCGGAGCAGGGCCAGCGCCCGCCGGACGTGGTCGTGACTGCTGCCGCCGTGGGCGAAGACCCGGTGGCGGTCGTTGGCCGCGCGGTCGCCGTCGAAGGACACGCCGACCCGCAGGTCGTACTCGACGAACAGCCGGCACAGCTCCTCGTCGAGCAGCACGCCGTTGGTCTGCATGCGCAGGTCGAGCCGCGCCCAGGGGGTGATTGCCGAGCGCAGCTCGGCCAGCGCCTCCCGCAACCCGGCGGCGCCCAGGAGCAACGGCTCGCCCCCGTGCAGCACCACGTGCACGACCGGCAACCCGTGCTCGCGGGCGTGCTCGGCGATCCGTCGCGCGGCGGCCTTGACCGTGGCCGGCGGCATCCGCGTCGGACGGCCACGCCAGGTCTGGTCGGCGTGCTGGTAGATGTAGCAGTGGTCGCAGCTGAGGTCACACCGGCTGTGCACCTTCAGCACGAACTGGCTGATCGGCCGGCAGGATCCGCCCACTCCGGGCGGACCGCACCGGCAGACCATCGTTCAGATGGACGAGTTGAAGGCGGCGACGGCCACTATGCCGGACGGCACGGAGTCGTTCGTGACCACGCGCCTGCGCACCGCCTCGATCAGATCGGCGTGCTCGACGGCGATCCGTTCCAGCGGGGTGTGCAGGCTACGCGTGAGATCGTCTAGGTCGGGACGGGATGAGCGGGCGGGGGCATGGTCCACAATGAGTCTCCGGGGGCCCGGGGCGCTGGGAGCGCGAGAGCGGCGGCTGTGGCTCGAACGGCTCTGGTCCGTGCCCAGGATAGACAACTATCGACCCAGTGTCACCGTCGGTACCATCGCCGGCACGGCGGGTGCAGACCGCGGTGAACGAAGGAGGAGCTGACATGTGCCGGAGCATCAAGACGCTGCGTGAACCGTTCACCCCGCAGGTGACCGACGCGGACGTCGAGGCGGCGGCGTTGCAGTACGTCCGGAAGATCTCTGGCTTCCGGGCGCCCGCCGCGCACAACGCCGCCGCGTTCGACGCCGCGGTGGCCGCCGTGGCCGAGGCGACGCGCACCCTGCTCGACCAACTGGTGGTGCGGGGTGCCGGATCGGGCACCACCGACCGGTCGGCCACCGCCTCCAACTGATCGCCGTCCACCGGCACGGCACCCGGCCGGGCCTGACCCCGACGAGGGTCAGGCCGCGGCGAGCGCCGGTGCGACAGTGTCCGGCGCCCAGCGCGAGCGGTGGCACTGCGACCAGCCCCGACAACCCGGGTCGCCAAGTGAGCAGAGCCGCAACCTGCTGAGCACCTCACCGTCCTCGGTGTCCCGCACGTCGAAGTGCACCGGACGGACCGTGCCGTCCGGGGCGACGAGCAGGTGCCGGCCCGCGTCGAGCGTGTCGTCGCGCAACAGGCAGTTGCGGCCCAGCAATCGGGCCAGTGCGGCGATGCTCGCGTGCTCGGAGAGCTGCTCGGGCACCCCGTAGCAGTCCACCACCGTCGCGAACTCGCCCGGCGCCAGCCAGACGTCACACACCACCGCGTACGCCGGCAGCCGCGCCGGGTCGGCCACCGCCAACGGCATCACCACCCGACCAAGCGCCTCGGCCAACGCCGGGTAGACCTCCACGGGTTGAGCCCCGTCGATTCTCCAGTTCCACAGCTCGGTCATTCCGCCTCCTCGCTGCGTTCGTCCCCACCGGCCTCCGGATCGGGCCTTACACACGATGGTGGGGGGCATTTGACCCCAGCCGGGGGCAAGTTACCGGTCTGTGACCATTCCGGGCAAAATTTCCCTGAGCGGCATTGCTCGGAGTAGCGGGAAGGTGACAGTTTATCGGGTATGGTGCGCCATCCGCACCACCGCCGGCGCGTGTCCTCCCGCGGGTCACAGGCCCCCGGTCAGCGCAGGACGATCCGGTGCTCCCCACGGGGCAACAGCTCGCCCACCACCGGGGCGCCGGGCACCTCGCCCGCGACAAGCAGGCCACCGGAGGTCTGCGCGTCGGCCAGGAGCAGCCGCTCGCCCTCGTCCGCCGCGCCGAAGTCGGTCCACGGGGTCACCCAGTCCAGGTTGCGCCGGCTGCCGCCGCTGACGAACCCGTCGCGCAACGCCTCGCGCGCGCCGGCCAGATAGGGCACCCGGGCGGTGTCGATGGCCACCGTGAGCTGGCTGGCCCGGGCCAGCTTCGAGGCGTGCCCGAGCAACCCGAACCCGGTCACGTCGGTGCCGCACCGGATGCCGGCGGCGACCGCCGCACGGGCCGCGTCCCGATTGAGCGCGCTCATCGAGGCCACCGCCTCCGGGAAGCTCTCACCTGTCGCCTTGTGCCGGGTGTTCAGCACACCCACCCCGAGCGGCTTGGTCAGCGACAACGGCACCCCGGCCCGCCCGGCGTCGAGGGTGATCAACTCCTCCGGTCGGACCGTGCCGGTGACCGCGAGACCGTACTTCGGGCCGTCGTCGTCCACGCTGTGCCCGCCGGCCAGGTGACAACCGGCCTCCCGCGCCACGTCCTGGCCGCCGCGCAGCACCTCACGGGCCAACTCCAACGGCAGCACGTCGCGCGGCCAGCAGAGCAGGTTGAGCGCCACCAGCGGGGTGCCGCCCATCGCGTACACGTCGGAGAGGGCGTTGGCCGCCGCGATCCGACCCCAGTCGTACGCGTCGTCGACCACCGGGGTGAAGAAGTCGGCGGTGCTGACCAGGCCGGTCCGCTCATCGAGACGCACCACCGCCGCGTCGTCGCCATGATCCAACCCGACCAGCAGCTCGGCGGTACCGGTCGCCGGGCCGAGACCGGCCACCATGATCTCCAGCTCACCTGGCGGGATCTTGCAGGCGCAGCCGCCGCCGCGCGCGTACTTGGTCAACCGTACGGGTTCGGTCATCCCCCCATGATCTCGACAAGGCGCCACGATCGCCACCATGACCACCCAGTCGCTGACCGAAATCGGACGCCCGACAACGATCGTGACCGGTGTTACCGCTCCGTGACCCGCTGGGTTGCGTTCTGCCACATCAGGCCGCCTACAGTGGCCGCACCGGGGGTCAACCGACCCCGATCCGGGAGACGACAGGGGACGGTGGACGACGTGACGACGGGCGAACCGCTCATCGTGCTGGACGCGGTCAACAAGTGGTTCGGGCCGCTGCACGTGCTGGACGACGTCTCACTGTCGGTGGGTCGGGGCGAGGTGGTCGTGGTGATCGGCCCGTCCGGCTCCGGCAAGTCGACGCTGTGCCGCACGATCAACCGACTGGAACCGATCAACTCGGGCACCATCACCTTCGACGGTCAGCCGCTGCCGGCCGAGGGCAAGCCCCTCGCGAAGCTGCGCAGCGAGGTGGGCATGGTCTTCCAGTCCTTCAACCTCTTCGCGCACAAGACCATCCTGGAGAACGTCACCCTCGGCCCGATCAAGGTCCGCAAGGAGAAGCCGACCGCCGCCCGCGAGCGCGGCCTGGCCCTGCTCGAGCGGGTCGGCATCGCCAACCAGGCGGACAAGTTCCCGGCCCAGCTCTCCGGCGGTCAGCAGCAGCGGGCGGCCATCGCCCGGGCACTGGCGATGCAGCCCAAGGCGATGCTCTTCGACGAGCCGACCAGCGCCCTGGACCCGGAGATGGTCGGCGAGGTGCTGGACGTGATGACCTCGCTGGCCAGTGACGGCATGACGATGGTCGTGGTGACCCACGAGATGGGCTTCGCCCGGCACGCGGCGAACCGGGTCATCTTCATGGCCGACGGCAAGCTCGTCGAGGACGCGTCCCCGGCGGAGTTCTTCGAGAACCCGCGCAGCGACCGGGCCAAGGACTTCCTCTCCAAGATCCTCACGCACTAGGCGTCCGTAGTGGAGCGTGCCGCACCTCGGTGGGCTCCGTTGAAGAAGGAGAAGAGTATGCGTATGAAGCGCATTGCGGCAGTCGCCGCGGTCGCGGCTCTGGCCGTCACCATGACCGCCTGCGGCGGGGACGAAGGCGGCAGCACCGGCAGCTCGGGCGCCAAGGGCATCGTCGGCAAGGCAGAGAGCCAGAAGAAGCTCGTGATCGGCGTCAAGGCCGACCAGCCTGGCCTGGGTCTGCAGACCGGAAGCCAGTACGAGGGCTTCGACATCGAGATTGGCAAGATCATCGCCAAGGGTCTCGGCGTCGACGCGAACAACATCGAGTGGAAGACGACGGTCTCCAACAACCGGGAGCCCTTCATCCAGCAGGGCACCGTCGACCTGGTGGTGGCGACGTACACCATCAACGACGAGCGCAAGCAGAAGGTCAACTTCGCCGGCCCGTACTTCATCGCCGGCCAGGACCTGCTCGTCAAGGCCGACTCGACGATCACCGGGCCCGAGGGCCTGGAGGGCAAGAAGGTCTGCTCGGCCTCGGGATCCACGCCCGCCAAGCGGATCCAGTCGGACTACCCGAAGGCCAAGCTGCAGCAGTTCGACGCGTACTCGAAGTGCCTGCCGCTGCTGGCGAACGGCCAGGTCGACGCCGTCACCACGGATGACATCATCCTCGCCGGCTACGCCGCCCAGTCCCAGTTCGCCGGCAAGTTCAAGGTCGTCGGCAAGACCTTCTCCACCGAGCCCTACGGCATCGGCCTGAAGAAGGATGACAAGGACGGCTGCGAGAAGGTCAACGAGATCCTCAAGGCCGCCGCCGCCGACGGCACCTACAAGGCCGCGTGGGACACCAGTCTGGGCAAGAGCGGCAAGGCCGCGCCCGAGCTGGACACCACCAAGCTGACCAACTGCAGCAGCGTCTGACCGGTCCCGGGGGCCGACATCCGGACACGGGTGTCGGCCCCCGGCCCGTGACGACGCCGACGACCTGCCCCCGGGAGCGGACGCATGCACGTATTCGCCGATCCGACTAACTTCGACGCCTACCTGTCGGGCTTTATCTGGATCCTCAAGCTGACCGGCGCGTCGGCGGTGTTCGCGCTGACACTCGGCGTGCTGCTCGCCGCCATGCGGGTCTCGCCGGTTCCCGTGCTGCGCGGTTTCGGAACAGTCTGGGTCAACATCTTCCGTAACACGCCGCTCACCCTGGTCGTCTTCTTCTGCTTCTTCGGGCTGTACTCCACGCTCGGCCTGACCCTCTCCGACGACCTGGACCTGAACAACTTCTGGCTCGGGGTGATCGGCCTGTCGGTGTACACGGCTTCCTTCGTCTGCGAGGCGCTGCGATCCGGGGTCAACACCGTGCCTGCCGGGCAGGCCGAGGCGGCCCGGGCGATCGGCCTCTCCTTCGCCCAGACCCTACGGATCGTGGTGCTGCCCCAGGCCACGCGCTCCGTGATCGCGCCGCTGGGCAGCATCCTGATCGCGCTCTGCAAGAACGCCACGATCGTCGGCACGATCGGTTTGATGGAGTCCTCGAACGTGATGAAGCAGCTGATCAATGACAACGGCGACGCGGTCATCATGATCTTCCTGGTCTTCGCCGGCACGTTCGCCGCGTTCCTGATCCCCACCGGCTACGCCTTCGGCTGGCTGGCCAACCGACTGGCGGTGAAGCGCTGATGAGCACCGACTCCGTCCTTTACGACCACCCGGGGCCTCGGGCACGGATCCGTAACGCGGTACTGAGCGTCGTCTTCGGTGTCGCCCTGGCCGGGCTGCTCTGGTGGATCTACTCGAAGTTCGACGAGGCGGGCCAGTGGGAGGGGCAGCTCTGGAAGCCCTTCACCGAGGCCACCACCTGGACTCAGTTCATCGGGCCCGGTCTGCTCGCCACACTCTGGGCGGCTGCGGTCGGCATGGTGCTCTCGTTGGCGTTCGGCATCATCTTCGCGGTCGGCCGGCTCTCCGAGCGTCGCTGGATCAGCATCCCGTCCGGCGCCGTGGTCGAGTTCTTCCGCGCCGTTCCGCTGCTCCTCATGATCTTCTTCATCTTCTACGGCGTGCCGTTCGTGATCAAGGGGCCGGTGACCGCCTTCTGGGCCGTCGTGATCGGGCTGACCCTCTACAACGGCTCGGTCCTCGCGGAGGCGTTCCGGGCGGGAATCCGCTCACTGCCCGGCGGTCAGTCCGAGGCCGCATACGCCATCGGCATGCGCAAGAGCCAGGTCATGCAGCTGATCCTCGTCCCGCAGGCCGCCCGGGCCATGCTGCCGGTCATCGTCAGCCAGTTGGTGGTGCTGCTCAAGGACACCGCGCTCGGCTACATCGTCGCCTTCCCGGAACTGCTCCAGCGCGGGGTCAACGACCTCGCCGCGAACAAGGGCAACATCGTCGCCGCGGCGATCGTGGTGGCCGCGATCTACATCGTGATCAACTCACTGCTCACCGCGCTGGCCAACTGGCTGGACCGGCGCAGCCGTCAGCGTGGCTTCCGCGCGCAGCGGCGGATCGCCACCGGTGCCACTCCGGTCGGCGGCAACACCGTCAGTGAACCGCAGGGCTGACCTGCGACCTGGGCGGCCCGGCGTCCCGCCGGGCCGCGCCGCCGAGCAGCACGCGCATGATTGACTCGATTTTTCAGACATCGGGGTGTCCCCAAGAAGGGGACACCCCGATGTTGCTGAGCTCCTGGTGATCGGGCTGTTCAGCGGGCGATCTCGGTGACCCGGGACTCGCGGACCACTGTGACCCGGATCTGACCCGGGTAGGTCAGCTCCTCCTCGATCTGCTTGGCCACGTCGCGGGCCAGCACGGCCGCCCCGATGTCGTCCACGTCGTCCGGCTTGACCATCACCCGGATCTCCCGGCCGGCCTGCATCGCGAAGACCTTGTCCACGCCGATCTTGCCGGCCGCGATCTCCTCGATCCGCTCCAGCCGCTTGACGTACGCCTCAAGGCTCTCCCGACGCGCGCCCGGCCGACCGCCGGAGCAGGCGTCGGAGGCCTGGGTGAGGACGGCCTCGATGGTCTGCGGCGGCACCTCGTTGTGGTGCGCCTCGATGGCGTGCACCACGTCCTCGTGCTCGCCGTACTTGCGGGCCAGGTCCGCGCCGATGATGGCGTGGCTGCCCTCCACCTCGTGGGTGAGCGCCTTGCCGATGTCGTGCAGGAACGCCGACCGTTTGATGATGGGCACGTCCAACCGCAGCTCGGCAGCCATGATGCCGGCGATGTGGGCGGTCTCGACCAGGTGCTTGAGCACGTTCTGCCCGTACGAGGTGCGGTAGCGCAGCCGGCCGAGCAGGGTCACCAGCTCCGGGTGGATCTCGGTGATGCCGACCTCGACCAGGGCGTCCTCGGCGGCGCGGAGGCAGAGCTGCTCCACCTCCTGCCGGGCCAGGTCGTAGACCTCCTCGATCCGGTGCGGGTGGATGCGCCCGTCCAGGACCAGCTTTTCCAGGGTCACCCGGCCCACCTCGCGACGGACCGGGTCGAAGCAGGAGAGCAGCACCGCCTCGGGGGTGTCGTCGATGATCAGGTTGACGCCGGTCACCGACTCGAAGGCGCGGATGTTGCGCCCCTCCCGGCCGATGATCCGCCCCTTCATCTCGTCACCGGGCAGGTGCAGGACGCTGACCACGCTCTCCGCGGTCTGCTCGCTGGCGACCCGCTGGATCGCGTCCACCACGATGTGTCGGGCACGCTGCTCGGCCGTGTTGCGCGCGTCGGACTCGATGTCCCGCACGAGCAGCGCGGCTTCCCGCTTGGCCTGCGTCTCGATGGCGTCGACCAGCTCCAGGCGGGCGGAGTCGGCGGTGAGTCCGGCGACCCGCTCCAGCTCCCGGCGGCGCAGTTCCTCC
Source organism: Micromonospora ureilytica (assembly GCF_015751765.1). NCBI lineage: Bacteria > Bacillati > Actinomycetota > Actinomycetes > Micromonosporales > Micromonosporaceae > Micromonospora > Micromonospora ureilytica. The sequence goes on from NZ_JADOTX010000001.1 coordinate 3,923,476, forward strand.
GACTCGGTCAGCTCGGCCTCCCGCTGGGCGAGCGCGGCCTCCCGGGTGGCGAGGGCGGCTTTCGCGGCGGTGAGCTGCCGCTCCCGCTCGGCGAACCGCTCCACCTCCTCGGTGTGCATCCGCTCCCGCTCGTCCATCCGAGCTGCCCGACGTTCCACCTCGGCGGCCTGCTCCCGGGTGGTGGCGGCGAGCACCGCGACCTCCCGCTCGCCGCTGCGCCGGGCTGCCGTCCGCAACTGCTCGGCGTCCGCCTCGGCCTGTTTGTGGGCGCGTTCCAGGACGGTGTCCGCCTCGGCCCGGGCGTCGTCGAGGACCCGACGCGCCTCGGCGCGGGCCGCCTTCGCCTCGGCCTTCGCCGCCGCCGCCTCGGTACGGGCCGCGGCGGCCGCGGACTTCGCCACGTCGATAGTGCTGTTCGCCTCGTCGGCCGCGGTCCGTAAAGCAGCGAGGGACTGCTCCTGGCGGTCCTTCTCGGCGATGAAGGCGGGATCCTCCGGAGCCGGCGCGGCGCCCATCCGGCGCATGGTCCGGATGCCAACCAGCACGGCCCCGATCACCACCACCGCGAGGACGAGGACGGCCGCGAGGAGCACGACGTCGAACGCGTTCATGCCGGGACCCCGTCGGGTCTACCGATGAACCTGTGCCGCCGCCCCGCCATGGCCGCCTCCCCTAACGTCGAGACCGCAGCGACCGTGCCGGGGGCACACTCCTGCGGCTGTGGACGCCCGACCGGAGCGGCTGGCCGTGGGTAGCTTTCTCCGCCGGCGGTGCCCGTGGGCAGCGTCGGCGACCGGGTGCAGTTGTCGCAGCGTTCCGGACCGGCCTGTCCGGAACTGCCGCCAAAGGCCGCGGAGTCGGCCAAAGTGATGCTGTTCTGTTACGCGATCTATGTTGTGCGCTTAGCCTGCGCTGGTCGGGCAATGTGAGCCTGTATGGCGAGGCTAGGTCGCCGGGGGTGCTCTGGTCAAGGACTCATGATCAAACCCCCCGAACGGAGCGAAGTTGAACCGTCACCGCGCGCTGATGTCGCGCCGGACAGGAGGGGACAAACTCCGCGAGGTGTGCTGCCCACTGGACGTGTCGGGCCTGCTCAGCCCCACCCAGTGGGGTGTCGGACGAGGACGACGACCGAGCGAGGTGTGACAGATCCGTCTCACCCAAGTCAGCTGGCGCCGACCGCCACCGCCGCCGCCACCAGCGCCGCGTTGTCCGCAGCGGGTGAGCCGTCCGGCAGGCACAGGGTGTCCTCGAGCCCGATTCGGGCGTCCAGACCCCGGCTCACCGCCTCGGCGAGAACCGGCCAGGTCGCCGGACCCTCGGCATGCAGCAGCACCGACGGCGCGTCCGCCGGCAGAGCGGCGAGAACCCGGGAGGCGTCGGCCAACGCGACCGCCACGTCCTCAGCCATGCACTCCACCAGAACCCGCCCGGCCGGCACCCGCCACCTCCGGTACGCCGCGACCGCGTCGAGCGTCCACAGCCCTGCCTCGACGAGCACACCGCGCTCGTGCAGGGCGGCCGCGACCGCCTCGGCACCGGGCTCGTGGGCGTTGACCGAAGCGAAGTCGGGCAGCACCGGCCAGGCCCGGACGGCGGCCACCCGGGCAGCCGGATCCGGCGAGATCCAGGCTCCGGTGCTCACCCCGACCGGCAGCCCCGGCCGGGCGGCACGGATCGCGGTCAGCGCGTCGGCGATCACCGCCGGGCGCAGCGACTCGGCGCCGGTCTCGTCCCGGGGATGGACGTGCACGGCCGCGACGCCGAGCGCCGCGCAGCGGGCCGCATCGGCTGCCAACTCCGCAGCTGTGAGCGGCACGGCCGGATGGGCCCGCCGGTCACGCCCGCCGTTCAGACATGCCTTCAACACCAGGCCCGCACCCCCATCGGGAGTCGCAGCGGACCGCCCACCGAGCCGCTCAGTCGACCAGACGGTTGTCGCGCTCCAACTCACCCTCGGCATCGGCGAGCGCGTCGGCGTCGATCTGCTCGGCGAACTCGGCCGCCTCGGCGCTCTGCGCGGCCAGCGCGTCCTTCACCGCCCGGATGGCCACGCCAGGCGGGTAACCCTTGCGGGCCAGCATGCCGACCAGCCGGCGGAAGACCGCATCCGGCTCACCTCGGGCGGTGCGCAGCTTGCGTTCCACGAGGCCACGGGCGGTGTCCGCCTCGGTCTCCTCGTCCAGCTCGCCCAGCGCCTCGGTGGCCACCTCGCCGTCCACACCCTTGCGGCGCAGCTCGTTGGCGAGCGCCCGGCGAGCGAGGCCGCGCCCGGCGTGCCGGCTGAACACCCAGGCCCGGGCGAACGCGGCGTCATCGATGATGCCGACCTCGTCGTACCGGTCGAGGACCTCGGCCGAGACCTCCTCGGAGATGCCCCGCTTGGCCAACGCCCCGGCCAACTCGGCCCGGGTGCGGGGTCGGACGGCGAGCTGGCGCAGACAGATCTCGCGGGCCACCTCCGACTCGTCGCGAGGAGGGGACGCCGGCTTGTCCGCCTGTGGCTCGGCCTGGCGGCCTCGTCGAGGGCGGGGCGGATCGGTGGCATCGCCCGTACGAGGCGGACTGGCATCCCAGCCCCGCCCCGTACGAGCGCGTCGTCCTGCCATGGGTCAGCGACCGGTCAGAAGTCGACGGGCGGCAGCTCCGGGCCACCGGCGGCGTCACCCGCGCCGACCCCGACGCCGAGCTTCTCCAGGATCTTCTTCTCGATCTCGGCGGCCACGTCCGGGTTTTCCTTCAGGAACTCCCGGGCCTTCTCCTTGCCCTGGCCGAGCTGGTCACCGTCGTACGTGTACCACGCTCCGGACTTGCGGATGATCGCCTGCTCCACGCCGACGTCGATCAGCGAGCCCTCACGCGAGATGCCCTTGCCGTACATGATGTCGAACTCGGCCTGCTTGAACGGCGCGGCGACCTTGTTCTTCACAACCTTGACCCGGGTGCGGTTACCGACCACGTCGGTGCCGTCCTTGAGGCTCTCGATGCGTCGCACGTCGAGCCGGACCGAGGCGTAGAACTTCAGCGCCCGACCACCGGTGGTGGTCTCCGGGCTGCCGAACATGACGCCGATCTTTTCCCGCAGCTGGTTGATGAAGATCGCCGTGGTGCCGGTGTTGCTGAGCACACCGGTGATCTTCCGGAGCGCCTGGCTCATCAGCCGGGCCTGGAGGCCCACGTGGCTGTCGCCCATCTCGCCCTCGATCTCGGCGCGCGGCACCAGGGCCGCCACCGAGTCGATCACGATGATGTCGATCGCGCCGGAGCGGATCAGCATGTCCGCGATCTCCAGCGCCTGCTCGCCGGTGTCCGGCTGCGAGACCAGCATCGCGTCGGTGTCGACGCCGAGGGCCTTCGCGTACTCCGGGTCGAGCGCGTGCTCGGCGTCGATGAAGGCGGCGATGCCGCCGAGCCGCTGGGCACTGGCCACCGAGTGCAGTGCCACCGTGGTCTTACCGCTGGACTCGGGGCCGTAGATCTCGACCACCCGGCCACGGGGCAGGCCGCCAATGCCGAGGGCAACGTCGAGCGCGATGGAGCCGGTCGGAATGATTGCGGTCTGGACGACCGGCCGGTCACCCAGCCGCATCACCGAGCCCTTGCCGAATTGCTTGTCAATCTGAGCGAGAGCAAGGTCGAGTGCCTTCTCCCGGTCAGGCCCTGCTGCCATGTTTGCCACCCCTGCCTTCGCCGGCGTCTTTGCTGAGCTTCGCGTCACGCGGACACGCTAGGCGCTAGGTCCGACAGAAAACCAGCCGACGGGCCGCGAGCTGTGGACGAGCACCCCGCTGTGGACAGTAGCCGAACAGGTGTACGACTCGGCAAGCGACACGCGGAACCGACGAAAAGGCTGCTCAGCGTAGTCGAGCGGGCACGCGGTCGGGGTACGCGGCACAGACCGCCCGCCACACCACGTGCGTCTGCTCCCCCGATGCGAGGGCCTGCTCGATGGTCCGTCCGCCGAGCTGGGACAGCACCTGATCGCGGGCGATGCTGGCCGCGTAGCCGGGCCCGAACGCCTCGTCCAACCGCGTCCAGAAGTCGGTCAGCCGCACAGTGATCAGCCCTCCTCGTCCGGTGCCCCGGTCGGCACCGGGCGCAACGCTAGCGCCACCAGGGGCGCCGCCGCGACCGCCGCGAGCAGGGTGAGCACGGGATAACCGGCGAACTGCATGACAAACCCGCTGACCACGGCAGCCCCGGCCCCGGCCAGCCCCATGATCAGGTCGGACAGCCCCTGGACGCTCGGCCGCACCTCGGCCGCCACCGACTCGGACAACAGGGTCGAGCCGGCCACCATCGTCGCCGACCAGCCCAGGCCGAGCAGGACCAGACCGACCGAGAGCCGGGGCGTGTGGTGCCCGGCGGTGCCGGCGACCGCGCAGGCGGCCAGCAGCAGCCCGACCCCGCCGAGGATCACCGCCCGTCGACCGAGCCGGTCGGTGAGCCAACCCACCACCGGGGAGAACGCGTACATGCCGGCGATGTGCAGGCTCAGCACGATGCCGACCAGCCGCAACACGTCGGCGTCGGCGTGCGACTCACCGAGCCGGACCGGCGTCATCGCCATCACCGCCACCATCACCAGGTGACCCACCGCCACGGCGGCGATGCCGAGTCGGGCGGCTGGCTGTCCGCGTACCACCGACCAGGCCGCACGCATCCCGGCGCCGCGCGGCGCGCGCACCCCGACCGGCGCCGTGGCCGACGTCGCACCGCCACCTGCCGCCGGCGCCTCGGCCGCCACGGCGGTCGCCGTCGCGTCGGCGGCCGGCGGCAGATCGGCAGCTGTCGCCTCGGCCGCCGCGAGCCGCCGCGCGGTGAGCAGCGGGTCGGGCCGGAGCAACCCGAGGAGTACGACGGCAGCCAACACGAACGCGGCCGCGCTGAACGCGAACGGGCCGGCCAGCGGGGGCAGCCCCCAGCCGGTGGTGACCCGGTCGGCCAGCGCGGCGAAGTTCGGCGCGGCCACCGCGCCGATGGTGGTCGCCCAGACGATCAGGGAGAGCTGGCGCCCCCTGCGGGCCGGCTCGGCGAGATCCACAGCCGTGTAGCGGGCCTGCAGGTTCGCGGCGGTGCCCCCGCCGAAGAGCAGCATGCCGAGGAAGAGCAGCGGCACCCAGCGCGTCGCCGCGGCCAGCACCACGAGCACGCCGCCGACGGCGCCGACCGCGTACGCCAGCACCAGGCCCGGCCGGCGACCGTGCCGCGCCATGATCCGGGTGACCGGGACGGCCAGCAGCGCGGCACCGACCACCCCGGCGCTCTGCGCGACACCGGCCACCGCGGTCCCGGCGATCCGGGCCGCGAGCAGCGCGCCCACGGCGATGCCGATGGTCACGCCGATCCCGCCGATGATCTGGGTGGTGAAGAGCAGCCGCAGGGTACGCCGCTGGATCGACGCGACATCGGGGGCGACTGCGGTACGCGGCGCGGTCAGGTCGGTCGCCATCGGCGCTCCTCACATCGGGGGTGCCTCATCCTCGCGCACCCACGCCGACCAGCGGCAGTGGGTTTTGCCGACAGCCGAACCGACGACCGGATCGCCCTCACCCCGCGATCATGGTGTTCCCGGTGGGTTGGGCGCGGCCAGCAGAGCCGCCAGTCGGCGGATCCGGGTCAGGGTGAGCGCGGCGACGGTCCCGCTGACCGCGGCCACCAGGCCGAAGATCACCGCGAAGCCCTCGTTGTCGGCGGCGAGCAGAGCGAGCAGGACCAGCCCGAGGCACACCCCCAGGACGAGCAGCAGCGCCGCCCAGGTGGCCCGCCACTGCCCGGCGAGGTAGTTGGGCAGTTCGGCCCGTACCGCGGCGTCCTCGGGCACGGTGCCGGTACGCAGCGCCTGACGCAGCGCGATCCCCGCAGGATCCTGGCGGGCCTCGCCCACAACCCGCTGCACCAGAGAGATCGAGGGCCCGATCCAGACGGTGTTCAGCGCGGCGCCCAGCACCGCTTCGACAAGTGAGTCCTGTCGGTCGAAGAGCCAGCGCACCGGCAGCCCGAGGAACACCGTCATCGGCACCCAGTAGACGGCCATGAGCTGCAATCCGGTCGCCCGCTCGACGAACCGCCCCCATCTCTCGCGGCGCCCAGCGGCCACAGCGGGCGCACCCGCACGACGCTCCTCGTTGTCAACGTCCATCGGCACCCGATACCCACCCGGGCGATCCGCCACGCACTGTCAATCTTGGACAGTTCCCGTTACGTGCGAACGGAAAGTGTCCAAGATCTGGACGTCGCACGGCGGGGTCGGTCAGCCGGCCATCACCCGCTGGTGCAGCGCGGAGACCGCCGAGCGTGCCGCCACGAACGCGCCGTGCTGCCAGGCCACCTCGTGGCTGAGCCAGTCCCCGGCGAAATAGACCCGCCCGGCCGGCTGGAGCAACAGGTTGTAGCCGGCCGTGCCGTACCGGGGTGACGTCCAGGCGCCCTCGACGTAGCGGGTCCGGTCCCAGGCGTGGGAGTACGAGGTGACCAGCTCACTGCGGTACTTCTCACCGTGGATCTTCACACCCTGGCTGATCGCGCGCTCGCTGCGCTGCTCCGGCGTGAGACCGCTGTACGCCCTGGCGTTCGCTCCGGTGTTGTAGTAACCGACGACCAGGCCGCGTTTCCCGTGGAAACCGTAGGAGGGGTACCAGATGTGCGACAGGTCCAGGTCGGTCTCGGTGATGCCGCCGTAGATCCGCTGATCGGTCTCCCACCAGCGGCTCCGGTACTCCAGGCCGATCTTCCCGGAGGCGGTGACCGGGAAGTCGGCCAGGGCCGCGGTCACCGGTGTGCCGAGATTGTGCGGCACGCGAGCCATCAGGTGCGGCGGCAGCGCGGCCACGCAGTAGTCGGCGGTGACCTGCGACTGCCGGCCACCCTGCCGATAGGTCACCTCGACCCGGCTGCCCCGGTCGGTCACCCCCGTCACCTCGGCGTTGAGCCGGATCCGATGCGGGCCCACCGCCCGGGCGAGGGCGCGGGGGATCTGGTCCATCCCGCCGACCGGCTGGAACATCAGCATGGCCTGGTCGTAGCCGAACTCGAAGGAGAAGTACCTGCCCACATTGCTGGCGAACACGTCGGAGAGTGCCGGCGGCGCCCCTAGCAGGCTTCCCACGTCGTTGCCCGCGCCGGGATAGGCGGAGTAGCCGCGACGGTTGGTCCCGGTGTACGCCCAGTCGCTGGTCCGTCCGCCGATCGCGCCGAAGCTCTGCAGGAACGACAGCAGACGGTCGCGGTCCTCGGTGGTGAGCCGGGCGTCCAGCGCGCCCTGGTCGGTGGCCTTCGCGAGCAGTTCCGAGACGTAGCCGTACACGTCGGCCTTGGCGGTGCGGTACCGGACCGGACCGGTCATCCCGGCGGACTCGTTGTAGATCAAGGCGTCGGCGTTCTGGTTGGTGAAGACCTCGATGGGTACGCCGAGCTCCCGGCAGTAGTCCATCGTGACCATCCATTGTGCGATGCGCCCCGGCCCGGCGTTGAAGTAGACCCCGTCGGAGAAGCCCGCCCGCTGGGTACGCCCGTCGAGGTCCGTCTCGACGTCGCCGCCCCGAATGGTCAGGTTCCGCCCACCGACGCGGTGCCGCGCCTCAAGGATGGTGCAGTGGTAGCCCGCCTTGCCCAGCTCGTACGCCGCGGTGAGCCCGGCGATGCCGCCGCCGAGAACGACCACGCTGGCGCCCGGACGCCCGGTGAGAGTGAAGTCGGACCGCTCCGGCGGCCGGAATGCCGGGGTGACCGCCGCTGCAGCGCTCGGGGCCAGCCCCATGGCGCCCATGGTGGCGAGCATCGCTCCGGCACCGCCGCTGATTCCGACCGTACGCAGGAACCCACGCCGGCTGACCATCGACTGCGTCTGATCGCTCATAACGGCCTCCCCTACAAGATCGACTCGCATGAGTCTGCAGAGGATCTGTTACGCGGTTCACGCATCGCCGTTTCCGGCGGGTATCGCCTCGCCGTGCGATCCGGGCGGCACTTTCCGTCGGCTCGGATCGGGGCGGTTGCGGTCGGCGGCTAGCCCGGCAGGGCGCGGGTCACGACGGTGAGGTCGGCGACCAGGCCCTCGTACGCCTTGTCCTGGTCATCGGCCCGCAGGACGGCGGACGGGTGGATGGTCGCCAGCAGCCGAGCCTGCGGCACGTCGGCCCGCTTCCCGGCGTTGTCCACCGGCACCTGCCGGAAGTCCGCGGGGTGTTGGGCCGACTCCGGCCAGGGCAGTAGCTCGCCCCGCTGCCGGGTGACCCGGAAGGACGGGCCGAGCAGCGCCTTGGCGGCGGTCGCGCCGAGCACCACCACGATCTCGGGGCGCAACCGGGCGAACTCGGCGACCAGCCAGGGCCGGCAGGCGGTGATGTGCGCCTGGTCCGGGGTCTGGTGGATCCGCCGCTTGCCGCGCAGCTCAAAACGGAAGTGCTTTACGGCATTTGTGAGGTACAGCTGACCCGGGTCCAGCCCGGCGTCGTCGACCGCGCGGCGCAGCAGGCGGCCGGCCGGGCCGACGAAGGGCAGCCCCTTCTGGTCCTCCATGTCGCCGGGCTGCTCGCCGACCAGCACCACGCGGGCGCTCTCGTCGCCCCGGCCGAAGACCGTCTGCGAGGCGTCCCGGTACAGCTCACAACCCCGGCAGCCACCGGCGGCGGTGCGCAGGTCGTCGATCGTGTCGGCGTCGGGCGGGATGAACCGCTGGGCGCCCGGAGCGCTCCCGGTCTGCTCGGCCATGCCGACTGTTATATACCCGTTCGATGCTCGTCGCCGGGTACGCCCCGACGCGCCGGCCGCCTCGCGTCAGTACCCGTTACCGCCCCCGTCCCCGCCGGACGCGATCGCGATCAGCACGATGACGATGATGATGATCGCCACCGCGATGGCGATCCAAATCCCCTTACGAGCCCCACCAGAAGCCATATCCCCACACCTCCGGGCGCCCGCATACCCGTCTCCCCCGCCGCAAACCCCCGCGACGGGACGGGTCAGGTGGGGAAGCCCTGGGTGGGGGGTGGGTTTTCGGCTTGGGCCAGGGCTGCGGCCAGGGGGGCCAGGTCGGTGGTGTCCAGGGAGCTGACGGTGATGCGCAGGGCGGGCGGGGCGGCGATCCGGTAGAGAGCGCCGGGTGCCACCGCCCAGCCGGCGTCGCGGAGCGCGGTCACCGTGCTGGTCTCGTCCACGACCGGCAGCCAGACGTTGATGCCGCTGCGACCGTGCGCGGTCAGGCCGTGCCCGGCCAACGCGGCGAGCAGCCCTTCGCGCCGCCGCTCGTAGCTCAGCGCCGCGCGCTGCACCAACTCGGTGACCGCCGGGTCCCGCCACAGGGCGAGCACCAGGCGTTGCAGAACTGTGGAGACCCAGCCGGCGCCGACCCGGGTACGGCCACTCACCCGGGCCACCGTCGTCTCGTCGCCGACCAGCACCGCCATCCGCAGGTCCGGGCCGAAGGGCTTGCTCACCGAGCGGACGAAGGCCCAACTCACTGTCGCACCGGCGAGCGGATGCAGGGGTACGCGGGCCAGCTCGGCGGCGTGGTCGTCCTCGATCAACAGCAGGTCCCGTCGGCCGGCGAGCAGCGTCCGCAGCGCCTCGGCGCGGGCCGCGGAGACGGCGGCGCCGGTCGGGTTCTGCGCCCGGCTGGTGACGATCAGCGCCCGCGCTCCGGCGGCGAGCGCCGCGGCCACCCCGGCGACCAACGGCCCCTCGTCGTCCAGCGGTACGCCGATCGGGCGCAGCCCCAGCGCGGCGACCAGGTCGAGCAGGTTGGCCCAGCCCGGGTCCTCGACCGCCACCGCGTCACCGGGGCGCAGGTGGGCGCCGAGCAGCCGCTCGATGCCGTCCAGCGCCCCGCCGGTGAGGGTCAACTCCCCGGCCGGTACGCCGTCGGCGCGCAGCCGGGCGCGGGCCGCCTCGGCCAGTTCGGGCAGCACTCCGGCATCGGAGTAGCCGACCGACGGGCCGCTGTCGGCGGCGAGCGCCGCCAGGTGCGGGCCCAGCGGGGGAAGCAGCCGGGGGTCGGGTTCACCTCGGGACAGGTCTCGGGCGCCGGGCAACGGTGCGGGGCGCAGCGCGGAGCGGCGGGCGGCCACCGGCGGGCGGGGGCGTACCCGGGTGCCGTGCCGACCGGCGGTGGCGAGCAGGCCGCGCTGGCGTAGCTCCTGGTAGGCGCGGGCGACGGTGGCTGGGCTGACCCCCAACTCGGCGGCGAGTGCCCGCACGGGCGGCAGGGCGGCCCCCGGCGACAGTGCGCCGGTACGGATGCCCGACTCGATGCTGGCCGAAATCTCGACGGCTGTCGTACCGGTGAGCTGATAGTGTGCTGACACAAATAAGAGATTGTACTAGAACAAAGGGGCGCGCGCATGTATCCACCCACCGCCCGGACCACACCCCACCGTTCCCGCGACAAGATGAGCTACGACCGGGCCGCCGCCCACGCCCTGCTCGACGAGGCGTACGACTGCGCACTCAGCTTCGTCGTCGACGGCCAGCCACGGGTGCTGCCCACCCTGCACGTCCGCATCGGCGACACCCTCTACCTGCACGGGTCCACCGGCAGCCGGCCACTGCTAGCCGCCCGGGGCGACGACGGGCTGCCGGTCTGCGTCGCGGTGACAGTGCTCGACGGGCTGGTCTACGCGCGCTCCCAGTTCCACCACAGCGCCAACTACCGCTCGGTCGTCGCCCACGGCACCGCCCGACTGGTCACCGACGAGCGGGAGAAGCTCGCCATGCTCACCGCGCTTGTCGAGAAGGTCGGCGCCGGACGCAGCACCGCCACCCGTCCGCCCAGCCGACGCGAGCTGGCCGAGACCGCCGTACTGGCGTTGCCCCTGCGGGAGGTGTCCGTCCGGGCCCGCGCCGGCGGGGTTCGCGAGGACGAGGCCGACCTGCACCTGCCGCACTGGGCCGGCGTGCTGCCGCTGCGCCTCACCGCCGGGCCACCCGAACCGGACGCCGGGGTCACCGCGCCGCTGCCGGCGTACCTGCGGACGCCCCGCACGCCCTGGCACGACCCCGTGCCGCTGCACGGCGAGCACGTTCGGTTGGAGCCGCTGGAGTTGGCGCACACCGACGAGTTGCACACCGCCACCGCGGACGAGGAGGTGTGGCGGCACCTCAGCGTCGCGGCGCCCACCGCCCCCGCCGAAACCGCCGCGGTGATCGGCACCGCCCTGGCCGCCCAACACCGGGGCGAACGGGTGGCCTGGGTGCAGCGGTGCGCGGCGACCGGGGCGGTGGTGGGCACCACCTCCTACTACGACATCGACCCGGAACGCCGGGCGGTGGCGATCGGGCACACCTTCCTCGGCCGGCCCTGGTGGCGTACCGGGATCAACACAGAGGCGAAGTTGCTGCTGCTCAGTCGGGCCTTCGACGACCTGGGCGCGGTACGGGTCGCCTGGCACACCGACATCCGCAACGTCCGCTCCCAGGCGGCCATCGAACGGCTCGGCGCGACCCGGGAGGGGGTGTTGCGGATGCACAGGCAACGCCCGGACGGCTCCTGGCGGGACACCGTGCAGTACGCGATGACCGTCGACGAGTGGCCGAACGCACAGGCCAGGCTGCGAAAAAGACTTCTGCGGACGGCACCGGTGGCGTGATGATGGCGGGCGTGCTGGGGATCACCGACATCTGGACGTACGTGCTGGGCACCGTGGCCATCATCCTGCTGCCCGGGCCGAACTCGCTCTTCGTGCTCTCCACCGCGGCCAAACGGGGCGTCGCGGTCGGCTACCGGGCCGCCGCTGGCGTGTTCGTCGGCGACGGGGTGCTGATGTTCCTCTCCGCCGCCGGGGTGGCGTCGTTGCTCAAGGCGTACCCGCCGCTGTTCATGGTGATCAAGTACGCCGGTGCCGCGTACCTCGGCTATGTCGGGGTGACCATGCTGCTCGGCGCCGCGCGGCGCTGGCGCGACCGCAACGACCCGAGCACGCCGCGGCTCATCGACGCCGCGGAGCCGGCGGCGATGCGCAGCCCGTTCCGCAAGGCGCTGGTGATCAGCCTGTTGAACCCGAAGGCGATCCTGTTCTTCATCTCGTTCTTCATCCAGTTCGTCGACCCCGGCTACGCCTGGCCGGCGCTGTCGTTCCTGCTGCTCGGGCTGATCGCGCAGGTGACCAGCGCGCTCTACCTGACCGCGTTGATCTTCGCGGGCACCTTCCTGGCCACCCAGTTCCGCCAACGCCGCCGCCTGGCGGCCGGCGGCACCACCGCGATAGCCGCCCTCTTCCTGGCCTTCAGCCTGAAGCTGGCCACCGCCAGCGCCGGCTAACCCCCGGCCCCGCACCCAGCGTCGCCGCGATCTTGCACTTTCGGTGGTCGGGACGCGTGCTTTGACCATATTTGTCTCCGCAGAAAGTGCAAGATCGCGGCGACGCTGGGCGCGGGGTAGGGCAGGGCGGGCTGGTCAGGTGCCGTCGCCGCCGGAGCCGCCGCCTCCCACGCCCGCGCCGCCGGCGGTGCCGCCGAGGCCGTAGCCCGGTCGGATCGGCTCGTCGGGGTGGCGGCTGGTGTGGGCGGACCCCGCGATCTGCGCGGACCAGTCGGCGTGGGCGGCCGCAGCGGCGTGCCGGTTGATCGCCTGGCGGATCCAGCCGTCCACTGTGGCGACCCAGTCCCGCCGGTCGGCGTCCTCGTGCCAGATCCGGAACCGGCTGATGCTCTGGTGCGTGATGCCGGCCAGCGCCAGCCGGCGATCCATCCAGAGGATCGCCTCCAGGCCCGCCGAGTTGGTCACGAAGATCACCTCCAGTTCGGTGATCGGGCCGGCGTAGAGCGGCCCCACCCAGTAGCCCCAGCGCTGGTGCAACGGCAGGGTGTGCTCCACCCCCGGCAACCCGCCCTCCTGCAACCCGGACTGGCGGATCAGGAAGCCCAGTGTGTCCAGCGCCGCCAGCACGTGCTGCTGGGTGGGGATCGGGTGCACGAAGACCGGCACCATGGCCCCCTGGTCAAGGTCGGGGTCGAGCGACACCTCGGTCCGCAGGCCCATCCGCAGACTCAGCAGTGGCACCCCGCCGAAAGTGGTCACCGGGGTCTCCCACGGCAGCGGGAACGCGAAGTCGACAGCCCGCCGCCGACCGGCCGGTACGACGAACCGGCCGGCGATCGGGAGGTGGTGGAACTGCATGAGACGGCGGGCCGCGGCCGGGTCATCCGGCTCGACAGTGGTGACGAGGCCGAGCCGGATGTGTCGCACCAGCACGTCGTCCGGGCCGGCCGCGAGGGTCACCCGCCCGGGTAGGCGCAAGCCCGGCCGGGTGCTCGGGTTGGGGAGCGTGGTCTGCACGGAGAGCCCGGTCCGACCGGACTCCGGGGACACTCCCGTCAGCCGCACCGCGCCCTCCCGCCAGGCTGGGTGGCCTCGCCGTCGCGAGGCCACCTCAACTGTCGCGGATCCAGCGCAAGATCACCCCAGCTCTCGTGGATCCGGCGCAAGATCACCCCAACCTCGACGGAACGCGACCACCCATCCGATTCATCGCAAACGCCGCCCGCGCGGGACCGTGTCGGTCTCGTCGTCGAACTCCCCGATGACCTCCTCCAGGAGGTCCTCCAGAGCCACGAAGCCGATCGGACGGGCCGGACCACCGCCGTTGCGCACCAACGCGAGCTGTGACTGCCGGGCCCGCATCGCCGCCACCGCCTCGGTCACCGAGGACGTCGCGGGCAGGGTGAACGCGGGCGTCATCAGCTCCCCGGCGGTGGCGACCCGGCCGGTGGTGACCACCCGTACCGCCTCCCGGACGTGCACGAGGCCGCACACGTCGCCCGCCTCGTCGAGCACCGCGAGCCGGGATCGGCCGCTGTCCCGGCTGACCTCCTCGATCCGCTCGGCCGGGTCGTTCCGGCGGACGGTGACCATGGTGGCGAACGGTTCCATCACCTGCGCCACCGACGTGCCCTGCAACTCCAGCATGCTGGTCAGCAGTTGGTGCTGCTCGGCGCCGAGCAGCCCGTGCTCACGGGACTGCTCCAGCAGGATCCGCAGCTCGTCCGGCCCGTGCACCTGGGCGAGCTGGTCCTGCTGGTTGACGCCGAACAGCCGCAGGATCGCGTTGGCCAGGGCGTTCAGCGCGGAGAGCACCGGCCGGGAGACCCGGGCGAAGGCGCGGAACGGCAACGCGAGCAGCGTCGCCGAGCGCTCCGCGTCGGTGATCGCCCACGACTTCGGCGCCATCTCCCCCACCACCAGGTGCAGGAAGGTCACCACCCCGAGGGCGAAGACCAGGGCGACCAGGTGACTGGCCGCGTCCGGTAGGCCCACCGCGTGCAGCAGGGGGCTGAGCAGGTGCTCGATCGCCGGCTCGGCCAGCGCGCCGAGACCCAGGGTGCACAGCGTGATGCCGAGCTGCGCGCCGGCCAGCATCAGCGACAGCTCGCGGACGCCATCCAGCGCGGCGCGTGCCGCTCGACCACCGTTCGCCGCCGCCTGCTCCAGGCGGTAGCGCTTGCTGGCCACCAGGGCGAACTCGGCGGCCACGAAGAACCCGTTCAGCGCCAGCAGGATCACCGAACTGAACAGCGCGATCCCGGGGCTCACGCGCTCACCCCCGGTTTGGTCAGCTGCAACCGCACCGAGTCGGCCACGTGCCGGTCCACCGCCAGCACCTCGACCAGCGCCCGGGGTTCCATCTCGTTGTCCTCGCCGTCCGCCCCCTCGGGTTGCAGGCTGATCTCCAGCCGGTCACCGACCTCCGGCACCCGGCCCAGCTCCCGCATCACCAACCCGGACAGGGTGTCGTACTCGGGGGCCTCGGGCAGTGCGATACCTGTGCTGTCGGCGACCTCGTCGATCCGCCAGCGGGCCGGCACCACCCAGGACCCGTCGTCCTGCCGGGCCGGTGCCCGCTCCGGTGGGTCGTCCTCGTCGCGGATCGGGCCGACCAGCTCCTCGGCGATGTCCTCCAGCGTGATGACGCCGGCGAAGCCGCCGTACTCGTCGACCACGCACGCCATCTGCCGGTGCCCGGACCGCAGACGGTCGAGCACCGTGGGCAGGGGCAACGTCTCCGGCACGAGCAGCGGCGGCCCGGCCACCGCGCTCACCGGGGTGGTGGCCCGCTCCCCCGGGGGTACGCCGAGCACGTCGGCGATGCCGACGATGCCGAGCAGGTCGTCGACGCCCTCCGCACCGCGAACGGGGAAGCGGGAGTGGCCGGTGTCCAGCAGTTCGACCACCCGGCTGACCGGTTCGTGCGCCCGTACGGTGTGCACGTCGACGCGGGGCACCATGGCCTCGCCGGCGGTCAGCTCGCGGAAGTCCAGACCTCGGTCGAGCAGCGTGGACATCTCGGCGTCGAGGCTGCCCTCCTCGCGGGACTCGGCGATGATCTGTTCCAGGTCCGCCGGGGTGGCGCCGCTGGGCAACTCCTCGATCGGTTCAATACCGATTCGGCGCAGCAGACGGACCGATGCCCGGTCGAAGAGCCGGATCAGCGGCCCGGCGACGGCCAGGTAGATCAGGGTGGATCGGCTCAGCGCCCGGGCCAGTTGCACGGCCCGTGCGATGGCCAGGTTCTTCGGGGCCAGCTCACCGAGGACCATCTGCACGATGGTGGCGATGACCAGGGCCAACCCCACCGACAGGGGCAGGCTGACCGCCTCGCTGACGCCGGCCACGCCGAGCAGGTCGGCGAGGCCGCCGCCCAGGTACGGCTCGGCGACGTAGCCGACCAGCAGCGCGGTGACGGTGATGCCGAGTTGGGCGCCGGAGAGCATGAAGGAGAGCCGGCTGGTGACGGTCAGGGCCCGGGCGGCGGCCTGATCGCCGTCATCGGCGAGCTGGCGCAGCTTGCCCCGGTCCACGGCGACGTAGCCGAACTCCTGCGCCACGAAGTAACCGGTGGCGGCAGTGAGAAGAATTATCAGAAGGAGACCAACGACGATCAACACGGGTCGCTCAGGGCTCCCGGGGTCGTCGGTACGGGGATATGCCGGGCACGACCCGGCTGGCTACTGCTGCCCTCCTGGGCAGAAGAGTCGATCATCCCCCCATTTTATCGGCGCTGGCTGGGACTCCGCTGGGGGTGGGCCGAAGGAGCGGATCGTCCGGTTCAGCGGGTGCCGTTGGGCGTCACGCCGGGCCCGCCGGCCCGCCGTCTGGTCCGCGTTCGGCCAGCTCATCGGCGTCGAGCAGACTCCGGTCGAGCCGCCCCGACCGGTACGCGGCCCGCCCGATCATCTGCGCCGCCACCGGCGCGGTCGCCAACTGGAAGACCGCCACCAGCAGGATCATGCCGAGGTCGGCCGGGGACCGCAGCCGCAACGCGATGCCCAGCAGCAACAGGAGCACCCCGAGTACCTGCGGCTTGGTGGCCGCGTGCATCCGGGACAGCGCATCCGGGAAACGCAGTACGCCGATCCCGGCGGCCAGAGCGAGCACCGCGCCGGCCACCAGGCAACCGGCGCCGAGCCAGTCCGCGATCGTCGCGATCACTGCTGCTCCCGGACGGCGAAGCGGACCAGCGACACCGAGCCCACGAAGCCGAGCAGGGAGAGCACCACCAGCACGGGCAGCGTGGTGGCGTGCCGGTTGACCGCCGCCTCGGCGCCCACCGCGCCGACCATCGTGGCGAGCAGCATGTCCGCGGCGATCACCCGGTCCACCAGTGACGGGCCACGGTAAAGGCGGGTCAGCGCGAGGAGCGCGGTTACCGACAGCAGTGCGGTGAGGACGACGGCCAGGAACGTGGTCACGGTCGGGTTCCCTTCTCGGGTGAGGTGACGTCGAGGTGGCGCAGTTCGGCGGTGGAGCCGACCGCGCGGACGATCCGGCGTTCGACGGCGAGCGTGCGGGCCCGGGCCACGTCCAGGTCCCCGGGGCCGTGGGTGTCCAGGACGTGCAGGTAGAGCGTTCCGGAGTCCCGGTCCACCTCGAGGATCAACGTGCCTGGCACCAACGAGACCGCCTCGGCGGTGAGCGCCAGGTTCAGGTCGGTGGCCACCCGCAACCGGACCGCGATGATCGCCCCGCGCGGTCGGTAGCCGGGCTGCACGGCGATCCGGGCGATGTGCAGGCTCGCGCTGACCAGCTCGACGGCGAACCGGCCCGCGAACACCAGCAGCGCCCACGGCCGTATCCGGCCACCGAAGCTGACCGCCGGCAGCGGGTAGAACATCAACACGGCCGCACCCACCAGCAGGCCACCGACCAGGTTGGCCCAGGTGATGTCGCCCCAGAGCAGGTTCCAGACCACCACCAGCCACCCGAGCGCCACCGCCTGGTCCCGCCAGCGCCCGAGCCGGCCCCGCCCCATCACGGCGGGCCCGCGGGTGTCGGGAGCCGGCTCCGGGGAGCCGGTCACGGCACACCGCCCGGTAGCACGGCACGGACGTACGGGGTGCGCAACCGCAGGTCCTCGGCAGCGTCGGCGGTGACGTCGAACAGCGGACCGGCCAGAACTGTCAACGCCAGCCCGATGGCGACCAGGGCCACCGTGGCGCCCACCATCAGCCTCGGCAACTGGACGACCGGCTCGCTGGTGGCCAGCCGGGGCGCACGCCAGAAGGCGATGTTCCACACCCGGGACGCCACGTACAGGGTGAGCAGGCTGGTCAGCGTGCCGGCCGCGACCAGCATCCCGGGCAGCGGCCCGCCGGCCGCCACCCCGGCCTGGAGCAGGCCGAGTTTGCCGAGGAAGCCGGAGAACGGTGGCACTCCGGCGAGATTCATGGCCGGGACGAAGAAGAGCACCCCGAGCAGCGGCGCCACCCGGGCCAGCCCGCCGATGCGACGCAGGTCGGTGCTCCCGGCGCGCTCCTCGACGAGCCCGGCGACGAGGAACAGCGTGGTCTGGATGGTGATGTGGTGCACCACGTAGAAGATCGCGCCGGAGAGCCCGGCGGCGGTGCTCAACGCCACTCCGAAGATCATGTAGCCGATGTGACTGACCAGGGTGAACGAGAAGAGTCGCTTCAGGTCGGACTGGGCCACCGCGCCGAGGATGCCGATCACCATGGTCAACCCGGCGACGATCATGAGCAGCACGTGGGCGCGCCCACCGGGAAACAGCAACGTCTCGGTGCGGATGATCGCGTAGACGCCCACCTTGGTGAGCAGTCCCGCGAAGACGGCAGTGACCGGGGCCGGCGCGGTGGGGTAGCTGTCCGGCAGCCAGGCCGACAGGGGGAAGACCGCCGCCTTGATCGCGAAGGCCAGCAGCAACATCAGCTCCAGGGCCAGTCGGACGCCGTCGGGCAGGTCGTCGAGGCGCTGGGCGAGCTGGGCGAGGTTGAGCGTGCCGGTGGCCGCGTACACCAGACCCACCGACGTCAGGAAGATCATCGAGGAGAGAATGCTGACCACCACGTACGTCGATCCGGTCCGGATCCGGGTCTCGGTGCCACCCAGGGTGATCAGCACGAAGCTGGCGGCCAGCAGGATCTCGAACCCGACGAAGAGGTTGAACAGGTCACCGGCCAGGAACGCGTTGGTGACGCCCGCGGTGAGCACCAGGTACGTCGGGTGGAAGATCGACACCGGCGAGCTCTCGCTCGTGTCGCTGCGACCCTGGCCGATCGAATAGAGCAGCACGCAGAGGGTCACCGCCGAGGACACCACGAGCATCAGCGCGGCGAGCTGATCGGCCACCAGAACGATGCCGACCGGTGCCGGCCACGCACCGACGGCCACCACCACCGGCCCGTGCCGGTACGCCTGCACCAGCAGCAGCACCGACACCGTGAGCGTGCCACTCAGACACAGCACGCTGATCGCGCGCTGGAGTCGGGGCTTCCCGGCCAGCAGCAGGGTCAGCGCCGCACCGAGCAGCGGCACCACCACCGGCAGCGGCACCAGGTTGCTCATCACGCGTCATCCCCGCGTCGCAGCCGTCGGCGGGCCGGCTCGGGATCGACCTGTTCCGGGTCACCGTTCGGGCCCTCCCCACCGAGGTCGACCGCGCCCACCTCGTTGCGCCTGGCCCGGCGGATGATCTGCCGGTCCTCCAGGTCGTCGGGCACCTCGTCATCGCCGGAGAGATACCAACTCCGGTACGCCACCGCGAGCAGGAAAGCGGTGAACCCGAAGGTGATCACGATGGAGGTCAACACCATCGCCTGCGGCAGCGGGTCACTCATCCGCTGCACCGGCGCGGTGCCGACGATCGGCGCCTCGCCCGCCCGCCCGCCCAACAGGATCAACAGGTTCACCCCGTTGCCGAGCATGATCACCCCGAGCAGGATCCGGGTCAGGCTGCGCTCCAACAACAGGATCACCCCGCACCCGACCAGCACCGCGACGGCCAGCACCAGCACCAACGTCGGCCCCGCGGCGCTCGCCGTCACGGTGCCACCTCTGTTCGCGACTGCGGGGCTCGCAAACCCGGCTCACTCCTCGCGCTCACGGTGCCACCTCTGTTCGCGACTGCGGGGCTCGCAAACCCGGCTCACTCCTCGCGCTCACGCCCGTTCTCCCTTGTCGACGGTCAGACCGCCGGTAACCGCTCCGGTGGCTTCGATGTGCCGGTCCACCTCGGCGCCGAGGCTGCGCAGGATGTCCAGCACCAACCCGATCACGACCAGGTACACGCCGATGTCGAAGAAGAGAGACGTGACCAGGTGGGTCTCGCCGATCAGTGGCAGCGGCCGGTCGACCTTGGCGCTCTCCAGCACCGACCCACCGACCAGCAGTGCCACCACGCCACTGCCCACCGACATGGCCAGCCCGGCGCCGAGGATCGCGCCGGCACCGATCGGGGCCGCCTCGGTCAGCTCGTACCGGCCGCCGGCCAGATAGCGGACCACCAGGGCGAGACCCGCCACCAGCCCACCGGCGAACCCGCCGCCCGGCGCGTTGTGCCCGGAGAAGAGTAGGAACAGTGAGAACAGCACAACGGTGTGGAAGATCAGCCGGGTGACCACCTCCAACACGATCGAGCGGCGCTCCTCGTAGAGGGTGGGGCCACCACGCAGCCACACCGGCCGGCCGCGTCCACCCACCCGCTGGTCCGAATCGGGCCGGCGCGGCCGTGGCCCGGTGCGGGAGCGTTCGAAGATCAGGCTGGCCACCCCTGTCGCGGCCACCACCAGCACCGCCAGCTCGCCCATCGTGTCCCAGGCCCGGATGTCGACAAGGGTCACGTTGACCACGTTGCGGCCGTACCCGTGGGCCACCGCCAGATCCGGGAAGGCCGCGGAGATGTCCGGTGCCCGGCGGGCGCCGACGGCGGTGAGGGCCAGCCCGGCGGCCACCACACCCGCGGCCACCCCGATCACCCGACGGACCCAGCGGGTACGGCGCAGCGGGCGGGCCGAGAACCGCTCGGGCAGGCGACGCAGCACCAGCACGAAGACCGCGATCGTCGAGGTCTCCACCAGAAACTGGGTGAGCGCCAGGTCGGGCGCTCCGTGCAGCACGAACAGCATCGCCGTGCCGTAGCCGGTCATGCCCACCAGCAGCATCGCGGTCAGCCGGCGACGGGCGCCGACCGCCAGCACCGCCGCCACCGTGATCACCAGGACGACCACCGGTTGCAGCGCGCTGTCCCAGAGCGGGAGCCGCGCCCGCCAGGGGCCGGCGGAGAGCATCGCCGTACCGGGCACCAGCACCAGGGTGACCAGGATGATGCCCAGATACTGCGGCAGGGAGCCCCGCTGGGTCGCGCCGGTGACCTCGATGGCCAGCCGGTCGAACCGGGCGACGACCCACTCGTACCCCTGGTTGCCCCCCACCGGTGACCGGAGCCGGGCCAGCACCGGGGCGAGCGGCCCGCGCACGGCGAAGAGCACGCCGCCGCCGACGAGCGCCAGCACGGACAGGCCGAGCGCCGGGGTCGGTCCGGCCCAGAGCGCCAGGTGCGCGTCGACTCCGCCGAGCAGATCGGCGTACGGCCGCAGCAGGTCGTCGAGCACGCTCGCGGCCGGCCCGGCGAGCAGACCGGCACCGGCGAGCACCGCGGGCGGGACCAGTAGCGACTTGGCGATCGACCCCGGCGGTACCGGCGCCACACCCGGCCGGTCGGCGAACGCGCCCCAGAGGAAGCGGGCGCTGTACGCGACGGTGAGCACCGTCCCGGCGACCAGTCCGGTGAGGAGCGCCGGTTGGTCGGTGAACGCTCCGAACACCGCCTCCTTGGCGACGAAGCCGACAAGCGGCGGCACTCCGGCCATCGACGCCGCGGCCAGTACGGCGACCACGAACAGCGGCCGGGACCAGCGCCGCAGCCCGGACAGCTCGCGCAGGTCACGGGTGCCGGCTTCGTGATCGATGATGCCGACGACCAGGAACAGCGCCGCCTTGAACAGGGCGTGCGCCAGCAGCATCGCGGTGCCGGCCAGAGCGGCGTCCGGGGTGCCCGAGCCGGTCACCGCGACCAGCAGGCCGAGCTGACTGACCGTCCCGTACGCCAAAAGCAGCTTGAGGTCGGTCTGGCGCAGCGCGGCCCAACCGCCGAGCAGCATGGTCGCCACGCCGGCGACCTGCACCAGTGGCCGCCACGGGCCGACCGTGGCGAGCACCGGCGCGAGAAGCCCGACCAGGTAGACGCCGGCCTTGACCATGGCGGCGGCGTGCAGGTAGGCGCTGACCGGTGTGGGCGCCGCCATCGCGACCGGCAGCCACGAGCTGAACGGCAGCACCGCCGACTTGGACAGCGCGCCGGCCAGGATCAGCAGCACGGCACCCACCAGGTACCCGCCGCCGGGCAGCGGCTGGGCGCTGATCTCCGACCAGCGGTAGGTACCGGCGTGCTCGCCCAGCATGATGAAGCCGACAAGCATGGCGAGACCGCCCAGCGTGGTGACTGTCAACGCCTGCGCCGCCGCCCAACGGCTGGACCGCCGTTCGGTGCTGTGCCCGATCAGCAGGTACGAGAAGATCGTGGTCAGCTCCCAGCCGACGTAGAGCAGCAGCAGGTCGTCGGCGAAGACCAGGACGAGCATCGCGCCGGCGAAGGCGACCAGGACCGCGGCGAACTGCGCCAGCCCGGTGGAGCCGGCGCTGAAGTAGCGGGCGCTGTAGACCAGCACCAGCGCGCCGACGCCGCCGATCAGCAGCGTCATCAGCCAGGACAGCGTGGTGAGCCGGAACGCGATGTCGAGGCCCAACTGCCGTATCCACGGGTACGTCTCGACCACCGCCCCGCCGTCGGCGACGGCCGGGGTGCGGGCCACCGCCCAGCAGAACGCGGCGGCCGGCGCGAGCGCCAGCGGGTAGCACGCGCGCGGACCCCACCAGCGGACGAGCAGGGGCGCGGCGAGGGCCGCCACGAGGTGGAGGATGAGCAGTACCAGCACCTGCGCTCCCGATCGACATGGCCGACGCCCGTGGCAGCGGTGGCGCCTAGCAGCGATCAGACGCCAGTTCGTTCCCCGCCGGGCGGTTTTGCCGGAATTCGCTCGGTAGCCGCCGCGTGGTGCCTGTGCCGGGAGGTGGTCAGCGCAGCAGGGCGCTGTTGAGGGGCTGCGCCTCGTCGAGGGCGGGGTGATCGCGGCGCGGCTCGGCCAGCAGGTCGGGGCGGCCGAGTTGGCGGGCGACCCGGTCGACCACCCGTTCGGCGGCGGTCAGCGACCGCACCGAGAGCAGGCGGCCGCGGCTCTCGCGACGCAGCACGAAGTAGTGGACGGCGACGCGGACCTGACCCCGATCGGCGGCGCTGGCCTGGGCGGTGCAGAGGACCAGCTCGCGCAGGCAGCGGGCGAGGCGTTCGGCGAGCTCGAGCTCGGGGCCGTGCAGACCGGCGCGGAGCGTGGCGAGGTGGCTGTCGACCTTGCGAATCAGCACGTCGGTGCCGCGTGCGACGGTGCGCTGCTCGGCGGCCATCACATCCCCTCACCCCGGTTCGCGTTGGGGGTGAAGTTACTTTATGTTGCTCCTTAGAAGCAAGCAGTTAAGTGAGACTTAACGCATTAAGCGCACGTTCCACGCTTTTTGCCTTTCCCTCGCCCAATCCGTCGTGAGGTCGCTCGTGGATGTCGGACCTGCGGGGCACGATGGACCGGTGACCGGGGCAGACGCAGACGCCGGCGCGGTGCTCGGCGGGTTCGGCCCGGCCACCCGCGCCTGGTTCGACAACGCTTTCGCCGCCCCGACCGCCGCGCAGACCGGCGCCTGGCGGTCGGTCGCCGCCGGTCGCAACGCCCTCGTGGTGGCGCCCACCGGTTCGGGCAAGACGCTCGCGGCCTTCCTCTGGTCACTCGACCGGCTCGCCCGCGAGCCGGTCCCGACCGAGGCCCGCCAGCGGTGCCGCGTGCTCTACGTCAGCCCGCTCAAGGCCCTCGCCGTCGACGTGGAGCGCAACCTGCGTGCCCCGCTGGCCGGCATCCGGCAGGCGGCCACCCGGCTGGGCGTCGCTCCACCCGACATCACCGTCGGCATGCGCACCGGCGACACCCCCGCCGACGAGCGACGAGCGTTCGCCCGCACCCCGCCCGACATCCTCATCACCACGCCCGAGTCGCTCTTCCTGCTGCTCACGTCCGCGGCTCGCGACTCGCTGCGCGGCGTCCAGACGGTG
This sequence comes from Micromonospora ureilytica, assembly GCF_015751765.1. Classification (NCBI taxonomy): domain Bacteria; kingdom Bacillati; phylum Actinomycetota; class Actinomycetes; order Micromonosporales; family Micromonosporaceae; genus Micromonospora; species Micromonospora ureilytica. The sequence continues at coordinate 3,946,917 of NZ_JADOTX010000001.1, forward strand.
ATCGTCGACGAGGTGCACGCGGTGGCCGGCAGCAAACGCGGCGCCCACCTCGCCCTCTCCCTCGAACGCCTCGACGAGCTGCTGCCCGCCCCGGCGCAGCGCATCGGCCTCTCGGCCACCGTCCGGCCGATCGACGCCTGCGCGCAGTTCCTCGGCGGCGCCCGCCCGGTCGACGTGGTCCAGCCGGCCACCCCGAAGACCATCGAGGTCAGCGTGCAGGTCCCGGTGGAGGACATGACCCGCCTGGACGAGCAGGAACAGCCACCGGAGGACGACCTCGGCGGCCCCGGGCCACGTCGGGCGTCGATCTGGCCGGCCGTGGAGGAGCGGGTCTTCACGCTCATCGGGCAGCACCGCTCGACAATCGTCTTCACCAACTCCCGCCGCAGCGCCGAGCGCCTCTGCGCCCGGTTGAACGAGCTGGCCGCCGAGGCGGTGGCCGCCGCGCCGGGCGAGGCCGCGATCGGCGTACCGGAGGGGCTGCCGGCGAGCGACGACGGCCCGGCGTCCGACGCGCAGCGCTGGGGTGGCCCCGCCGGTCCGCTGCGCAACCGGCCGCCGGCCGAGGTGATGGCCCAGTCCGGCGCGGCCACCGGCGCGGCGCCCGTGATCGCCCGCGCCCATCACGGCAGCGTCTCCCGGGAGGAGCGCAAGCACATCGAGGAGGCGCTCAAGTCCGGCCAGCTCCCGGCGGTGGTGGCCACCTCCAGCCTCGAGCTGGGCATCGACATGGGCGCGGTCGACCTGGTGGTGCAGATCGAGGCGCCGCCGAGCGTGGCCGCCGGGCTGCAACGGGTCGGCCGGGCCGGGCACCAGGTGGGCGCCGTCTCCCGTGGGGTGGTCTTCCCCAAGCACCGCGGCGATCTGCTCTCCTGCGCGGTGGTCGCCGAGCGGATGACCGCCGGCGCCATCGAGGAGCTGCACTACCCGCGCAATCCACTGGACGTGCTGGCCCAGCAGATCGTCGCGATGGTGGCGTTGGAGCCGTGGTCGCTCGGCGACCTGGCCGTGCTGGTCCGCCGGGCCGCGCCCTTCGCCGAGCTGCCCGACTCGGCGTTGCACGCCGTGCTCGACATGCTCTCCGGTCGCTACCCGTCCACCGCCTTCGCCGAGCTTCGCCCCCGACTGGTCTGGGACCGGGCGACCGACCTGCTCACCGGCCGCCAGGGCGCGCAGCGACTCGCGGTGACCAGCGGCGGCACCATCCCCGACCGGGGCCTGTTCGGGGTGTTCCTGGCCGGCGCCGAGCGGGCCGCCCGGGTCGGCGAGCTGGACGAGGAGATGGTCTACGAGTCCCGGGTCGGCGACGTCTTCCTGCTCGGCTCCTCCTCCTGGCGAATCGAGGAGATCACTCCTGACCGGGTGCTGGTCTCGCCCGCCCCGGGGCAGGCCGCGCGCATGCCGTTCTGGAAGGGCGACCAGCTGGGTCGGCCGGTGGAGCTGGGCCGGGCCATCGGCGCCCGGGTGCGCACCCTGCTGCGTCAGACCGACGAGGCGGCGCTGGCCGCGCTGCGCGACGGCGGGCTGGACGACTGGGCCGCCAGCAACCTGATGGCCTACCTGCGCGAGCAACGGGAGGCCACCCGTTCGCTGCCCGACGACCGCACGGTCGTGGTCGAACGCTTCCGCGACGAGTTGGGTGACTGGCGGCTGGCCGTGCACAGCGTGCTCGGTGCCCGGGTCAACGGGCCCTGGGCACTCGCGGTGGGCCGTCGGCTGGCCGAGCGGTACGGGGTGGACGCCCAGGTGATGCCCTCCGACGACGGCATCGTGGTGCGACTTCCGGACACCGCCGACGAGCCACCCGGCGCCGACGTGGTGGTCTTCGAACCGGACGAGATCACCCAGCTCGTGGAGGAGTCGGTCGGCACCTCGGCGCTCTTCGCCGCCCGTTTCCGGGAGTGCGCCGCACGATCACTGCTGCTGCCGCGCCGCGACCCGCGCCGCCGCCAGCCGCTCTGGCAGCAACGGCAACGCGCCGCGCAACTGCTCGACGTCGCCCGCGAGTACGCGGACTTCCCGGTCACCCTGGAGGCCGCCCGGGAGTGCCTCCAGGACGTCTTCGACCAGCCGGCGCTGGCCGGGCTGATGCGTGACCTGGCCACCCGCAAGGTGCGGCTGGTCGAGGTGGAGACCAGCGCGCCGTCCCCGTTCGCGCGGTCGCTGCTCTTCGGCTACGTCGGCGCGTTCCTCTACGAGGGCGACGCCCCGCTCGCCGAGCGCCGCGCGGCCGCACTCGCCCTCGACTCCACACTCCTCGGCGAGTTGCTCGGCCGGGTCGACCTGCGGGAGTTGCTCGACCCGGCGGTGCTCACCGAGACCGACCGGCAGCTGCGGTGGCTGACCGAGCAGCGCCGCCCCCGCGACGCCGAAGACGTCGTCGAGCTGCTGCGGGTGCTCGGTGACCTGAGCGACGCCGAGTTGACCGAGCGGGGTGTGTCGGAGGCGTGGCTCGACGAGCTGGAGGCGACCCGCCGGGTGCTGCGGGTCCGAATCGCGGGCGAGCAGCGCTGGGTGGGCGTCGAGGACGCCGCCCGTCTGCGCGACGCCCTCGGCGTGGCGCTGCCGATGGGGGTGGCCGAGGCGTACCTCGCCCCGGTGGCCGATCCGCTCGGTGACCTGGTGGCCCGCTACGCCCGAACCCACGGGCCGTTCGCCGCGGCCAGCTGCGCGGCCCGGTTCGGGCTCGGCGTGTTCGTCGTCGAGCAGGCGCTGCGCCGGCTCGGCGCGACCGGGCGGGTGGTCTCCGGGGAGTTCACCCCGGATTCGGCCGGCGCTCAGTGGTGCGACGCCGAGGTGCTACGGATGCTGCGCCGCCGCTCACTCGCGGCGCTGCGCCGGGAGATCGAGCCGGTGCCGCCCCGGGCGCTGGCGACGTTCCTGCCCCGTTGGCAGCAGGTCGGCTCGTCCGCCCGAGGTGTGGAGGCGCTCGCCGCCACCGTGGAGCAGTTGCAGGGCGCTGCGGTGCCGGCGTCCGCCCTGGAGCGGTTGGTGCTGCCCGCACGGGTCGCTGACTACTCCCCCGCCCAGCTCGACGAGCTGTGCGCGAGCGGGGAGGTGCTCTGGGCGGGGTCGGGCGCGATCTCCGGGGGCGACGGCTGGGTCACCCTGGCGTACGCGGACGCCGCGCCGCTGCTGCTTCCGCCGCCCGACGAGGCGTTGACCCGCACTCCGCTGCACGACGCGGTGCTGGACGCGCTCGGCGACGGGCAGGCCCTGTTCTTCCGCCCGCTGGCCGACCGGGTCGGCTCGACCGACGACGCCGCGCTGACCGGGGTGATCTGGGACCTGGTCTGGGCGGGGCACCTCAGCAACGACACCCTCGCCCCGCTGCGCGCGGTGCTCGGCGCCGGCGGCGCCCACCGCTCCCGGCCGTCCGCGCCTCGCACCCGGTACCGGCGGCCCGGTCGGGTGGCGCTGCCGACCCGGGGTGGCCCGCCGACTGTCGCCGGCCGCTGGTCGCGTCTCCCGGACCGGGACCTCGACCCGACCCGACGGGCCGCCGCGCTGGCCGACCTGCTGCTTGAGCGGCACGGGGTGGTCACCCGGGGCGCCGTGATGGCCGAGCAGGTGGTCGGTGGGTTCTCGGCGGTCTACCCGGTGCTGTCGGCGCTGGAGGAGCGCGGCGCGGCCCGCCGGGGTTACTTCGTCGAAGGGCTCGGCGCGGCGCAGTTCGCCGTACCCGGTGCGGTGGACCGGCTGCGCGCGCTGGCCGAGCCGACCGACGGTGCCCGGGGCCGGGGGGCCGTGTCCACCGTGCTCGCCGCGACCGACCCGGCCAACCCGTACGGCGCGGCGCTGCCCTGGCCGGAACGGGTGGTGGACTCCGGCGACGGGGCCGCCCCGGCGACCGGGCACCGGGCCGGCCGCAAGGCGGGCGCGCTGGTGGTGCAGGTCGGCGGTGACCTCGTCCTCTACATCGAACGCGGCGGCCGAACGCTGCTGTCCTTCAGCGACGACACCGACACGCTCGCCGCGGCCGGCAAGGCGCTCGCCGACGCCGTCCATTCCGGGGCGTTGGGCGCGTTGTCGGTGGAGCGGGCCGACGGCGAGACGGTGCACTCCTCGCCGTTGCGGGACGCGCTGACCACCGCAGGCTTCCGGGCCACCCCCCGCGGCCTGCGCCTGCGCGGCTGACGCCAGGGCCCCGCCGAGGGCAATCCCGCACAGAGCCTGATGTCGGTGAGTCATCACGATGACTCACCGACATCACACTCAAGAGAACGACATGCTTCGGCCGCGCCGGTGTCTCAGCGCAGGCCGTTGAGCACCTTCTCGTAGCGCGGCCGGTCGGCGGCGGGGGTCTTCGCCTCCAGGTAGTTCAGCACCACCGCGCCACGCTGGTACGACTGGCCGCCCCAGGTCTCGGCGATGTCACTGGCGCTGGTCTCGTCCGGGAAGACGTAGACCGTGACGGCGTCGGTGGCCATCAGCTCGGAGCAGCCCAGGCCGAGGCCGTCCGGCCCGCAGTCGACCGCGCGGTCCTTCGGGTGCGGCACCTTCAGGCCGGCGGCCCGGAACGCCTCGACGATCTGCTTCGCCCCGGGCGCGGTGGCCGGACGCTTGGGCAGCACCACCGGCGGCGGGCTGGCCGGACGCCGCTGTGTCGTGCCCTGCGCGGCGGCGGGCGGCGAGGTGGCGGCGTCGGCACCGGGCGCGGGCGAGGCCGGGGGCGTCGGCAGGTCGGTCGGGGCCGCCTCGGACGAGACGGACGGGGTCGCGTTCGGGCTTCCGTCGTCGTCACTGCCACAACCGGCGGTCAGGACGACGGCGACCAGCAGGATTCCGAGCGCGGGGAGGTTCCGAGTTGTCACCAGGGCAGTCTGCCCAACGCCATCCGGCGGCGGGAGGGGCCGGTCGGCCACTGCGCTGTCCCGTATCCGCCAGTACACCGCGTTCCACTGGGCCTGCGGGCATGTCGGTCGCGGACCTCCTCGCGGCGTCCCCGGGGGACCTCCTGCGGGTATCGGGCTGATGTTCGACTGTGGAATGCTTCTCCGGTGGGTGAGCATGTGGTTCCTGTGGGCTGTCCCTGCTGTGCGTCACGGACCGGCGGGGGGACCTGCCCCGTCTGTTTCTGGACCGACGACGGCCAGACCGACGCCGACGCGGACGCCGTCCGGGGTGGCCCCAACGGCGACCTGAGCCTCTCGCACGCCCGTCTCAACTACGCCGTCTACGGTGCCAGCCACCCGCGCTACCAGGACATGGTGCGCACGGCTCGCCCCGACGAGCGCCCCTGACTCCGAGGCGACGCCCGACGGGGTGAGCGTGGCTCAGCAGACCGGCACGGTGCCGCCGTACACGCCGGAGATGTACGCGTGGCTGACGTACTGGCCGCTGGCCAGGCGGTTCCAGCGGGTGGTGGTGCGGTAGGGGCCGGCGACCGACTGGCCGGCGACGTAGCACTGGATCGGTACGTGGGCCAGCCGGGCGGCCAGGCCACGGCTGGCGTACGCCGTGCTGGCCCCGGTGCGGATGTTGAGCGGCCCGTCACCGACCACGCCGCGCGGCCCGCCGCCGGTCCACAGATAGGCGACGTCCACCCAGGCGTTGGTGGTCAGCCGCAGCCCGTCCCAGAACGTGCCGTCGGCCAGGTCGATGCCGGCCGGGTTGAGCACGGTCCGCCCGAACTGGTCCCGGCCGCCGTTGTAGCCGGACTGGTAGGCGGCCTGCGCCTCGGGCCGGCCCTGTGGCAGGTTCTTCCAGTTCTCCCGGACCGATGAGGGGTTCCAGTAGTCGTCACGGGTGTTCCACGGCCCGACGTCCCAGACCGGGGCGTACTCGCAGCGGGAGCCGCTCGTGGTGCAGACCCGCACGGTGTAGTCGCCGGTGTTGAGTGGGGAGAGGCCCCGCCGCGACGGCAGCGCCGCGAAGTGGTCCCGGGGTTGCACGGTACGGCCGTTGGCGGTCAGCTCACCGACCAGTCCGATGCGGGTGGCGTACACCCGGTAGGTGCGGCCGGGTGTGGCTGCGGACACGGCGGCGTTCGCGTCGGCGGTGAGCTGCACGCCGCGTACCGTCGCCGTGGCGCCGCCTTCGGGAGCGGTGAGCACCACCCGGGTCTGCACCCGGGTGACGGGCCGGTCGAAGACCGCGCCGGTGGTGGCCGCCCGCCACTCCGTCCAGCCGGCGGCCCGCCAACCGCGGACCTGCGCCTCCACTGTCGCCCCGGTCGGGACGGCGGCGCTGATCTCGGCGCGGACCCGGGTGGCCGGCCGGGCGAGGGTGCGGGGAGCGGTCAGCAGCATTCCCTCGGCGACCGCGCTGTGCGGGCTGCGGGCGCCGCGCCCGGTAGGCCGGGCCTCCCGCAGTCGTAGGCCGGCGGCGGTGCGCCGGACGTTGACGTCGTCGCGATCGACGATGCTGAGGTCGGCGCTCCACCGTTCGTCGCCGGGTGCGGCGGCCACGAGGGTGATCGGGGCACCGGTGGGTGCGGCCGGGACGGTACCGGCGGGCAGGAGCGCTGCGGTGAGCAGAAGGGTGAGGGTGGCGATGAGGGCGACGGATGGGATACGACAACGCGGTCGCGTCATGGGCATTCTCCTCAGAACCCCCTGACCTTCGCATGTCGGGAGATCATGAGGAACCTCAGTACAAATAGCGACACATGCGAATCTTGCTCGAAAGAGGGAGGATGGCAGGGTGCCCGAAGGCGACACCGTCTGGAACACCGCGCGCGTGCTGCACCGCGCGCTGGCCGGCGCGCGGATCACCGGCAGCGACTTCCGGGTGCCGCAGCTGGCGACAACGGACCTCAGCGACTGGACCGTCCGCGAGTCGGCCAGCCGGGGCAAACACCTGCTGCTGCGGCTCACCGCTCCGACCGAGGAGCACTGGACCCTGCACTCCCACCTGCGGATGGACGGCGCCTGGCGGGCGTACGCCCCGGGGGAACGCTGGACCGGCCGACCCGCGCACCTGATCCGGGTGGTCCTGCGCACGCCCGGCGCTGTCGCGGTCGGCTACCACCTGCACGACCTGACCCTGGTGCCCACCGCCGAGGAGGACCAACTGGTCGGCCACCTCGGCCCCGACCTGCTCGGCCCGGACTGGGACCCGGCCGAGGCGGTCCGGCGGCTCGCCGACCACAGCGAGCAGACCATCGGCGAGGCGCTGCTCGACCAGCGCAACCTGGCCGGTGTGGGCAACCTCTACAAGTGCGAGGTGCTGTTCCTGCGCGGCGTGTCACCGTGGACCCCGGTCGGCGGGGTGCCCGACCTGCCGGGCCTGGTGGCCCTCGCACAGCGGCTGCTCGCCGCCAACCGCGGTCGGTGGACGCAGAGCAGCACCGGCTCGCTGCACCGGGGGCAGACCAGCTACGTGTACGGCCGCCGCGCCCAGCCCTGCCGCCGCTGCGGCACCGCGATCCGCAAGGAGGAGCTGGGCGAGCGGGTCACCTACTGGTGCCCGGTCTGCCAGCCCGAGCATCCGGTTCCGCCGTCATCCGGCTGACCAGGCCCGCGCCGAACAAGACCCATCGCAGAAACGGACGATTGGGTAATTCCTAACCGGCCGCCGGAGTCGCATGCTGCGGTTGAGCGCTCACCGACCGTCAGCAGAGTGCCGAGGTCCCCACGCCGGGGTGGCGGACCTCGCGCCCCGAACCGGGGAGAGTCATGGCGATGTTCCGCAGACTCCGCTCCACCTTCTTCGAGCGGACCACCCGCGACACCGACGCCCGCGCCAACGGGCGGACAGCGTCCGTGCCGGCCGCGCGTGCCGCCGAGGAGGCCGTTGCGACGCCGAGCCTGGACCCGGCCGTCGTACCCCGCTACTTCGGCCCCGTGCCGAACTTCGCCCACAGCCCTCGCCCGAGGCGAGACCGCGACGGGCAGGTGGCAGCCGGGACCGGTCTGCGCAAGTTCGTCGACCCGCTGCCCCTCCCCGGCCAACAGGGCCACGGCGATCTCGGCAGCCACCTGCCGGTGGCAGCGCCGGACACCATCAGCTACCCGGGCTGCGACTACTACGAGATCGGCCTCCAGGAGTACGCCCAGCGGCTGCACCGGGACCTGCCGGCCACCCGGCTGCGCGGCTACCGGCAGCTCAACCTGGGCACCGACCCCGCCGGACACAACACTGTGGCGCCTCCGGAGCGACAGTGGCACCTCGGGCCGATGATCCTCGCCCGTCGGGGTCGACCGGTCCGGGTGAAGTTCATCAACCAGCTCCCCACCGGTCGGGCCGGTGAGCTGTTCCTGCCTGTCGACGACACGATCGAGGGCGCCGCCCTCGGCCCACTGGACGGGCCGGCGCCCTACCCGCAGAACCGGGCAGTGCTGCACCTGGCCGGGGCGCAGACCGGCTGGACCAGCGCGGGCAACCCGGGGCAGTGGATCACCCCGGCCGGGGAGATCACCCCGTACCCCACCGGGCCCGGCCTGGCCCACGTGCCGGACATGCCGGCACCCGGTGCCGGGGCCACCACGCTCTACTTCCCGAACGAGCAGAGCGGCCGGCTGCTGTGGTTCCACGACAACACCCTCGGCCTCGCCCGGCTCACCGTCTACGGCGGACAGCTCGCGCTCTACCTGCTCACCGACCCGGCCGAGGACCAGCTCGTCGCCGACACGGTGCTGCCGGCCGACCAGGTGCCCCTGGTCATCGAGGACAAGACGTTCGTTCCGGACGACACCCAACTCGCCGCCGAGGACCCGACCTGGGACCGGGAACGCTGGGGCGCCCGGGGCAGCCTCTGGCACCCGCACGTCTACCAGCCCCGGCAGAACCCACACCGGTCCGGCGGACGCAACCCGACCGGCCGGTGGGACTACGGCCCCTGGTCCCGCAACTCCGCACCCGACGACGCCCGCGCCGACGGTTGGGTGCCGAACCCGTACCACGACCCGGTCGACGCACCGGACGAGCCGCCGCTCAACCCCGGCGTACCGCACCCGTCGGCCGTCCCCGAGGCGTACGGCGACACCCCGCTCGTCAACGGCGTCGCCTACCCGTACCTGGAGGTGCGACCACGCGCGTACCGGTTCCGGATCCTCAACGCCTGCCTGGACCGCAGCCTCAACCTCCAGCTCTACCGCGCCCGCTCCGACGCGCCGATGTGGACAGCCGACGGCGCGCTCGCCGACGCCGACGCCGGTGAGGTGCCGATGGTGCCCGCCGCGCGGGCGGCGGACCGTCCGGCGGGATGGCCGATCGACGGACGCGACGGCGGTGTGCCGGACCCGCGCGCCGCCGGCCCGGAGTTCATCCAGATCGGCAACGAGGCCGGCCTCCTGCCGGCGCCGGTGGTCCTGCCGAACCGACCGATCGGCTACCGCTACGACCGGCTCGACCCGACAGTGCTGAACGTCGACGGACACACGCTGCTGCTCGCCCCGGGCGAGCGGGCCGACGTGCTCGTCGACTTCTCCGCCGTGCCACCGGGCAGCACGCTGATCCTGTACAACGACGCCCCGGCCCCACTGCCCGGCTTCGACCCTCGCTACGACCAGCACACCGACGCCCCGGACCGCGGCGCCGAGGGTGGCCCGCCGCCGACCGAACCGGGGTACGGCCCGAACACCCGCACCCTGCTCCAGTTCCGGGTCAGCGGGACGCCCGCGCCGCCGTACGACCTGAGCCGGCTGCGCGAACGGCTACCCCTGGCGTACGCGGCCAGCCAGCGCCCGCCGATCGTCCCGCAGCCGGCGTACGACCCGGCGTTCGGGACCCGGACCGCGGCGCAGACGACGGTGCCGGTGCACGCCACCACTGTGACGTTCACGCCGACGGCCGGCACCGGCCCGGTGACAGTGCCGATCGCGGTCAAGGCCGCACAGCAGATCTTCGAACCGGAGCACGGCCGGCTGGCGGGCCGGCTCGGCGTCGGGCACCCGCACGCCGGGCCGCTGAACCCGACGACGCTGCCGCTCGGTGCCACCGACCCGGTCACCGAGGTGCTCTTCGCCACCGACCCCGCCGTACCGGTGGGCGCACCCACCGACGGCACCCAGCTCTGGAGGATCAGCGGCAACGTCCGGCAGACCGAGCCGTTGCACATCGGCGGCTGCGACGTGCAGGTGATCAACCGGGTTGGCTGGGACGGCACGCTGCGACTCCCGCACGGCACGGAGCTGGGCTGGAAGGGGATCATCCGGGTCAACCCCCGGGAGGACGTGGTGGTGGCGTTGCGCCCGGTCGCGCCGGCGCTGCCGTTCAAGCTGGGTGACAGCGTCCGGCTGCTCGACCCGTGTCGCCCGGGCGGAGCGCGAACCGGGTCGACGCCGGTCAGCCCGGCCGACGGGCGACCCGCCACAGTGGTGAACCAGTTGGTCAACCTGGGCTGGGAGTACCGCTGGCACAGCCAGCTCGCCGGCCACCGCGACGGCGGGATGACCCGACCGCTGGTGCTGCGGGTGACGCCGAAGGCACCGACCGGGCTGACCGCCACACCGGTGCCCGGCTCGGCCACCGCGCTACCCGCGATCGCGCTGGCGTGGACCAGCAACGGCGGGCGACCGCCCGCCACCAGCCACCTGCTGCAACGGGCCACCGACGCGACCTTCGGCGGCGACGTCACCACGATCACCGTCGCGGCCGCCGCCACCCGCTACACCGACGCGACAGTCACCCCCGGGGTGACCTACCACTACCGGATCCGGGCGGAGAACGCGGTCAGCTACTCGTCCTGGTCGAACGGCGTGCCCGCCTCGGTGCACCTGGCCGCGCCGAGCGGACTGGTCGCGACGCTCCCGCCGGCCGCGCCGCTGCGCGTGGCGTTGCGCTGGACGAACCGTTCGTTCGCCACCGGCATCGACGTGCAACGGGCCACCAACCCGACGTTCACCAGTGGCCCGGGCACCACGGCGATCCGGGTCGGCGACAACCACCTGGACCCGACCGTCGCGCCGGACACCACGTACTACTACCGGGTGCGGACCACCTACCTGGGCGCCGCGTCGGCGTGGTCGACGGTCGCCACGGTGACCTCGCCACCCGCGCCGGGCACCCCCAACACCCTGAGCGCCACCGCCAGCGCACCGGGGCCGGACACCGCGACGGTGATCCTGGCCTGGGCGGCGAGCACACCCGGCGGCCCGGGTTCCGGGTTCACGGTGCAGCGGGCCCTCGACCCGGCCTTCGACCAGGAACTGGCCACCTTCACGGTGACCGACCGCGGCTTCACCAACACGGGGCTGGCGCGGGGCGTGACCTACCACTACCGGATCCGGTCGTTCAACGTCGTGGGCACCTCGCCGTACACCGGGCCGGTCCTGGTGACGACACCACAGTGACCGGCCGCGCGGTCTCCGCGCGGATGGGCTGTCGGCGCGTGGCTTCGGCGCGGGTGCGCTGTCGGCGCGTGGCTTCGGCGCGGGTGCGCTGTCGGCGCGTGGCTTCGGCGCGGGTCCGCCGTCAGCGGGTCGGCGTGCGCAGCGGGGTGCCGACGGCCCGCAGCTCGGCGAGGGCCCCGGCGACCCCGTGCAGCAGGTCGGTCGCCTCGGTGAGCCGGTCGGCGGCGGGGTGGGCGGTCTCCGGTCGGGCGTCCTCGGCCAGGTAGCCGGCGGCGGCGACCACCAACCGTTCGTACGCCGCCACCCCGCCCTCCAGTTGGGCGGTCAGCGCGGCATGCGCCTCGGCCAGCGGCGGCCGAGCGTCGGCCGGGGCCAGCCGCAGCGCGCGTTCGACGCTGGCCACCCGTGCGGCCAGGTCGCGCAGTGAGCGGTCGGCGGCAGCGGCCTCCAGCACCGCCGGCTCGGCCAGCCCGGTGAGTCGGGGGGCCATCCCGGCCAGGGTGAGCGCCGCCCGGTCCAGTCGGGCCCACTGCTCCCCTGCGCTGGTGCCACGCAGCGCGATCCGGGAACGGACCCGGCGCACCTCGGCCAGCACGCCAGGGCCGACCGGCAGCCGCTCGACGGCGGCGATCAACCGGGCCCGTGACCGGGCCGCCGCCTCGGCCGGGTCGAGCGCGGGGGGCGCCGGCTGGGCGGCCAGGGCACGCACGTCGATCCACCGCCAGGCGGCGAGCGCCACCGCACTGCCTGCGGCGCCGGCCCAGGCCGCGTCGGGCAGACCAAGGCCGGCGTACGGAGTCAGCACCGCCGCCGCGCCGCCGAGCCCACCGGCCAGCACACTCCACCGCCGGGCCGACCGCTGAAGCCGACCCAGCCTCCGGAAGTACCGTGTCCGCTCGTCTGCCACAGTGAACTCCTCGGTCCGGTCGTTCAGCCGGCGGCGGTCGGGTCGCCGGTGCCCCGCTCGCGAGCCATGCTGGCGCGCAACTCGTCCAGTCGGGCGGCGGCCGTCGGGTCGTTGGCCGGGCCGGTCTTCTCGGCCTGCGGCACGGCCGGACGCTGGGCAGCACCGCCGCCGAGCTGCTCCCCCGCCATGCTGGACCGGATCTGCTCCAACCGGGCCGAGCCGGCCGAGTCGATAGTGGCCTTCTGAATTTCCAACATACGGCCCTCGACGGAGTTGCCGGCCAGTTCGGCGCGACCCATCGCGTTGGCGTACCGCCGTTCAATGCGGTCGCGCACCTCGTCCAACGACGGGGTGTTGGTGGGCGCGGTCAGCGACGACATCGACTCCAGCGAGCGGGCCACGGTCTCCTGCATCTTGGCCTGCTCCAGCTGGCTGAGCAGCTTGGTGCGCTCGGCGAGCTTCTGTTGGAGGATCATCGAGTTGTTCTCGACCGCTCGGCGGGCCTGGGCGGCTGCACCCAACGCCTGGTCGTGCAGGGTCTTCAGGTCCTCGGTGGCCTGCTCGGCGGAGACGAGCTGGCTGGCCAGCGTCTGCGCGGACTGCTCGAACCGCACCGCCTCGGCCTCGTCGCCCTTGGCCCGGGCCTGGTCGGACAGCACCAGGGCCTGCCGGGCGTTGCCCTGCAACCGCTCGACCTCGGACATCTGCCGGGACAGCTTCATCTCCAGCTGACGCTGGTTGCCGATCACCGCGGCCGCCTGCTGAACCAGCGCCTGGTGCTGCCGCTGGGCATCCTCGATGGCCTGCTGGATCTGCACCTTGGGATCGGCGTGCTCGTCGATCTTCGCACCGAAGAGCGCCATCAGGTAGTTCCAACCCTTGACGAACGGGTTCGCCATCTCCGTGGTATCCCCTCAGTAGCGTCGCTCCACCACGGCCGGGCCGGCTGAACCGACCGCCCGTGACCGGCCGGCCTCCATCGTCCCAGCCGAACGCCAACGAGGCATCCGTACCGGGCGGTCGACAGCACCGGCGGCTCCTGCGAGCAACCCTACGCGGCCGGGGCCAGCCCGCCCATGGTCAACCCGACGGGCGACTCAGGCGGCGCAGACCACGTCCCGGTCGCGCTCGGTGGGGCGGACCCGGGTGCTGCGCAGCGTGGCCTTGAGCGGCGAGTCCTGACGGACCGACACGGCGACCTTGCCGTCGGAGGTGACCTGACGGACACCCCGGTTGGTGCTCTTGGCTGCGGCGTCGGCCGGCTCGTCCTGCATCGAGACGAGCACCCCGGGCATCTGCTCGGCGAGCGCCACGGTGTCGCTCACCTCCAGCAGCAACTCGGACAGGCGGGCCCCGAGGGCGTCACAGATCGCGGCGAGCAGCTCGCTCGACGGCTCCTTGTGCCCCCGCTCGATCTCGGAGAGGTAGCCGAGGCTGACGTTGGCGGCGGTGGAGACCTCACGCAGCGTGCGCTGCTGCCCCTGCCGGCGCGCTCGCAGTGCGTCACCGATCACCCGGCGTAGCAGGATCATCGCACCTCCCCCTGAGGGATACCTCGCGCCCGGCGCTGGGCAGCCGGTCGCGGCGGGCCGCGCCGACCCCGAACGTCGGAGCCTTCCCGCAACCGTACCCGTTGCGAGCCCGGGCGACATCCCGCCCCGCCCGTCGGTTCGTCGGGACGGGCCTCCCGGGCGCGCCGCCGCCCGTTTCCGCCCCGTTCCGGACGGCCCCGGCCGCACTTCCGGCCTCGGGTCCCGGCCGCCACTCCCGGCCCCTTCCCTGGTCCCGGCCTGCGTGGTGCCGGCCTGCGTGGTGCCGGCCTGCGTGGTGCCGGCCTGCGTGGTGCCGGCCTGCGTGGTGCCGGCCTGCGTGGTGCCGGCCTGCGTGGTGCCGGCCTGCGTGGTGCCGGCCTGCGTGGTTCTGACCTTGGTGTTCACGGTGTCGCGGCGACCAGTCGCTCGGCGAGCAGCCGCAGCGCCTCGACCACCGCCGTCGCGCGGACGTGGTCCCGTCCGCCGCCCAGGTCGAGCTGGCGGACCTCACCGCCGTTCGGTCCGGCGACCGCGACGTAGACCAGGCCCACGGGCTTCCCGTCCTGCGGCTCGGGGCCGGCGACCCCGGTGGTGGCCAGCCCCCAGTCCGCGCCGCACCGCTGCCGGCCACCCTCGGCGAGCGCCGCCGCCACCTCCGGGTCCACCGGCCCCCGCTCGGACAGCAGGTCAGCGGGTACGCCAGCCAGGGTCGCCTTCAACTCGGTGGCGTAGACCACGAGGCCACCTCGGTAGATGCCGCTGACCCCGGCGATGTTCACGATCGAAGCGGCCAGTGACCCGCCGGTGAGCGATTCGACGGTGGCCAGGGTCTCGTGTCGCTCGGCCAGCCGGTGCACGACCCCCGCCGCCGCACTGCCCACCTCGGCACCGTCCACCTCACCACCAGTCACCCCAGCACCACTCACCCCAGCACCACCCACCCGAGCACCGTCCGCCCCGTCCACCGCCACCCCGTCCCTCGCCCCCGCCGCACAAACCAGTCCTTCCCCACCCACCGATCCCCAACCCAACTGCCCCCAACCCCCGACCCAATCGCGTTGATCATGAAGTTAGCGTCACGACACGCCGCCCCGGAGGGCAATAACTTCATGATCAACGGGGGCGCGGCCCCGGGCCGGGAGGCCCGGGGGTGGGGTGGGGGTGGGGGGCGGGGTGGGGGTGCGGGGTTAGCGGGGGCGGCGGAGGCGTAGGGCTTGGGCTATGTAGTCGAAGCCGGTGGCGACGGTGACCAGGACGGCGGCGGCCATGATCCAGGGGCCGACGGTGGCGAGCGAGGCCGGCATCGGCCAGAGGTACCAGGCGATGGCCAGGATCTGGAGCGCCGTCTTGACCTTGCCGCCTCGGCTGGCGGCGATCACGCCGTGCCGGATCACCCAGAACCGCAGCCCGGTGATGCCCAGCTCGCGGACGAGGATCAGCGCGGTCACCCACCAGGGCAGTTGGTCGTACCAGGAGAGCAGCACCAGCGCCGCGCCGGTGAGCGCCTTGTCGGCGATCGGGTCGGCCACCTTGCCGACCGAGGTGACCAGCCCGAACCGGCGGGCGATCCAGCCGTCCACCAGGTCGGTCGCGGAGGCCACCGCGAAGATCAGGCAGGCCGCCATCCGCCAACCGGCGTGGGTCATCCCCGACACGATCACCGAGGCGCCGAAGACCGGAACCAGCACCAGCCGCAGGGCGGTCAGCGCGTTGGCCGCGTTGACGACGGGCACCACGGCCACCACCCGGCCCGGCGTCGACTCCGTCGCCCCGGTCACCGCAGCACTCCGCTCGGGCCGCCGTGGCGTTCCCGGCACCGCACCACCTGGGTCCCCCGCTCCGCTCGGGCCCGCCGTCACCGTGCCGCGCCGGGCGAAGCCGAGATCATCTCATCCGGCACAGCGAGCAGGTCCACCCCTTCGGTGCCGGTCACCGTTGCGCGTACCAGATCGCCCGGACGCAGCGCGGCCAGATCGACGCCACCCTCGACCGGGGCGACGAGGGTGGTGGAGCCATCCACCTCGGGCGCCTGGTGCGCTGCCCGGCCCTCCACCACGCCGTCCTCGATCGAGTCGACAAGCACCTCGACGGTCGAGCCGAGCCGGTCCTCGGCCCGCTGGGAGCAGAGCTCGTCGGCGAGGGCGCTGAGCCGGTCGTAGCGCCGCTTGATCGTCGCGGCGGAGACCTTGCCGGGCAGGCCGGCGGCCTCGGTGCCGTCCTCGTCGCTGTAGTCGAACATGCCGATCGCGTCGAGCCGGGCCTCGGTCAGGAACCGGACCAGCTCGTCGACGTCGGCGCGGGTCTCGCCGGGGAAACCGACGATGAAGTTGCTCCGGGCGCCGGCCTCCGGGGCCAGGGCGCGGGCGCTGGCCAGCAGCTCCAGGAACCGGTCGGTGGAGCCGAAACGCCGCATCCGGCGCAGCACCGGCTCGCTGGAGTGCTGGAACGACAGGTCGAAGTACGGTGCCACGCCCGGGGTGGTGGCGATCGCCTCGACCAGCCCGGGCCGGGTCTCGGCCGGCTGCAGGTAGCTCGCCCGCACCCGGACGATGCCGGTCACCGCGGCGAGCTGCGGCAGCAGCTTCTCCAGGGCGCGCGGGTCACCCAGGTCCTTGCCGTACGAGGTGGAGTTCTCGCTGACCAGCACCAGCTCCCGTACGCCGGTCTTGGCCAACCACTCCGCCTCGGCGAGCAGCTCGTCCGGCGTACGTGAGACGAAGGCCCCCCGGAAGGCCGGGATGGCGCAGAACGCGCAGCGGCGGTCGCAGCCGCTGGCCAGCTTCAGCGAGGCCACCGGACCGGTGTCGAGCCGCCGGCGCAGCACCTGGCGCAGGTGTGCCGGGGTGTGCTCGTCGGTGTCGACGACGGTGCGGGTCACGGTGCCGTGGCCGGGCAGCGACACAGTGCTGTCGCGGCGCTGCACCGGGGTCAGCGGCAGCAGCTCGCGCCGGTCCCGTGGGGTGTGCGCGGTGATCTGCTCGCCGGCGACGACGGCGTTCAGCCGGGCGGCGATGTCGGGGTAGTCGTCGAAGCTCAGCACCGCCTGGGCCTCGGGGAGGCTGTCGGCCAACTCCCGGCCGTACCGCTCGGCCATGCAGCCCGCGGCGACCACCTTGGCGCCCGTTCCGGCGGCGGCGAGCAGGGTCTGGATCGAGTCCTGCTTGGCCTTCTCCACGAAACCGCAGGTGTTGACGACCACCACGTCGGCGCCCTCGCCGTCGGTGGTCACCTGCCAGCCGTCGGCGTGCAGGCGGGCGGCCAGCTCCTCCGAGTCGACCTCGTTGCGGGCACAGCCCAGGGTCAGCAGGGCGACGCGACGGCCCTCGGCGTGGTCAGCGGGAGAAGGAGAGGTGGCAGACACCATCCGAGGGTACCGGGCCGGCCGGGTAAGCCCACGCACGCGGGCTGCGGAGACCGTCGACACGGAGGCGAACGTCATTCCGATCAGCGCGCCTCGGCGCCAACCCGGGTCAGCGCGTCGAGCAGGAACACCTCGGTGCCGGCCAGGCCGGTGGAGCAGAAGACGGAGATCTGGTCCGCGGTGGTCCGGCCGGGGACCGCGCCGGCCAGGATGCCGCCCAGGTCGCGCAACCCGCCGGCGTACGGGGGTGTGGCCGCGAGCATCGGTGGCTGGTAGTCCGCCGCCTGGGCCGGCGAGTCGGTGACCAGCAGGTCGGCGGTGTCCAGCAGGTCGGTGCCGAACTCGCTGCGGCCGCGCTGCTTGAAGCCGACCGCGTTGACGTGCGTGCCGGGGCTGAGGTCGGCGGCGCGGAGCACCGGGGTGGGGCTGGTGGTCGCCAGCACCACCAGGTCCCGCCCGGCGACGGCCGAGGCCGGGTCGGCCACCGCGCGGGCCGGCACGCCCAGTTCGCCACGGACCCGGGCGGCGAGGGCCTCCCGGCGAGCGGCGGACCGACTGTGCACCACCACCTCGCGCAACGGGCGGACCGCGGCGGCGGCCCAGACCTGGGTCCACGCCTGCCGGCCGGAGCCGATCACCCCGAGGGTGGCGGCATCGGGACGGGCCAGCGCGTCGACCGCGAGGCCCCCCAACCCTCCGGTACGACGGGAGCCCAGCTCCTCGCCGACGGCGACCGCCCGGACCGCCCCGGTCCGGGCGTCGTGCAGCACCACCAGCTGCTCGCCCTGCGGGTGACCGAAGGTGTCGTAGGAGCGGAAGCCGTACCACTCGCCGACCAGGTGCCCGGCGGTGAGCACCATCCGCCCGCCGCTCAGCGGCGCGGCTGCCCGGGGCGGCGCGATCAGGCGTCCCTCGTACGCGGCCAGGACCGCAGCGCGCATGGCGTCGACCGTGGTGGCGGCGTCCAGCGCGGCGGCGACCTCGGGGTCGGCGTAGAGCATGGTCATAGTGGCAATACTGCAAGTTGAAGTCAGGTAGAGGTCAACCGGCCGTGGCGGTGGTCACCGCCGCGCCGCCGGGGTCGGTGCTAGCGTCGGCACCGGTGGCCGGATACACGTGGCCACTCCGGACGAGTGGTGGGCGTACCCGGTCAGGCCAAGACGCCCCGCGTGACGTGCAGACTCGACTCGTCCCGGCGCGGCAGCCCCGGGCGCTTCCGGTGAGGTGAACGATGGCCTGGCTCGTACTGGTGATCTCAGGACTGCTGGAGACGGCCTGGGCGATCGCCCTGGACCGCAGCGCCGGTTTCAGCCGGCTGATCCCGTCCGTGGTGTTCGCGGTGACCCTGCTGCTGAGCATGGCCGGGCTGTCGTACGCGCTGCGGGACATCCCCGTCGGCACCGGCTACGCGGTCTGGGTCGGCATCGGCGCGGTCGGCACCGCGCTGGTCGGGATGCTGGCGCTCGGCGAGTCGGCGAGCCTGCCCCGAATCCTCTGCCTCCTGCTGGTGGTCGCGGGCGTGATCGGGTTGAAGATCTTCCACTGAGGTGCCCCGCCGACAGGCGTGACCAGCGCCCACAGTGGGTAGTGATCGATTCGTCACGACAGGCTCTCACCCGGAGGAAGACATGGCCGACATGCCGAGCACCGCCCGTCCCCGCAGCAACGCCGCCCGCATCCTCACCATCGTGGGCTTCGTCTTCGCTGTCCTGGCCCTGCTGCTCAACCCGATCATCTTCGGCGTGCTCGGCGTCATCGCCGGCGTCGTCGGCGCGGTGCTCGGCGACAAGCCGCTGGGCTGGTACGCCGCCGCGGCCAGCGTCGTCGCCGCGATCATCAGCATCGTGATCTTCTCCGCGCTGATCAGCAACTGACCACTCCCCCACGTCACGGGCCCGCCGGATTCCGGCGGGCCCGTCGTGCGTCCGGGGTCGGCCGCCGGTCAGTTCCCGTCGCCGCGCAGGCCCGCCAGGACGTCTTCCAGCTCGTCCGGCTTGACCAGCACGTCGCGCGCCTTCGACCCCTCGGACGGCCCGACCACACCCCGGGTCTCCATCAGGTCCATCAGGCGGCCCGCCTTGGCGAAACCGACCCGCAGCTTGCGCTGGAGCATCGAGGTCGAGCCGAACTGCGAGGTGACCACCAGCTCCACCGCCTGCACCAACAGGTCCAGGTCGTCGCCGATGTCCTCGTCGGGCTTCTTCTTGGTCTCCTGCGCCGGGGCCAGCACGTCCTTGCGGAACTCCGGCTCGCGCTGGTCCTTGCAGAACTTCACCACATCGGCGATCTCGCGCTCGGTCACCCAGGCGCCCTGGATGCGGACCGGCTTGGAGGCGCCCATCGGCAGGAAGAGCCCGTCACCGCGGCCGAGCAGCTTCTCCGCGCCCGGCTGGTCGAGGATGACCCGGGAGTCCGCGAGGGAGGACGTGGCGAACGCCAGCCGGGACGGCACGTTCGCCTTGATCAGACCGGTCACCACATCGACCGAGGGACGCTGGGTGGCCAGCACCAGGTGGATGCCGGCGGCCCGGGCCAGCTGGGTGATCCGGACGACCGAGTCCTCCACGTCGCGCGGCGCGACCATCATCAGGTCGGCCAGCTCGTCCACGATCACCAACAGATACGGGTACGGACGCATCTCGCGTTCGCTGCCCGGCGGAGCCTTGATCTCGCCGTTGCGAACCTTGCGGTTGAAGTCGTCGATGTGCCGGACGCCGTTGGCGGCGAGGTCGTCGTAGCGCATGTCCATCTCGCGGACCACCCAGTCCAGCGAGTCGGCCGCCTTCTTCGCGTTTGTCACGATCGGGGTGACCAGGTGTGGGATGCCCTCGTAGCCGGTCATCTCGACCCGCTTCGGGTCGATCAGCAGCAGTCGCACCTCGTCCGGGGTGGCCCGGGTGAGGATGGACACCAGCAGGGTGTTGAGGCAGCTCGACTTGCCCGCACCGGTGGCGCCGGCAATCAGGATGTGCGGCATCTTGGCGAGGTTGGCCACCACGTAGCCGCCCTCGATGTCCTTGCCGAGCGCCACGACCATCGGGTGGTGATCGCTGGTCGCCGCCCGCGAACGCAGCACGTCGCCGAGGGCGACGTTCTCCGGGTCGGTGTTCGGGATCTCCACGCCGACGGCGCTCTTGCCCGGGATCGGACTGAGAATCCGCACGTCCGGCGACTTCACCGCGTACGCGATGTTGCGGGACAGCTGGGTGATCCGCTCGACCTTGACGCCGTGCCCCAGCTCCACCTCGTAACGGGTGACGGTCGGGCCACGGGTGAAGCCGGTGACCGCGGCGTCCACATCGAACTGGTCGAACACGCCGGTCAGCGCGGCGATCACCTCGTCGTTGGCCTTGCTGCGGGTCTTCGCGGCGGCACCGGCACTCAGCATGTTGGCCGGCGGCAGGGTGTAGTCCCCGGACAGCCCGGTCAACGCGAGCTGCTCGGCCCGGGTCGGGGCGGGCGAGTGCTCCGGCGGCTCGGCCTGCGGCTTGCGGCTCGCCGGCACCTTCGCCGGAGACTTGCGCGGCAGCACCATGGTCTCCTGGAGGTCCGCGCCGTCCAGGTCCTCGAAGTCGTCCGGGTCCAGTGGCGCGGGCATCCGCTTCGCCGGTCGCTTGCGCGCCGGCTTGGCGGCCACCTCGTCCGCCTCCTCGTCCGCCTCCGGTGCGCCGACCAGCCCACCGGCGAGCAGGCCCAGCCGCTCCGGGATCTTGTTGATCGGCGTCGCGGTCACCACGAGCAGGCCGAAGAGCAGCAGCAGGATGAGCAGCGGCACCGCCACCCAGGCGGTCACCGCCCGCTCCAGCAGCCCGCCGACGCCCGCGCCGACCAGACCGCCGGCGAAGTCACGCTCCAGCGGGTCGGCCGGGTCCTGGCCGATCTGGAGCAGCGCGGCGGTCGACACCAGCAGCGAACCCCAGCCGATCAGCCCGCGGCCCCGGTGCTCCGGATCCGCCGGCTGACGCATCAGTCGCCACGCGCCGATCATCAACAGCACCGGTACGACCACCGAGATCGCGCCCAGGAACAGCCGGATCGTGTCGGCCAGTCGAGCGCCCACCGGCCCCGCTCCGGACAGCCAGAGCGCCACGGCGGAGAGCAGGGCGAGCCCGAACATGAGCAGCCCGGCACCGTCGCGGCGGTGCTCCGGGTCGAGGTCACGGGCCGAGGCGGCCTGCCGGCCGGCAGCGCGCACGGCCCAGCCCATCCCGTGCGCCAGCCCCATCCACAGTGCCCCGACCGCGCGGCCCACGTAGACCGCCGGGCCGGGCCGCGGCGGCGTCGTGCGACGTCGGACCGGCGCCCGGGTGGCCTTCTTCGCCGGTTGACGGGCACGACTGTTGGTGCCACCGCGCGGCGACGCGCCGCGCCGCCGGCTCGCCTGAGAGGTACGGCCCGCCATAGAGTCACGGTAACGGTGGGGCCGGGCAGATCCCCGCTTTTCCGGGTCGTGTCCGCGCGTCGTAACACGAACCCCACCGCCGGTCGTGATATCCGCCTCAGAAGGGATGCCCCATGGCGTCGCCGGAAATCGAAGGCGATCCGGACGATCCGCTGGCCGGGCACCC
The DNA here is from genome assembly GCF_015751765.1 of Micromonospora ureilytica. Taxonomy (NCBI): domain Bacteria; kingdom Bacillati; phylum Actinomycetota; class Actinomycetes; order Micromonosporales; family Micromonosporaceae; genus Micromonospora; species Micromonospora ureilytica. The sequence continues at coordinate 3,968,522 of NZ_JADOTX010000001.1, forward strand.
TGGCGCACTGCGTCCGCTGACCGGCGAACTGGTCGCCGCGGTGCTCGCTGCCCGCGGCCGGTCTGTCGGCCTGACCCTGGACGGCGAGCTGGTGGGCCACTTCGACGACAACATGATCTGGTTCCTCCGCGTCGGCGGCGACGGAGAGCTGCTCCAGATCCGCACCATGGTCGATCCGACCTTCGGCATCGAACGGGTGCCCGACCTGTACGCGTTCTGCAACTCCTGGAACCACGACCGGCTCTGGCCGAAGGCGTTCGTGCACGTCGACGACGACGGTCGGGCCCGGGTGTACGGCGAGGTGATCACCGACCTGGAACGCGGCGTGACCCCACACCAGCTCGACCAACTGGTCGACTGTGGCATCTCCACCGGCTGCCAGCTGGCCGTGGCGGTCCGTCGACTGCCCGGGGCGGTCCCGTCATGACCGGCCGGGACGAGTTCACCGGCAGCCGCACCGGCACGCCGCCCACCGGTCCCGGTGACCGCCTCGCGCGCGTACCGGCGCTGGAGGCCGCGCTCGCCGACGCCCGGGACCTCCCCGACGGCCCAGCCCGGCAGGTGGCCCTGGAACGGCTCGCCGAGCGTGCCGACGCGGCCGGCGACGTCCGGTCCGGGATGGACGCGCGGTTCGCGCTGATCGAGGCGTACCTGCTGCACGGGGAACGGTGGCGCCTGGTCGAGCCGGTCCGGCGCTGCCGCGCCGCCGCCGACCACCGGCCCGACCTGCTCACCGACACGGAAACCGGGCTGCTGCTGCGCTACCAGCGGTACGCGGTGGAGGCGCTGCTCGGCACCCCCCGGGTCGGGCTGGACCAGACCCGGTCCCTGCTGCACGACCTGGCCCACCGGGTCGGCGCGGACGGCCCGGACACACCGACCGTCGCGGAGCTGCACTGCCGGATCGCCGATCACCTGGGCGACGAGCCCACCGCGCGGCACTGGTACGAGCGGTGGTCCGGAAAACGACCCGGCCCGGCCGGCGGCTGCCCGGGCTGCGCCTCGGCCCGGCGCGCCGAACTGCTGGCTGGCTGGGGCGAGTGGGCCGCCGCGCTCACCGAGCTCACGGATTCCGACGGCGACCCGCAGTCCTGCACCGACCAACCCGAGCGGGACCTGGTCGCCGGCCTGCTGCCCGCACTCCGCACCGGTGAGCCGACACGGGCGGCGGCGGCCCACGTGCGGGCGTACCGCCGACACGGGCGCGAGCGCGCGGCATTCCCCCACCTCGCCGCGCACCTGCGGTTCTGCGCGCTGGGCGGGCACCTGGAACGCGGGCTGACCATTCTGGCCGAGCAGCTACCCCGGTTGGACCGGCCGACCGACGATCTCGCCGCCATGGAGTTCGCCGCCGCCGGGGCACTGGTCTGCGGGTTGGCCGCCGACGCCGGGCTGGGCGGGCGGACGATGCCCCGCCCGGCGTACGGCGAGCGAACGGCCACCGAGTTGGAGGTCGCCACGCTCGGGGCGCTACTGCTCGGGGTGGCCAACGAGTTGGCCGGCAGCTTCGACGCGCGCAACGGCACCGGGCACCACTCCGGACGGATGGCCGCCTGGTTGGCCGATCGCCCACTCGCGGCGGCGGTTCCGCTGCCCACCGACGACCGGCCCGACGATCCCGACGAGCCCGACACCGACAGCTCCGACGCTGAGACCGAGCTGGGTGAGCGCGAGTTGTCCGCGCTCTCCCTCGGCATGATCACCGCGATCCTGGACGGGCGCGGCGACCGGTACCTGGTGGACGAGGGCGGGGCCGTGGTCGGCCACTGGGAGGGGGCGGTGATCCAGTTCCGGCGGGCCGGTGAGCGCGGTGAGGTGCTGCACGCCCGCGCCATGGCCAACCGCCGGCTGCCGGCGGCCCGCCGCGCCGAGGTGTACGCCTTCTGCAACGCGTGGAACCACGACCGGCTGCTGCCCAAGGCGTACGCGCACGACCTCGGCGACGAGTTGGTGCTGGCCGGCGACGTGGCCACCGACCTGGCGCACGGGGTCGCCCCGGCGCAGCTGCGGATCCTCATGGACGCCGCCATCGCCACCGGCGTCGCGTACGCCGAGGCGGTCGCCGCGCTGCCCTGATTTCGGAACGGCGATGCCCGCCTGCACACGAGGTGCGGGCGGGCATCGTGACGCGTGCGGTCAGACCTCGACGACGGTGGGCACGATCATCGGACGACGACGGTACTTGTCGTTGACCCACCGCCCAACGGTCCGCCGGACGATCTGCTGGAGCTGGTGCGGGTCGGTGATGCCTTCCGCCGCGGCCCGGTTGAGCGCCTCGGTGACCAGCGGGACCACCGGGTTGAACGCCTCCGGGTCCTCGGAGAAGCCCTTCGCGGACAGCGTCGGGCCGGCGACCACCTTGCCGGTGACCGAGTCGACGACCACTGTGGTGGCGATGAAACCGCCGTCACCGAGGATCCGCCGTTCGGTGAGCAGCGACTCGCTGACGTCACCGACGGCGAGGCCGTCCACGTAGACGTACCGGCTCTTCACGTGCCCGACCAGGGTGGCGCGGCCCTCGACCAGGTCGACCACGTCGCCGTCCTCGCAGATCACCACCCGGTCGGCGGCGACCCCGGACTCGATGCCGAGTCGGGCGTGGGCGCGCAGGTGACGCCACTCGCCGTGTACCGGCATCAGGTTGCTGGGCCGGACCACGTTGAGCAGGTAGAGCAGCTCCCCGGCGGGGGCGTGCCCGGAGACGTGCACCTTGGCCACGTCCTTGTGCACGACCACCGCGCCGGCCCGGGCGAGCCGGTTGATCACCCGGTAGACCGAGGTCTCGTTGCCGGGCACCAGTGAGGAGGCCAGCACGACGGTGTCGCCGGGGGCGATGGTGATGTGCCGGTGGTCGCCGCTGGCCATCCGGCCCAGCGCGCTCATCGGCTCACCCTGGGAACCGGTGGACATCAGCACGATCTCGTCCGGCGGCAGAGTGGTCGCCTCGTCGATGCTGATGACCAGGCCGGCCGGGATGTTGAGCAGGCCGAGGTCCCGGGCGATGCCCATGTTGCGGACCATGGACCGGCCGATCAGCGCGACCTTACGGCCGTGCTCGGCGGCGGAGTCGAAGACCTGCTGCACGCGGTGCACGTGCGAGGCGAACGACGCCACGATGATGCGACCCTTGGCCTTCGCGAAGATCGAGTCGAGCACCGGCCCGATCTCCCGCTCCGGGGTGACGAAGCCGGGGATCTCCGCGTTGGTGGAGTCGGACAGCAGCAGGTCGACGCCTTCGGCGCCGAGCCGGGCGAAGCCGGCCAGGTCGGTGATCCGACCGTCCAGCGGGAGCTGGTCCATCTTGAAGTCGCCGGTGTGCAGCACCAGGCCGGCGGGGGTACGGATGGCCACCGCGAGGGCGTCCGGGATCGAGTGGTTGACCGCGAAGAACTCACACTCGAACGGGCCGAGCCGCTCACGGCCGCCCTCCCGCACGGTCAGCGTGTACGGCTGGATCCGCCGCTCGGCCAACTTGGCCTCGACCAGGGCGAGGGTGAACTGTGAGCCGACCAGCGGGATGTCGGGCTTGTGGGCGAGCAGGTACGGCACCGCGCCGATGTGGTCCTCGTGACCGTGCGTCAGCACGATCGCCTGGACGTCCGCCAGCCGGTCCAGGATCGGGCCGAAGTCGGGCAGGATCAGGTCCACACCCGGCTGCTCGACGTCGGGGAACAGAACCCCGCAGTCGACGATCAGCAACTTGCCGTCGTACTCGAAGACGGTCATGTTCCGACCGATGGCGCCGAGCCCGCCGAGCGGGATGATCCGCAGGCCGCCTTCCGGCAGCGGCGGGGGTAGTTCCGCCTCGATGTGCGCCTCGGTCACGCGTCCACCTCATTCTGCGACGCCGTTACTCGACGTCCATCGTGTCGTTCGTTCATTCGGGCAGCTCCAGGCCCGCTGCCGCGAAGTCCGCGCGCAGCTGGGCGATCTCGTCGTCGGTGGCGTCCACGAGCGGGGGTCGCACCGGGCCGGCCGGCAGACCCAGCGACGCCAGGCCCGCCTTCACCAGGATGGTGCCCTGGGTACGGAAGATGCCGGTGAACAGCGGCAGCAGCCGCCGGTGCAGGGCCAGCGCGGTCGGCATGTCCCCCGCGTCGAACGCCTCGATCATCTGTGCGGTCAGCGCCCCGGTGAAGTGCGTCGAGGTACCGACCACGCCCACGGATCCGACGGCCAGCGCCGGCAGGGTGAGGGCGTCCTCGCCGCAGTAGAAGGCGAGGGTGGTCCGGCTGGTGACCCAGCTGGTGGCGGTCAGGTCGGTCTTGGCGTCCTTGACCGCGACGATCCGGCCGTGTTCGGCGAGCCGGACCAACGTCTCGGTGTCGATCGGCACGCCGGAGCGGTGCGGAATGTCGTACAGCATCACCGGCAGGCCGGTGGCGTCGGCCACCGCGGTGAAGTGTCGCAGCAAGCCGCTCTGCGGCGGCTTGCTGTAGTACGGGGTGACCACCAACAGGCCGTGCGCGCCCGCCTTCTCGGCGGCGGCGGCCAGCTCGATGGTGTGCCGGGTGTCGTTGGTGCCGACGCCCGCGACCACCTTGGCGCGGTCACCGACGGCCTCCACCACGGCCCGGATCAGCTGTTCCTTCTCCGCGTCGGTGGTGGTCGGCGACTCGCCGGTGGTGCCGTTGACCACCAACGCGTCGTTGCCCTGCTCGTCAACCAGGTGGCTCGCCAGCCGGGCGGCGCCGTCGAGATCGAGGGAACCGTCGGGGGCGAACGGGGTCGCCATGGCTGTGAGCAGCCGGCCGAAGGGGCGGGACGCCGGTCGGGCCGCGGCGTCGAGGTGGTCGTGCGTCATACCCTCCAACCTAGCGGACGACCAGCCGGGGCCCGCCGGGGAAGGGCTCAGGACGCCTCGTGCGGGCTGGCCGCCACTTCGGTGCCGTCCGGCAGCGTGGAGATCACGAAGTCGGCGAACACGTTCGGAGCGACGCCCTGGAGCTGCCGAAGGCACTCCACGGCCAGCTCACGGATCTCCACATCGGCGTGCTCAGTGGCCCGCATCGCGACGAAGTGCCGCCAGGCCCGGTAGTTGCCGGAGACCACGATCCGGGTCTCGGTGGCGTTGGGCAGCACCGCCCGGGCCGCCTGCCGGGCCTGCTTGCGGCGCAGCGTCGGGTTCGGCTCGTCGGAGAAACGCTGCTCGAGGCCCTCCAGCAACTCGGTGTACGCCCGAACGCTCGCCTCGGCGGCTTCCACGAACTTCTTGTGCAGCTCCGGGTCGTCGGCGATGACGGCCGGCTCGACCATGGCCGCGTCCCGCTCCGGGACGTAGCGCTGGGACAGCTGGGAGTACGAGAAGTGTCGGTGCCGGATCAACTCGTGGGTGAAGGAACGGGACACCCCGGTGAAGTAGAAGGTGACCGAACCGTGCTCCAGCACGCTAAGGTGGCCCACTTCGAGGATGTGCGCCAGGTAACCGGCGTTGGTGGCGGTCACCGGGTTCGGCTTCTTCCACGACTGGTAGCAGGCCCGGCCGGCGAATTCGGCGAGCGCCTGGCCACCCTCCGCGTCGGTCGACCACGGCACGTCGTCCGGGGCCGCGAATTGGGTCCACGCGATCAACTTGACCTGGGGCTGCACCATGTCCGGCATTCCTGGGACTTTAGTGGTGGGGTGCCGCCCGGCCCAACTCAGGCACGCCCCGTGCAATGTCGATCACTCAGCCAGCGGCGGAGCCGAGGACGCCCAGGCGCGGGCGGGTCCGGGCCGGGCCACGCGGGTCCGGGCCGGGCCGGGCCGGGCCGGGCCGGGCCGGGATCCAGGGTCCAGGCATCGTTGTCGAGGCCGGGGACGGACAGTTCCATCAGCGTCCTTTGGAGCTGAATCGTTGACGACATCAGCCCCGGCGGATGGGTCGCCCAGGCCGAGGCCCGAGGCCCGAGGCCCGAGGCCCGAGGCCCGAGGCCCGAGGCCCGAGGCCCGAGGCCCGAGCGCCGCTCAGGCGCTCAGGCGACCCGAACGAGCCGAGCGGCCCGAGCGGCCCGGCAGCCGCTTCCGTCCGCAAGATCGCGCAAAACCATGGATGTAGTGGCATCCGCCGCGCTCGACGCCACTACATCCAGGATCGAGCACGATGTTGGGGCGAGCTGCGTCGGCCGCTGTGCGCGGCGGACGCGGGTGCGCCGCTGCCCAGAGGGTGATCGACTCGGGTTCCTGAAAGTCGGGGCATCCGGGTCGGGTGGATGGCCCGGTTTCCCGGATACCCGAGTCGATCATGGGTGGTGGGCACCGGAGGAGACCCGTGATGTCGTAAACGAATCAGCTCCAAAGGACGCCCGAACAGTGCATCCCGGCCGAGCCCCGTATCCGCGCACCGGCGCTTCGGGCACCGGCGCGGCCGACGACGGCAGATTGAGCGATGGCGGCCGGCCCCAACGCGATCAGGCCGGCGACCGCGTCCGGCAGCGGCAGGTCGGGCGGCGGCAGGTCAGACGTAGAGCGAGGTGAACGGCGCCCAGGGCAGGTTGCGGAGCACCGAGAAGGCCAGCCACGCGGCCAGGAAACCGCCGATGGCCTTCGAGCTGATCCGCAGCTCGGGCATTCGCCAACCGAACGCCTGGCTTCCCGCCCAGGCCACGAAGAGGTACGCGAGGAACGGCAGCGCGAAGATGAACAGGAAGTGGTGCCGGGCGGCGGCCGGCAGGTCGCCATGCAGCACGTACCAGAGTGCGCGGGTGCCGCCACAGCCCGGGCAGTCCAGCCCGGTGGTCAACTTGAGCAGACAGGTGGGCGCGGCATCCGGGTCGGCGTGGGTCGGGTTGCTGAGCATGGCGTAGCTCATGCCGATGCCGACGCAGCCGAGCGCGGCCAGCGGCACCGCCCAGCGCGGGGAACGTTCGTAGAGTCGCAGCACGAAGCGGGTCAGCCGATCCGGCTCCGGCGCCGCGTAGCCAGCGGGCGGGGTCGTCGGCCAACCCTCCGGACCCGAGCCGCCGGGACCGAAACCGTGGGGATCGAACCCGTGGGGACTCGCGCCACCGGTACCGAACCCGTCGGGACCGAACCCGTCGGGCGGCGCCGTGTGGACCGCGCCGGGGGCGGGCTGCGGCTGGTTGACCGGTCCGGGAACGCTCGTCACACGCTCACGGTACACCGGACACGCCGGCCAATGCGGCCCTGAGTGGACCGGCCAGGTCGCCAACTGTCGGCGGTGCGACCGCGTCCAGGCCGAGCCAGCCGGCGAGCCGGTACAGCTCGGCGGCGAGCGCCACCGCGGTCTCCCCCGGGTCTGCGCCGGGTTCGAGCCAGGCTGCCGGCACCAGCAGCACCCCGGCCTTGCGATCGGCCTTCAGATCGACCCGGGCGGTGAACCGGTCGCCCTGGAGGAACGGCAACACGTAGTAGCCGTAGACCCGTTGTGGCGCCGGGACGTAGATCTCGATCCGGTAGCTGAAGTCGAACAGCCGCTCGGTGCGGGCACGTTCCCAGATCAGCGGGTCGAAGGGGCTGACCAGTGTGTTGCCCCGCACCCAGCGGGGCAGCCGGGCGGACGTGTGCAGCCAGGCCGGCTGTCGCCAGCCCGCCACGGTGACCGGCACCAGCTCACCGGCCTCGGCCAGCTCCGCGACGGCCTGCCGGGCGCCGGCCAGCGGCAACCGGAAGTAGTCGCGCAGCTCCGGCTCGGCGGCCACCCCGAGCGAGCGCGCGGCGAGGGCCACCAGCGTGCGGTACGCCTCGGCGTCGCTCGGGGTGGGCGTGGCCAGCACCGCTGGGGGCAACACCCGCTCGGGCAGGTCGTAGCGGCGGGCGAAGGAGGTGCTGCGCTCGGCGGCGGTCACCTCCCCGGCCCAGAACAGGAACTCCAACGCCCGCTTGACCGCCGACCAGTTCCACCCCCAGTTGCCGGTCTCCCGGGGCGCGTCGTGCTCGATCTCGGCGGCGGTCAGCGGGCCTCGGGCGGCCACCTCGTCCCGAACCCAGGCGACCAGCTCCGGCTGCTCCTGGGCGATCCGTCGCATGCCGCCCCAGGATTCGCTGTGCGCGCGGGCCATCCGCCAGCGCAGCATCGGGTGCAGCTCCACCGGCACCAGCGACGCCTCGTGGCCCCAGTATTCGAACAGCTCGCGTGGGCGTCGGTAGGCGGCCTGGTCGAGCAGGGTGGTCGGGTAGGGCCCGAGCCGGCTGTAGAGCGGCAGGTAGTGCGCGCGTTGCAGCACGTTGACCGAGTCCATCTGGATCAGCCCGACCCGGCCCAGCACCCGACGCAGGTGCCGGCGGGTGGGCACGCCCGTCGGCGCCGGGTCGGCGAAGCCCTGGGCGGTCAGCGCCACGCGGCGGGCCTGGGCGAGCGAGAGTGATTCCGGTGCGCTCATCGTCGGCGACCTTAATTCATCGGTACGACGCCGGTGCGGGAAGCTGGACGTGACGACCAACGGGGCATAGAACGGTGCAATGCTGACCATCCGTCGGGAGGAGCCGGACGACGCCGAGGCGGTCGCCCGGGTACACGTGCACGGCTGGCAGGCGGGCTATGCCGGCTTCATGCCGGACGAGGTGCTCGGGCGGCTCAACGTGGTGGCCTGGGCGCAGCGTCGTCGCGACGTCGGCACCGCCGATCCGGAGCACCCGTTCACCACTCTGCTCGGCGAGGTGGACGGGTCGGTCGTGGGCTTCACCACCTTCGGGCCGTACCGCCGCAACCAGGACCGGGACGACCTGGACCCGACGGTCGGCGAGGTGGTGGCGCTCTACGTGGAGCCGGCCCGCTGGGGTGACGGGACCGCAGCCGCGCTGCTGGACGCCGCCCGGAGCGGGCTCACCGAGCGGGGCTGGGCCGGGTACCGGGCGTGGGTGCTGGCGGACAATCGGCGGGCTCGCCGGTTCTGCGAGCGCGCCGGCCTGTCACCGGACGGTGAGCGGTCGACCTACCAGGTGCCGCTGGCCGGCGGGGGCCCGCCGGTCGGGCTCGTCGAGTTGCGGTACGCCGGACGCCTCGACCGCTGACCCGTCCGGGGTCAGCCACCGGCGGATCGGCAGGAAGGCCAGCAACGCCAGACTGATCCACACGTAGGCGTTGCTGCCCAGGAAGCCGTCGACGCCTGTGAAGTCCTTCTCCCAGAACCAGACGGTCCGGCTGATCAGCAGCGCGTACCCGATGGTCGCGGCGACCAGCAGGACCCGCCGTCGGCGGCCGGCCGGCGTGGCCATCGCGTTGTCGACCAGCAGGATCAACGCGGGCAGCAGCCAGACCAGGTGGTGCACCCAGGTGACCGGGCTGACCAGGCACATCACGGCGCCGGTCAGCGCCAGGCCGGTCGCCTCGTCGCCGGCCGCGACGGCAGCCCGGGACCGCCAGGCCCAGAGCGCCAGGGTGCCGAGCACCAGCAGCAGCCACAGCAGGGTGCTCGGGTGCTCCGGGTCGAGCCGGGCGACCACCCCGCGTAGCGACTGGTTGGAGACGAAGGCCAACTCGCCGACCCGGCCGGTGTTCCACAACGCCTCGGTCCAGAACTCCCGGGACGCGTCCGGGAAGAGCGCGGCGGCCAGCAGCGACACCCCGGCGGCCGTACCGCTGGCGGTGAGCGCCGCCCGCCAGCGCCCGGTCACCAACAGGTAGACGATGAACACGCCCGGGGTCAGCTTGATCGCCGTGGCGAGGCCGATGCCCACCCCGGTCCACCGGTTGTCGGCCGGCAGCAACCGCAGCAGGTCCACCGCCACCAGGAAGAGCAGCAGCGTGTTGACCTGGCCGAAGTTGACCGTCTCCCGCATCGGCTCGAACGCGGCGACCAGGCACAGCGCCACGGCGAGGGCGAACCACCGGGTCCAGCCGGCGCGCCGGGCGATCGGGTCGACCAGCCACCAGATCAGCACCGCGGTGGTGGCCACGCTGGCGAGCACGCTCACCACGATCGCGGCCGACCACGGCAGGTACGCCATCGGCAGCATCACCAGTGCGGCGAACGGCGGGTAGGTGAAGCCGTACTGGGTGCCCGGCTTGAGGTAGTCGTAGATTTCCCCGCCGTCGTGCACCCACCAGGTCAGCGCGCCGTAGTAGACCTTCAGGTCGAAGAAACCGTGCCGGACGGCTGCGACGGCGAGGAACCCGGTGACCGCCGCGGCGAGCACCACCACCCCGACGACCTGCGTGGTCGTCCTGTTGGCACCCTGCGCCACCGTCGTCTCCCTCGCCCTGCGTAGGCTTCCGTCCCATGGCTCTCGGGTACGTCCGCCCGGCGCGTCCCGAGGACGCCGGCGAGATCGCACGCATCCAGCTCGCGACCTGGCGGGTCGCGTACCGCCGGATCCTGCCTCGGCATGTGCTCGACAACCTGGACGAGGCGTTCCTCGCCCGGCGGTGGAGCGCCGCGGTGCTGGAGCCGCCCTCGGGCGCGCACCGGGTGCTGGTCGCCGTCGAACAGGCCGAGCAATCGTATCTGGTGGGGTTCGCCGCCTCCGGCCCGGCCGACGGCGAGGCGTTGGCCCCGGGCGAGCCAGCCGACGCGCTCGGCCCGGACGTGGCCGCCGTGACCGACCTGCTGGTCGAGCCGCGTTGGGGCCGGCGGGGGCACGGCAGTCGGCTGCTCGCCGCCGTAGTCGACCTGTGGCGGGAGGACGGCATGAGCCGGGCGGTGGCCTGGGCGTTCGACGGCGACGAGGCGACCCGCAAGTTCCTCACCAGCACCGGGTGGGAGCTCGACGGCGCGGCCCGCGCGCTGGACGTCGACGACATGCTGGTGCCGCAGGTGCGCCTGCACGTGGGCGTGCCGACCGAGAAGGTGCCGGTCGAGTGAACCGCTGTGGCGGCCCGGCCGGGCCGCCACACCGGGCCGGTCAGCCCTTGTCCGAGCCGTCGCGGGCCGGAGCTGTGCGGCGGCGACGCGCGGTGCAGGCCAGGCCGAACGCTCCCGGCGATCTTGCAGTTTCGGTTGTCGACATGCACGGAATGCGCTTTATGTCGCGACAGAAAGTGCAAGATCGCGCGGGGTTAGGGGGCTTGTTCGGCTATCAGCTCGTCGTCGTCCACGGCGCCCGTCGGGTGGAAGCCCAGGGAGGCGTAGAGGGCCGCGGCCGCAGTGTTGTCGGGGTGGTACGAGAGGCGGACCGGGGGGTTGCCGCCCCGGGCCGCCAGCCAGGGGGCCAGGGTTTGCACCGTGGCGCGGCCGACGCCCTGGGCCTGCTCGGCAGCGTCGATCAGCATCCCGCCGATCCAGTGCGACCCGTCGTCGTCAACGCCCCACATGACGTGACCGACGACGGTTTCGTCGGCGTACACCGCGAGTGAGTTCCACACCTCGGAGCGCATGCTGAGCAGCAGGTAGCGGGCACCCAGCGCGGCCACGAACCGGCGCTGGTCGTCGCGCGGGGCGACGTCTGCCACAGCCCGCCAGTTGTCGTCGTCGACCGGCCGCAGCGTGACTCGCCGCCCGGCCCGGTCCAGGTATCCCGCATCGATCATCCGGCGGATGCTACCCGGGCCGCGCCCGTAGATCTTGGACAGTTTCCGTCAGCGCGAACGGAAACTGTCCAAGATCTACGGTGCCGCCACGCGGAAGGACCGGGTCGGTCAGTCGAGCAGGGCGTCCAGGCCGACGGTGAGGCCGGGGCGGTCACGCACCGCGCGGACGGCCAGCAGCACACCCGGCATGAACGACACCCGGTCGTACGAGTCGTGCCGGATCGTCAGCGTCTCGCCGGTGCCACCGAACAGCACCTCCTGGTGGGCGACCAGGCCGGTGGCGCGCACCGCGTGGACGCGTACCCCGTCGATCTCGGCGCCGCGCGCACCCGGCACCTCGTCCTTGGTGGCGTCCGGCACCGGGCCGAGACCGGCCTCGGCGCGGGCCCGGGCGATCTGTCGGGCGGTGTGGGTGGCGGTGCCGCTCGGGGCGTCCAGCTTGCGCGGGTGGTGCTGCTCGATGATCTCGACGGACTCGAAGTGCCGGGCGGCGCGCGCGGCGAACTGCATCATCAGCACCGCGCCGATGCCGAAGTTCGGGGCGATGACCACGCCCACCCCGGGCCGGTCGGTCAGCCAGTCGCGCACCTGCTCCAGCCGCTGCTCGGTGAAGCCGGTCGTGCCGACCACCGCGCTGATGCCCTGCTCGATGCACCACTGGAGGTTGTCCATGACGACGTCCGGCGTGGTGAAGTCGACGACCACCTCGGCAGCGGAGACGGCGGAGCGGTCGTCGCCCTGGTCGATCGCTGCGGTCAGGGCGAGATCGTCGGCGGCGTCGACCGCCTTGCAGACCTCGATGCCCATCCGGCCGCGCGCACCAAACACGCCGACCCGCAGCTGCTGGGCCGGGGTCTTTCCCTGCTCGTCAGTCACGGGGCACAACCTATCCCAATCGGGACGGGCCCTTCCGGCCGGATCCAGTGTGCTCCACCGGCCGGTACGCCCGACCGGGACGCCTCGACCGGCCGGGCGGCAGACCTCAGACCGCGAAGTCTCCAGCGCCGAACGGGCCCACCACGGCCAGCGACATCGGGCGGCTGAGCACCTCGGCGGCGAGGACGTTCACGTCCTCCACGGTGACCTCGTCGACCCGACGGAGCAACTCGTCGACCGGCATCAGGTCGCCGTAGAGCAGCTCACCCTTGGCCAGCCGGCTCATCCGGGAACCGGTGTCCTCCAGGCCGAGCACGAAGGAGCCCTTGCTCATCCCCTTGCCCCGGGCCACCTCGGCCTCGGTCAACCCGTCGGCGGCCACCCGGGCCAGCTCGGCGCGGGTCAGGGCCAGCACCTCGTCCACCTTGCCCGGCGCGCAGCCGGCGTAGACGGCGAACAGGCCGCTGTCGGCGTACTGGCTGGCGTAGGAGTAGACCGAGTACGCGAGGCCGCGCTGCTCGCGGATCTCCTGGAACAGGCGGCTGGACATGCCGCCGCCGAGCACGTTGTTGAGCACCCCGAGGGCGAACCGCCGATCATCGAGCCGGTCGATGCCGGGGCAGCCGATGATGACGTGCGCCTGCTCGGTCTCCTTCGGCTCCACCACTGTGGTCGCCGGTTTGGTGCGTACCGCAGGGGTCGCCGCGCGGTGCGGCGCCGGGCTGGCCGGGTCGCTGTCCAGCGGGGTGCCACGCACGGCCTGACGGACCATCTTGACCACCGCGGCGTGGTCGAGGTTGCCGGCGGCGGCGATGACGATCTGCGGCGCTGTGTAGCGGCCCCGGTAGAAGCTCTGGATCTGCCGCCGGGTCATGGGGGTGACGGTCTCCGCGGTGCCGGAGATCAGCCGACCGAGCGGGTGATCGCCGTAGACGGCCTGGACGAAGAGGTCGTGCACCTCGTCACCCGGCTCGTCGTCGTGCATGGCGATCTCCTCCAGGATCACGCCACGCTCGGTCTCGACGTCGGCCGGCTCCAACAGCGAGTCGGCGACCAGGTCGCACATCACGTCGATCGCCAGCGGCAGGTCCTCGTCCAGCACGCGGGCGTAGTAGCAGGTGTATTCCTTCGTGGTGAAGGCGTTGGTCTCACCGCCCACCGCCTCGATCTGCGAGGAGATTTCCAGTGCGGTGCGCTTGTGGGTGCCCTTGAAGAGCAGGTGCTCGAGGAAGTGCGCGGCACCTGCCTGCGGCCCGGTCTCGTCACGCGAGCCGACCGCCACCCAGATGCCGAACGAGACGCTGCGCATCGCCGGAATCGCCTCGGTGAGGACGCGCAGGCCGCTGGGCAGCACGGTACGTCGTACCGTGCCGCCCAGCGGGTCGTCGCTGAGTGTCCGGGTCACCGCGCGGGCGGTGCCGCCGGAGCGGCCCGCCCCGGTGTCCCGCGACGGGGCCACCCCCCGTCGATCCGGTGGAAACGGCGCGCTGATGGCCCGACTCACGTCTTGCTCCCGGTTCGACGAGGGGTGGGTGATGCGTGGTACGACGATCAGCTGTGCCGGGTCCGGCGGCGCGGACGCTCGCCGCCCTCGCCACCCTCGCCGCCGCCACCGTTGCCGTTGCCGCCCTCGCCGCCGCGCTCCGGGCCACGCCCGCCACGGTCGCCGCCACGCTCACGGTCGCCACGGTCACGCGGAGCCCGGTCGCCCCGGTCCCGACCAGCCGGCCGGTCACCAGAGGCGGCCTCACCGGCGGCCGGAGCCTCGGTGCCCTCCGGGCGGACCTTGTCCAGGTAGATCTTGCCGCGGGCGTCGATGTCCGCGATCTCGACCTCGACCCGGTCACCGACGTTGAGGAAGTCCTCGACGCGCTCGACCCGCTTGCCGTCGCCCACCTTGGAGATGTGCAGCAGGCCGTCACGACCCGGCAGGAGCGAGATGAACGCGCCGAACGCGGCGGTCTTGACGACAGTGCCGAGGAACCGCTCGCCCTGCTTCGGCAGCGTCGGGTTGGCGATCCCGTTGATCCGGTCGACGGCCGCCTGGGCCGACGGCCCATTGGTGGCGCCGACGTAGATCGTGCCGTCGTCCTCGATGGAGATCTCGGCGCCGGTCTCGTCCTGGATCGCGTTGATGGTCTGCCCCTTCGGGCCGATCACCATGCCGATCTTGTCCACCGGGATCTTGACGGTGGTGACTCGCGGCGCGTAGTCCGACATCTCGGCCGGAGCCTCGATCGCCGCCTTCATGACGCCGAGGATGATCTGCCGGGCCTCGTTCGCCTGCTGGAGCGCGGCGGCAAGCACGTCCGACGGGATGCCGTTGAGCTTGGTGTCGAGCTGGAGCGCGGTGACGAACTCCGGGGTGCCGGCGACCTTGAAGTCCATGTCACCGAACGCGTCCTCGGCACCGAGGATGTCGGTAAGCGTCACGTACTGGGTCTTGCCGTCCACCTCGTCGGAGATGAGCCCCATCGCGATGCCGGCGACCGGCGCCTTCAGCGGGACACCCGCGGAGAGCAGGCCCAGCGTCGAGGCGCAGACCGAACCCATCGAGGTGGAGCCGTTGGAGCCGAGCGCCTCCGACACCTGCCGGATGGCGTACGGGAACTCCTCGCGCGACGGCAGCACCGGGATCAGCGCACGCTCGGCGAGAGCGCCGTGGCCGATCTCGCGACGCTTCGGCGAGCCGACCCGGCCGGTCTCACCGGTCGAGTACGGCGGGAAGTTGTAGTTGTGCATGTAGCGCTTGCGGTTCTCGGGGGACAGCGTGTCCACCATCTGCTCCATGCGGAGCATGTTCAGCGTGGTGACGCCCAGGATCTGGGTCTCGCCCCGCTCGAACAGCGCCGAACCGTGCACCCGGGGAAGCACGCCGACCTCGGCGGTCAGCGCCCGGATGTCCCGCGGGCCACGCCCGTCCATACGGACCTGCTCGCGCAGCACGCGGTTGCGCACCTCGGACTTGGTCAGCGACCGGAAGGCAGCGCTGAGCTCCTTCTCCCGACCCTCGAACCGAGCGCCCAACTCCTCGGCGACCCGGGCCTTGACCCGGTCCAGGGCCTCCTCGCGGTCGGCCTTGCCGGCGATGGTGATCGCCTCGGCGACCTCACCGCGGGCCAGCTCGGAGACGGCGTCGTACACGTCGTCCTGGTAGTCCAGGAAGACCGGGAACTCGGTGACCGGCTTGGCGGCGACCTCGGCCAGCTCGCTCTGCGCGCGGCACAGCTCACGGATCGCCGGCTTGGCGGCCTCCAGGCCGCTGGCGACGACCTCCTCGGTCGGGGCGGTGGCGCCGGCCGAGATGAGGGCGACGGCGTTCGGGGTGGCCTCGGCCTCGACCATCATGATCGCGACGTCGCCGTCTTCGAGCGTGCGGCCGGCCACGACCATGTCGAAGGTGGCGCGAGCCAGCTCCTCCAGGGTCGGGAAGGCGACCCACTGGCCGTCGATGTGGGCGACGCGGGTCGCACCGATCGGGCCGGAGAACGGCAGGCCGGAGAGCTTGGTCGACATCGAGGCGGCGTTGATCGCCACGACGTCGTACGGGTGCTGCGGGTCGAGCGCGAGGATGGTCTCGACGACCTGGACCTCGTTGCGCAGGCCCTTGACGAAGGACGGGCGCAGCGGCCGGTCGATCAGCCGGCAGGTGAGGATCGCGTCCTCGCTGGGCCGACCCTCGCGGCGGAAGAACGAGCCGGGGATGCGGCCCGCGGCGTACATCCGCTCCTCGACGTCGACGGTCAGCGGGAAGAAGTCGAACTGCTCCTTCGGGTGCTTACCGGCGGTCGTGGCGGAGAGAACGACCGTCTCGCCCAGCTGGGCGATGACGGAACCGGCGGCCTGGCGAGCCAGCCGACCGGTGGAGAAGGTGATCTCGCGGGTGCCGAAGGACCCGTTGTCGATCACGGCGGTGCGGGATTCGGTGCCGAGTTTGGTCTCGGTCATGTGCTGTCGTGCTCCTTCGCGTCGTGGGCCCACGACATCGGGGAGCTGCTCAGACGGCCGGTCTTCGATCGAAGCGCCCGGGTGGCCGGCATGATGCCGGGGTTCCCGGGGGCCACTACCGGAGACCGGTACGCTGACCGGCTCCCTCTCGGGTGGTCGCGCGGCCCGTGTTTCTTCAGGTGGGACGCGGTACGGGGGAGCGGCCGTCCGGCCACTCCCCCGTCACGTCACCGGCGCAGACCGAGCCGCTCGATGAGCGACCGGTAGCGGGCAATGTCCTTCTTCTGGACGTAGTTGAGCAACCGACGGCGCCGGCCGACCAGCAGCAGCAGCCCACGGCGGCTGTGGTGGTCGTGCTTGTGCACCTTCAGGTGCTCGGTCAGCTCGGCGATCCGCTTGGTGAGGACCGCGACCTGGACCTCCGGCGAACCGGTGTCGCCCTCGGCGGTCGCGTACTCCGCGCGGATGCTGGCCTTGGCTTCCTGATCGAGCGCCATGTTCTCCCTGTTTCGATGGGTTGATCAAGTGGGTGTCCGTCGTCCCGATGGACCGGGAACGGACCGGTACCTCGCACCCGCGGCGTCGAGCAGGCACGCGAGGCCCCACGCCGGTCACCCGACGTCCCGGCAAGACTACCAGCACTCACCGGTAACACCCGGCGAAGGGCCTCGGTGGCGGCCCGCCACTCCCCGACGATCAGGCCAGAACGCGCCGGGTGCGCTCGACGTCCTGATTCATCTGGGCGATCAACGGCTCGATCGAGTCGTACCGGATCTGACCGCGCAGGTGCGCCACGAAGTCCAGGGCCAGCCGCTCGCCGTACAGGTCGCCGCTGAAGTCCAGCGCGTACGCCTCCACCCGCCGCTCCCGGCCGGAGAAGGTCGGGTTGGTGCCCACGGACACCGCCGCCAGCAGCGGCTCGTGCTGGCCGCGACGGATCAGCCGGGCCGCGTACACCCCGTCGGCGGGCACCGCCGCGTACCGGTGGCAGAGCAGGTTGGCGGTGGGGAAGCCCAGCTCCCGGCCCCGCTGGTCGCCGCGGACCACGACGCCCTCCACCCGGTGTGGGCGGCCCAGCGCGGCGGCCGCCGCGCCCACGTCGCCCGCGTCGACGCAGGAACGGATGTACGTGGAGGAGAAGACGGTGCCGGCCTCGGCGACCAGCGGGTTGCCCTCCACACCGAAGCCAAACGTCTGACCCAGCCGTTCCAGCAACGCCACGTCGCCGGCGGCCCGGTGCCCGAAGCGGAAGTTGTTGCCGACCACCACCAGCGCCGCGTGCAGGTGCTCGACCAGGATGTCGTGCACGAACTGTTCGGCCGGCAGCCGGGAGAACTCAGGGGTGAACGGCACCACGCAGAGCACGTCCACGCCGAGCGCCTCGATCAGCTCGGCCTTCCGGGCCGGCTCGGTGAGCACCGCCGGGTGCGAACCGGGGCGGACCACCTCGGCCGGGTGCGGGTCGAAGGTGACCACCACCGACTGCACACCCAACTCGCGGGCCCGGGCCACGGTGTGCCCGATCGTCGCCTGGTGCCCCTTGTGCACGCCGTCGAAGACGCCGATGGTGACCACCGAGCGTCCCCATCCGCCGGGCGCCGCGTCGTAGCCCCGCCACCGCTGCATGCCGTTCCTCTCTGCTGTCCCGCCGATCGGCGGGTAGACACCGCCGGCTGCGGGCCGGCGGACCTGCCCCCGCCGTCAGGCCGGGGCGAGCACGATCTCCGCCCGAGCCCGCCCGTCCCGCTCGCTGACGATAGCGATCAGACCGCCGGCCGGCCCGAAGACGGCGTACGGCCCGGTGAGGCCGGCCGGGTCCAGTGGCCCGCCGTGGGCGAGCACCCGGGCCTCGTCGGGCGTGGCCTCCCGACGTGCGAAGAACCGGTCCGCCGCCGCGTCCAGTGGCAGGTTCACCACGTCCGGGGCGCGCTGCTCCAACTCGTCGAGGGTCGCCGCCTCGGCGAGGGTGAAGCCACCCACCGCCGTGCGCCGCAGCGCCGTGAGGTGCCCGCCGACGCCGAGCGCCAGGCCGGCATCCCGGGCGATGGCCCGAATGTACGTGCCGGAGGAGCAGGTCACGTCCACGTCCACGTCCACCACGTCCGGCTCGGTGCGGCGGATCGCCAACACCGCCAACCGGGAGATGGTGACCCGCCGCGCCGGCAGCTCGACGCTCTCCCCGTCACGGACCCGCTTGTACGCCCGCTGTCCGTCGATCTTGATGGCGCTGACCGCGCTCGGCACCTGGTCGACCTCGCCGCTCAGCCCGGCCAGCGCCGACCGGATCGCGTCGTCGGTCACCTGGCCGGCCGGCGCGGTGGCGGTCACGTCGCCCTCGGCGTCGTCGGTGACAGTGGTCTGGCCGAGCCGGATGGTGCCGGCGTAACTCTTGCCGGCGCCGATCACGTAGGTCAGCAGCCGGGTGGCTCGGCCGACACCGATCACCAGCACGCCGGTCGCCATCGGGTCGAGGGTGCCGCCGTGCCCGACCCGTCGGGTCTTCGCCAGTCGGCGGATCCGCGCCACCACGTCGTGCGACGTCATGCCGCCGGGCTTGTCGACCACGATCAGACCATCGGTGCTCACGTCGGCCAAGCCTGCCAGATGGCCACCACCCCGCACTGCGTGGGCACGCCCGGCGTGACCCCAGCCTCCCGCACCGAGGGCTGAGCCGGTTTGCCGGGACGAAGTGTCCGTCCGGCGGTTTGTCAGGCGGGGCAGCCGGACGACCTCCCCGGATGCGAAGATCATCCGCCCGATGCCACCACCTTGAGATCAGGACCGCCGATGACCACCGACCGACCGCCGGGCCACGAGCACCGCGCTCGGGTCGACCTTCCGGATTGGATGCGGCATCCGACGCCGCAGCGGCGGACGCCGGCACGCTATGTCGACGACCTGATCGAGGGTTGGCCGGCGCTTCGGGCCGCCCGTCGGGCGGTGTGGCACTGGCGCGGCCGGCGCAGATGGAGCGAGTCGCATCCGCACCTCGTCGCCGTGCTGTCGTTCGTCGTGGCCGCCGCCCTCGGGACCGCGTTGGTGACCGGCACCTACTACCTGCTCGCGCTGGCCACCAGCGGCGACTACTGACGGAGAGAACATGGAACACACGTCGCCGGAGCCGGTCGACCCGCCACCGCCGCCCGTTGCGGTAGCGGAGGTCAACCCGGTGCAGCTACCGGACTGGCTGCGGGCACCGCAGACCGAGCACCAGCCCACCGGATGGGACCGGGTCCGCTTCTTCTCGGCCCGGCACAACGGGGCCCTGCTGCTCGGCTTCGGCCTGGCGCTGACCCTGCTGATGGTCGTCGGCGGGGTGGTGTTGGTCGGTCGGGTCGCCGACGGCATCCAGGCGTCCCCCTCGGCGAGCCCCACGCCAAGCCCGAGCCTGCCGGTGAGCAGGGTCGGCGAGCCACGGGACCTGTTCGCCGGGTCGCCGGCGGCCGCCTTCGCGCCGGGTGAGCAGGCCGTGCGCATGCCGGCGGCCAAGGCCACCGGGCCGTTCACCACGGCCCAGGTGCGGACCGCGCTGGAGTCGGTGCGCAAGGCGTTGATCAAGAGCCGGCTCGACACCTCGATGTTCATGGGCGATCCCGAGCCGTTCCTGGCGCTGCTCGCCCCGGACGCCCGCGAGCGGCTCCGGCCGGACTTCACCAGCAACACCTTCCTTCGGTACGCGACCCGAATGGCGTCGCCGTCGGAGTGGGAGCCTGGCACCCGCGCCGACGGCCGGGTCAGTTACCGGGCCACCGAGGAGAACGGCATCCGGGTGCTGGAGGTGTCCACCGAGTTCGTGTGGGCGTACCCGTTCGACGTGGACCTGCGTGCGCCCGCCGGCGCCAGCGTGGTGGCACTTCGCGACCGCGTGGTCTGGCAGGTGCCGCACTCGGACGACGTGCAGGCATCCTCGAAGGGCCTGTGGCTCGGTTCAGCGGAGGCCATCACCTGGAACGCGGACTGCGCTCAACTGCGCGACGGCTGGGTCCGCGAGCAGTACTGGTTGGCCGACCTGCACGGGAAGCGGATACCCGCGGGTGACCCGGGCACCATCTTCGACCTTGGCGCGCCCGCGCCGACCACCATGCGCTGCTGACCGGCGGGCCCGGCGGGCGGTCAGCGGACGGCCCCGGTCACCGCCCAGCCGCCGTCACGCAGCCGCAGCAGCAGGGCGACCAGCCGGATCACCACGAACAGGGTGAGCCCGGCCCAGATGCCGCCCAGCCCGAGATCGAGCGCGTACGCCAGCCAGATGGCCGGCAGGAAGCCGCCGAGCGCCGCCACGATGGTGAGGTTGCGCAGGTAACGCACGTCGCCGGCGCCGATCAGCACGCCGTCGAGGGCGAACACCACCCCGGCCAGGGGCAGCATGACGACGAACCACGGCCAGGCCACCATGGCCTGTTCGCGTACCCCCGGATCGGAGCTGAACCACGACGGCACGACGCCGGCGCCGGCGGCGATGAGCAGCGCGAAGCCCACGCCGCAGACGCCGCCGAGCAGCCCGACCCGGCGGGCGAGCGCCCGTGCACCCGCGTCGTCGCCGGCGCCGAGCGCGGCACCGACCAGGGACTGTGCGGCGATGGCCAAGGCGTCGAGCACCAGCGCGGTGAAGAACCAGAGTTGCAGGGCGATCTGGTGGGCGCCGACGGCGGCGGCGCCGAAGCGGGCGGCGACGGCGGTCGCGGACAGGAAGCTGGCCTGGAACGCCAGCCCACGGATCAGCAGGTCCCGGCTGAGCACCAGTTGCTGGCGGATCACGCGGGGCCGGGGCCGCAGCGACACCCGCTCGCCGACCAGGGCGGCGGCGAAGAGCACCCCGCACAGCGTCTGCGCGACGACGTTCGCCACCGCCGAGCCGACCAGGCCCAGCCCGCCGGGGTAGACCAGCAGCGGGCAGAGCAACGCGGAGAGCAGGTTGGGGCCGAGCACGAAGAACAACGGGCGGCGAGTGTCCTGCACACCGCGCAGCCAGCCGTTGCCGGCGGCGGCGAGCAGCAGGCCAGGAGCGCCGAGGGCCGCGATCCGCAACCACTGCGCGGCGGCGTCGGCCACCTCGCCACCGCCACCCGCGAGGGTACGCGCGAGCGCGCCGCCGCCGACCTGCATGCCGATCGCGATCAGCAGACCGACGCCGAACGCCAGCCAGGACGACTGGACGCCCTCGGCGACCGCGGCTGCCCGGTCGCCCGCTCCGAAGCGGCGGGCCGCGCGCCCGGTGGTGCCGTAGGCGACCACGGTGCCCACCCAGGCGGTGAGCGTCATGACCGTGCCACCGACGGCGAGCGCGGCGAGCGGCACCCGGCCGAGGTGACCGACCACTGCGGTGTCGACAAGCACGTAGAGCGGTTCGGCGGCGAGCACCACGAGGGCCGGCAGGGCGAGCGCGGCTATCCGGCGCGGCGAGGCGGATCGGGTGGCGGCGGTGGCGGAGGTCTGGCTCATCGCCGCCGATCCTGACACGAGCGCGGTAAGGAGCACAAGGCCGCTGATGACTTACGAGCCCACCTGCCGACCGGCTCGGCGCGCACTCCCTGTCGCCGGCATCCCGGTTTGCGGCGCTCACTACCCTGTCCGAGGCTCCCACGCGGGGGCACCACGACAGCGATAGGCCTAATTACATTGAGCGACAGTTACCCTCCGTACGGAGAGCAGCAGCCCGACCCGAACGTCACCCCCTGGAGCGGCCCACCGGCCCCACCGCAGCAGGGCGGCTACCCGCCGTACGGACAGCCACCTCCCCCGCCGCACTACGGCACACCACTCCCGCCGGCGCCGAACAGTTCGAACAAGGGCCTGATCATCGGGATTGTCGCTGGCGCGGTGGTCGTCATACTCGCCATCTGCGGCGCCGGAATCGGCATCCTGCTCGCCTACGATGACGACGAGCCCGCGCGGGGCACGTCCTCCACCCCCACGCTGGGCACCGGCAGCACGCCGGGCCCGGGGACCGCCCCCCCGCCCGGGCAGGCGGACCCACCGAACGACAACAACAACTCGATGACCGCCCGGTACTCCAGCGACCTGTCGAACGTCTGCGAAGGCAGCCCGATCCTGAACGCGGCGCCCTACAGCGGCCCGGCCGGTGCCAAGGCGTACACGTTCTCGAACAACCCCGACCGGCCGACCTACTGGTCGTCGAAGTACGTCCCCTCGGACAAGTCCTACTACGCCAAGGGCTCGGACTATCAGAAGGTGTCGGTGGTCGGCTGCCTGAGGTTCGACGAGGGCAGCCAGGGCGCCCCGAAGAAGTGTCAGTACAAGGACAAGGACGAGAAGCAGGTCACCGTCGACTACGTCTCGTCGCGCTACACCCTGACCCTCTACGCGGCCAGGACCGCCGAGAAGATCGGCGACGGCGGCACCGTGACCGCCCCGACGAACAGGTGCCCGAGTTTCATCTCATACGACAAGACCACGATGAGGGCGTACGCGGCGCCGGACTCCGGCACCATCGAGGCGGCCCTGGACAAGTTCCTGTCCTGAACGACTCGACTCCCACTGGTGGCCGGACGGTGACGCCGTCGGCGCGGCGCGTCGGCGGCGTCACCACCGGACGGGTCGGATCACTGCCGGGTGTCCATCGACGTCTGCAGCGCGCGGCGAGCCTGCTCGCGGGCGTCGTCGGTGGTGGTCTCGGGCTTGGGCTTGTTCGGCATGGTGGCGCTCCTCTTCCCAGGGCGCGAGCCGCCGACACGCGGCGGCCCTCACGGGCGGTCGTGCTGAGCGCCCCACGGCGGTCCGGGGTTACCGGAGCAGCCGACTGGGCAGCGTGAGCCCGGGTCGATCCGACCCTGGAGGGAGGCGGCACGGGGTGTGGCACCACCGCCCATGACCTGCACCGCCAGGCGGCACCGGCCTTCTCCCAAGTTATCGTTCAGGTCCACATACTGCTTACGGTTCCCGCCATCTGGACAGTCGACAACCCGGTTCAGCGGGCCAGGAAGTGCCAGCCCAGCCACCACCAGAACCCGAACAGACCGATCCGGCCCACCGGCACCGAGCCGACCTCGTAGCGCATCACGTAGGCGCAGACCTCGCCCAGGGTGGGGATCCGGGAACCCTCCCGCCGGGCCATCCACTCGACCACCGCGAAGAGGACCAGCGCGGTGACGAACCCACCGATCGCGAGTGCTCGCATCATCGCCGCACCAACCCCCAGAAAGCGGCCAGCCAGGCGAACCAGACCGCCGACCGGGTCAGGTGATCCTCCAGGAGAGGGTCGGCCAGCCGGGAGAAGGTGGGGAAGTCGTCGCCGACAGCCAGCACGAAGGTCACGCCCTCGAAGACCCCGAAGACCACCACCGGCACCGCCCACCAGGCCGCCCCCGCGCCCAGCCGGCGCGGCGCCGGCCGGCGGGGCACCCGGTTGCTCAGACCGAGCCAGATCAGCACCCCACCGGTGCCGAGGGTGAAAAGATTCGCCTCCGTGGAGAAGGACGCGAACCGGCCACCGACGAGCGACAGGCAGACGAGGACGGGAACGGAGACGGCGGGCCGGTCCCAGGCGCGGGGGGCCTCCACGGTGAGGTCGTGCGGCTGCTCCATCCCGCGATTCTTCCCGCTATCACGGAGCGCCGGAAGACCAACACTCCCCGGAGCTGACCCTGATCTTCCGGAGCGCGCGAGCCACGGCAGCCGTAGGAAGGCGTCAGCCGATCAGCGCCGCGTCCAGCTGACCGCGGATCGACTCGACCACCTGCTCGGCGGTGCCCCGACCGGTGAACCCGGCCGCGAACGTGTGACCACCACCGCCCAGCGCGACCGCGACCCGACTGACGTCCACCGCGCCCTTGCTGCGCATCGACACCGCCCACTCGGCGGGCCTGGTCTGCTTCACCACACAGGCCACATCCGCCTCGGCGGTACAGCGCACCGAGTCGATCAGCGCCTCCAGCACGTACGGCCGCTGGTCGTGCCGGGCCAGGTCGTCCAGCGTGGCGAAGGTCCAGACCAGCCCCCGCCCACCGGCGGCGGCCGGCTCGAGCCGGGCCCGGCCGAGCACCTCACCGAAGAGGCGGACCGCGCCGAAGGGCCGGGTGTCGAAGACCCGCCGGGAGATGTCACCGGGCGAGATGCCGGTCGCCAGCAACCGGGCGGCCATCTGATGCACCGCCGGAGTCGTCGCCTCGAACCGGAACGAGCCAGTATCCGTCGTCAGCGCCACGTAGAGGCACTCGGCGATGGCCGGATCCACCACCACCCCGAGGCGGGCCAGCAACTGCTCGGCCACGACCGACGTGGCCGCCGCACCCGGGTCGACCAGGTTGACAGTGCCGAAGCCAGGGTTGGAGGCATGGTGGTCGAGCACCAGCGCCGCACCCGCCGACGACAACCGCCCGGCCAACTCGCCGAGGCGCGACTCGCTCGCCGCGTCGAAACAGATCACCAGATCGGGCGCCGGGTCGGCGGCGTCCGCCGGAACCAGCAGATCCAGCCCGGGGAGCCCACGGAACGGCTCCGGCACCTCCGGTGGCCCGGGGAAGGTCGCCTGCACGTCGCGTACGCCGAACTGCCGCAGGCCCAGACCAAAGCCCAGCATGCTGCCCAGCGCGTCGCCGTCCGGGTTGATGTGGCAGATCAGCAGCACCCGGCCCGTCGACGGGAGAGCCCGCACCAACGCCTCGGCCGCGGCCCACGCCGCCTCGGCGGGACCGAGCCCGGATGCCCCGGTGAGCGGGGCGCTGGCGGTGCTGGTCACCGCGTTTCCCCACCCCGCGGGGTGTCCTTGACGTCGGTGGCCTCGTCGGCCTCGTCCGTCTCGTCATCCTCGTCATCCACCCGGTACGGCTGGGCCTCGCCCGCGTACTTCGCCTGGGCGGCGAGCCGTTGCACCTCGGCGTCGGCGTTGCGCGCGGCGGCGAGCAGGTCGTCGATGTGCTTGACCTGGTCCTGCACGTCGTCGAGGACGAACGTGAGGGTCGGCGAGTGGCGCAGCCCGAGCGCCTTGCCGACCGTGCTGCGCAGCAGCCCCTTGGCGCTCTCCAGCGCCGCCGCGGTGTCCGCCTGGGCCACCGAGTCACCGAGCACCGTGTAGAAGACCGTCGCGTCACGCAGGTCAGCGGTAATCCGGGCGTCGGTGATGGTGATCATCCCGAGCCGCGGGTCCTTGATCTGGCTCCGCACCACCGACGCGACCAGCTCACGCACCCGTTCCGCGTGCCGGCGTACCTTGGCCGGATCAGACATTTCGCCACCTCCACGGCGTCCTGCTCCCGGTCGACCCGACGGCCCGGAGGCCGCCGGCCGACCGGCCAACATCTCGAACATTACCTTCGCGGCCGCCCCGGTTGCCCGGCGCGGCCGGCACCATGGTCAGTCGTCGTCCACGCCGTAGAGCCGGCGCCGGACCGACAGCAACTCGACCTCGGGGCGACCGGCCACCAGGCGCTCACAGGAGTCGAGCACCTCGCGGACGTGCGCCGTCTCGGCGGCCACCACGGCCACCGCGAGCTGCGCTCGACCATGCAGGTCGAGCGCACCCACCTCGGCGGCCGACACCTCGAAGCGGCGCAGCGCCGCCACGATCGGCCGTACATATGATCTCTTGGCTTTGAGCGACCGGGAGTCGCCCGGCAGCAGCAGGTCGAAGACCGCGGTTCCGGTGAACATCGCCCCGGACGATACCGCCAACCCGCCCTGCATGATCAAGGGGTTTACGCCGGTCGGCGTAAACCCCTTGATCAGCGTGTCACTGCCGGATCAGGCGCGAACCTTCTCCCGCATCTCGAAGGTCTCGATGATGTCGCCGACCTGGACGTTGTTGTAACCACCCAGGGTCAGACCACACTCGAAGCCCTCGCGGACCTCGGTGGCGTCGTCCTTGAACCGCTTCAACGAGCTGATCGTGAGGTTGTCCGCCACGACCGCCCCGTCTCGCAGCAGGCGAGCCTTGGCGTTGCGCCGAAGGACACCCGACCGGACGATGCAACCGGAGATGTTGCCGATCTTGGACGAGCGGAAGACATCGCGGATCTCCGCGGTGCCCAGCTCGGCCTCCTCGTACTCCGGCTTGAGCAGGCCCTTGAGCGCTGCCTCGATCTCCTCGATGGCCTGGTAGATGACGGTGTAGTACCGGATCTCCACGCCCTCGCGGTCGGCCATCTCACGGACCTTGTTCGAGGCCCGCACGTTGAAGCCGATGATCGTGACCGGCTCGGACGAGGCGCTCGCGAGCATGACGTTGCTCTCGGTGATCGCGCCGACGCCCCGGTCGAGGACCTTGAGCTGGACCTCCTCGGGGATGTCGAGGTTGAACAGCGCGTCCTCCAGGGCCTCCACCGAACCGGAGACATCGCCCTTGAGGATGAGGTTGAGCGAGGTCTTCTCGCCCTCCTTGAGCTGCTCCATGAGCGTCTCGAGGGTGGCCCGACCACGGGAGTTGGCGAAGGACGCCGCCCGCCGCCGTGCCTGCCGCTGCTCGGCGATCTGCCGCACCGTGCGGTCGTCCGCCGCGGCGAGGAAGGTGTCGCCCGCGCCGGGCGGCGCGGTCAGACCCAGCACCATGACCGGACGGGCCGGCCCAGCCTCGGTGAGCTGGTTGCCGTTCTCGTCGAGCATGGCCCGAACCCGGCCGTGCGCTCCACCGGCGACGATCGAGTCGCCCGCCCGCAGGGTGCCCTTCTGCACCAGCACCGTCGCCACCGCACCGCGACCCTTGTCCAGGTGTGCCTCAATGGCCACACCCTGCGCCGGCCCGTCGATCGGAGCGGTCAGCTCCAGCGACGCGTCGGCGGTCAGCAGGACAGCCTCGAGGAGCTCCTCGATGCCGATGCCCGGCTTGGCTGCCACGTTGACGAACATGGTCTCGCCGCCGTACTCCTCGGCGACCAGGCCGTACTCGGTCAGCTGCTGGCGGACCTTGTCCGGGTTGGCGTCCGGCTTGTCGACCTTGTTGACCGCGACCACGATCGGCACGTCGGCCGCCTTGGCGTGGTTCAACGCCTCGATGGTCTGCGGCATCACACCGTCGTCGGCCGCGACGACCAGGATCACGATGTCCGTGACCTGGGCACCACGAGCACGCATGGCGGTGAACGCCTCGTGACCCGGGGTGTCGATGAAGGTGACCGCCCGGTCCTCGCCCTCGTGCGGGACGTGGACCTGGTAGGCACCGATGTGCTGGGTGATGCCACCCGCCTCACCGGCCACGACGTTCGCCTTGCGGATCGCGTCGAGCAGCTTGGTCTTACCGTGGTCGACGTGACCCATGACGGTCACCACCGGCGCACGGCTGACCAGACGCTCCTCGGCCACCTCCGCGTCGAGGTCGATGTTGAACTGCGCGAGCAGCTCGCGGTCCTCGTCCTCCGGGCTGACGATCTGGATGTCGAAGCCCAGGTGCTCACCCAGCAGGTGCAAGGTGTCGTCAGAACAGGACTGGGTCGCGGTGACCATCTCGCCCAGGTTGAACATCTCCTGGACCAGCGAACCCGGGTTGGCGTTGATCTTGTCCGCGAAGTCGGACAGCGAGGCGCCACGGGAGAGCCTGACGATCTGACCCTGACCCCGGGGAGCACCCGAGCTCATGGTCGGAGCCGACAGGTTGTCGAACTCCTGTCTGCGCTGCTTCTTGGACTTGCGACCGCGCGTCGGCCGACCACCCGGACGCCCGAAGGCACCCGCGGCGCCGCCGCCACGGCCACGACCACCCGCACCCGGGCGACCGCCGCCACCGGACGGAGCACCCGGACGGAAACCGCCACCGGGAGCACCGCCACCGCCGCCGGGACCGCCACGGTAGCCACCGCCACCGCCGGCACCCGCGCCGCCACCAGGGCCGCCTCGGTACCCGCCACCGCCGCCGGCGCCACCGCCGGGACCGCCACGGAAACCACCGCCACCGCCACCGGGACGACCAGCGCCACCGCCACCGGGGCGACCAGCGCCACCGGGACCGGGACGACCGGCAGCCGGACGCTGACTCGGCATGGACGCCGGGCTGGGCCGCGGCGGCATGGAGTTCGGGCTCGGCCGCGGCGGCATGCCCGACGGGCTGTTGGGACGGGGGCCACCCGCACCCGCGGCCGGCGGCCGCTGCTGCTGGCCACCCTGGATGCCGAACGGGTTGTTACCGGCGCCACGCGCCGGCGGGCGACCACCAGGTCGCGCACCCGGACCCGGAGCCGGCGTGCTCGGACGAGCTGCCGGTGAACCGGGACGAGGGGGCATCGCGGCCGGACCCGGCCGAGGGCCGGGGCGGTTGCCGCCGTCTGCCGGGGGCTCCCGGCGAACGGGGTTGTCCCGCTGCTGCTGGCGGGCGGCCTGTGCGGCCTTGACCGCGGCCTCCTGCTCAGCCTTCAACGCGGCGGCACGCGCCTCCGCGGCCGCCACCTCGATGTCGTGCGCACTCGCCGGCTTGGCGACCGGAGCCGCGGGCTGCGGCGCACCAGGCACCGGACCCTTCGGCTTCGGGCCGGGAGCCGGCGCGGCCGGCCGCCGAGGCGGCATCGGCCTGGCCGAGACCCGGGGCGCGCCCGGGGTCGGGGACGTCGTCGGGGTCGGTGTCGAAGCCTGCGTCGACGCGGGCGCCGACGGGGCGGCCGGAGCCGGAGCTCCGGCGGACGCGACGAATGCGTTACGCAGCCGTCGGGCGACGGGCGCCTCGACGGTGCTGGACGCGGACTTCACGAACTCGCCCATTTCCTTCAGCTTGGCGAGAACGGTCTTACTCTCGACCCCGAGCTCTTTTGCAAGCTCGTGTACGCGGGCCTTGCCTGCCACTGCACTCCTCACTCCGAGGTCGTGCGGGCAGCACCCGCAGCGACCTCACTCGTGCACTTGAAGCCTGGTCATTTCAGGGACTTCATCGTGTGCTCATGTCGGTCGTCCTACCCTGCTAGCGACCCTCGCCCGGTCGGGCTGACCGGACGTAGTGGTTGGCGCATCGACGTGCTCCGCCAGCACACCGTGGTCGAGGACCTCGGTGTTGCGCAGCGCACGCCCGAAGGCGCGGCGCCGCACCGCCAGCGCGAAGCAGGCCGGATCCGGGTGCATGTTCGCTCCCCGACCCGGCAGCCTGCGGAGCGGATCAGGCCGGAGGCTGTGACCAGCCTCGTCCCTGACCGCGACGATCCGCAGCAATTCGCTGGCCGGCGCACGTTTCCGGCAACCCACACAGGTGCGCTCCGGTTGAGTGCGTCGTACCACTGGAGGAAGTCTACCCCTAGCTGCCCGAGATCGCGCCGCCCGGCTCCCGCACGTGATCAGCCGCCCCCCGCGCGGCCGGTGCGGTCTGCTCCGCATCGGACCGAATGTCGATCCGCCAACCGGTCAAACGGGCCGCGAGTCGGGCATTCTGCCCCTCCCGACCGATCGCAAGCGACAACTGGAAGTCGGGAACGGTCACCCGAGCAGCCCGGTTGGCCAGATCGACCACCTCGACCCGCAACGCCTTGGCCGGCGACAACGCGTTGCCGACGAAGGTGGCCGGGTCGTCCGACCAGTCGATGATGTCGATCTTCTCACCGTGCAGCTCGCTCATCACGGCACGCACCCGCTGACCCATCGGGCCGATGCAGGCGCCCTTGGCGTTCACCCCGGGGGTGGTGGAGCGGACAGCGATCTTCGTACGATGGCCCGCCTCACGGGCGATCGCGCCGATCTCCACGGTGCCGTCGGCGATCTCCGGCACCTCCAGGGCGAACAGCTTCTTGACCAGAGCCGGGTGCGACCGGGACAGGGTGATCTGCGGCCCGCGCATGCCCTTGGCCACGTGCACCACCACACAGCGGACCCGCTCGCCGTGCGCGTACCGCTCACCGGGCACCTGCTCGGACTGCGGCAGCACGCCCTCCAGCTTGCCCAGGTCGACGCTGACGATGCCCTTCTCGGTACGCGTCTCGTGCGCCTGCACCACGCCGGTGACCAGGTCACCCTCGCGGCCCACGTACTCACCGAAGTGCACCTCGTCGGTGGCCTCCCGCAACCGCTGGAGGATCACCTGCTTGGCGGTCATGGCGGCGATCCGGCCGAAGTCGTGCGGGGTGTCGTCCCACTCCCGCACCAGGCTGCCGTCGGCGTCCATCTCCTGCGCGTACACCAGGGCGGCGCCCGACCTTCGGTCGATCTCCACCCGGGCGTGCGGTTCGGCTCCGTCGGTGTGCCGGTAGGCGGTCAGCAACGCGGTCTCGATCGCCGCGAGAATCGTGTCGAACGGGATCTCCCGCTCGCGCTCGAGTGCGCGCAGCGCCGCGAGGTCGATGTTCACCTCTCCTCGTCCTCCACATCATCTTCGTCGTCGATGTCGTCTGAATCGTCGATCTCGTCGGAGTCATCCGCGTCGTCGAACTCGTCGTCCGGCTCACCGAGCTCGGCGAGCCGGGTGAACTCGACCTGCACGCGGCCGGGGCCCAGCTGGGCGTACGCCCAGGCGGCACGGCCGTCGTCGGTCTCCAGGTGCACGCCCTCGTCGTCGGCCGCGACCACCCGACCGGTCAACTGACGGTCACCGGCGGGCTGCTCGCCACGCTGGCCCGGCAGCGCGGCCGCGCCCCGGACGGTGACCTTGACCAGTCGGCCCACGTTGCGCCGCCAGTGGCGGGGCAGGGTGAGCGGCCGGTCGACGCCGGGCGAGCTGACCTCCAGCTGGTACTCGCCGGCGACGATGTCGCCACCGGCCTCCTCCGCGGCGTCGAGCGCGGCCGAGACCGCGCGGGATACGTCCGCCACGGCGTCCAGGTCGATCCCGCCGTCGGTGTCCACCATCACGCGCACCACGTGTCGGCGGCCGGCCCGGGAAACCGACAGGTCCTCCAGGTCGTAGCCGGCGTCGTTGACCACCGGCTCGATCACGGCCCGCAGTCGGGCTCGCCGCGCGGCAAGGTCACCGCCGCGGGGACCCGCGGCGTCGCGGGGTCGACCCGTCGGCCTGGTGGCACGGCCACGCTGCGTCATCTCCGCACCCTCTCCCTGGTCGACGGCGCGGGTCGTCCCGCCATGCCGGCACGCCACCGGAGTAGACACGCCGGTGGTTGCGCAGAGCGTAACGCGCCTGCCCGGCGGTGGACCGGGCGGCGCACCGACGCCGGTGACCCCCGGACCGGCGCGCATGGTGTTGACTTGGCCGGTGGGGAACGGCAGAACGACGCAGCGCGACCAAGCATCCGGACATAGCCGGCGAAAGCTCCTGAGTGCCGGGGCGCTGCTGGTGCTCGGTGGCGCCGTGATGCCGCTGACCGGCTGTGATCTTTTCGACCGCGACGATCAACCAACCCCACCGCCGCCCGACCCGCTGCGGCCGATGGTGGACGAGTCGCTCGCGCTTGCCGCCGCGTACCGGGCGAGCGCGATCGCGCATCCCGAACTCGCCGACCGGCTCAACCCGATCGCCGAGACGCACACCACGCACGCCACCGAGTTGGCCCGGGTGATCGGCGTGACAGTGCCGTCGGCGGCTTCCGCTGCCCCGACCAGCGCCCCGGCGGCCGATCCGAACGGGGCGCGCGCCGCCCTACGGGCGTTGGAGAAGACCGCCCAGCAGTCCGCCACCGCCGCCTGCGCCGCGGCGCCCGCGGAACGGGCGGCGCTGCTCGGGTCGATCGTCGCCGCCCGGGCCACCCACCAGGAGGCACTGAAGTGAGGCAGCCGTCCGCCGGGGAGGCGCTCGCCTCCGCCCTGTCCGCCGAGTACGCGGCCATCTACGCCTACGGACGGATCGGCGTCCGGCTCGGCGGAGCGGCACGGGACGCGGCACGCCAGGCGGAGGCCGCACACCGACGCCGGCGCGACGCGCTGGTGGTGCAGCTCACCACGGCCGGCGGCGTCGTCCCGCCCGACCGCGCCGGGTACACGCTGCCGTTCCCGGTCACCGACCGGGCGAGTGCCCTGCGGCTCGCCGCCGAGGTGGAGGAGCGCACTGCCGCGCACTGGCGGGCCGCCCTGGCGTCCACCACCGGCGCCGACCGGGACCAGGCGCTGGCCGCCCTGGTCGAGTACGCCGTGCGGGCCACCCGGTGGCGGAAGACGGCCGGCGTGACCCCGCTGACCGTCCCGTTTCCCGGTCGGCCGACCTGAACCGGCCCGCTCCGGTTGCGGTACGCATACCAGGTATGCATACTCCGTTGCCATGTCCATCCGTCACGGGTTGCTCGCCCTGCTCGAACGCGGTCAGATGTACGGCTACCAGCTGCGCGCCGCGTTCGAGGAGTCGACCGGCTCGACCTGGCCGCTGAACATCGGGCAGGTCTACACCACGCTGTCCCGGCTGGAACGGGACGGTCTGGTGCGCCCGCTGCCGGAGAGCGAGGCCGGGCAGCGCCCGTACGAGATCACCGACGCCGGCCGGGCGGACCTGGCGCTGTGGTTCGCCACCCCGATCAGCCGTACCGACCGACCCCGCGACGAGCTGGCGATCAAGTTGGCGCTGGCGCTGACCACCCCCGGGGTCGACGTCCGGTCGGTGGTGCAGGCCCAGCGCAGCGCGACCATGCGGGCCCTGCAGGAGCTGACCCGGTTGAAGTACGGCAGCGAACGGCCGGAGGACCTCCCCTGGCGCCTCGTGCTGGACTCGATGGTGTTCCAGGCCGAGGCCGAGGTGCGCTGGCTGGACCACTGCGAGACCAGTCTGGTGCGGCACCGGCCCAGCGGCCCGGCGCCTCCCCCGCCGCCCCGACCGGGTGACGCCGACGCGCGGGACGCGGCTCGATGGGCCGGCGAGGAGGCACGACGGTGAGCGGGTCGGACGACGCGGTGCTGGAGCTACGCGCCGTCCACCGCACCCACGGCGTCGGGCCGGCGTCGGTGCACGCGCTGCGCGGTGTCAGCCTGGTCGTCCGGCCGGGCGAGTTGGTCGCCGTGATGGGGCCGTCCGGCTCCGGTAAATCGACACTGCTGGCTCTCGCCGGCGGCTTGGATCGCCCGACCGGCGGTGAGGTTCGGGTCGAGGGACAACCGCTGGGGGCACTGGACCGCCGCGGGCTGGCCCAGCTGCGCCGCCGCCGGATCGGCTACATCTTCCAGCAACTCAACCTGCTGGGCAGTCTGAGCGCACTGGAGAACGTGGCGCTCCCGTTGGAACTCGACGGGACCAGCGGACGTCGGGCCCGCGCACTGGCCATGGCCGCGCTCACCGAGGTGGGCCTGCCCGCGTTGGGTGACCGCTTCCCGGACCAGCTCTCCGGCGGGCAGCAGCAGCGGGTGGCAATCGCCCGAGCGCTGGTGGGCGAACGCCGGCTGGTGCTCGCCGACGAGCCCACCGGGGCGTTGGACTCCCAGACCGGTGAGGCGGTGCTGCACCTGTTGCGCCGCCGGATCGACGCGGGCGCCGCCGGAGTGCTGGTCACCCACGAGGCACGGCACGCCGGCTGGGCCGACCGGGTGGTGTTCCTCCGCGACGGCGTCCTGGTCGACACGACGGCGCCGCTGGGCAGTGTCGAGCAGTTGTTGTCTGGCAGCGACCGGTGAAAGTCCGCAGGTCTTCGCGGGCCCCCGGTCGGGCCGACACCGTGACGCCGCGGCCGGTCGCGCCGCCCGCCCCGGTCGGCCGACGGCGGTTCGCCGAGCTGAGAGGCTCCTGGCGGGCGGCGCTGCGGATCGCCCGGCGTGAGTCAGGCCGCTCGCGGCGGCGGACCATCCTGGTGCTCGCGATGATCGCCATGCCGGTGGCGGCGCTGGCCTTCCTGGCGGCGAGCTACGACATGGCCGAGCTGACCCCACAGGAACGCGTCGACCGCCGGCTCGGCGTGGCCGACGCGCAACTGCAGTGGATCGCCAACGCCCCGGTGGGGCAGGACGAGTGGGGTGAGGGCTGGTACACCCGCGAGGGCGAGCTCCCCGGGAAGGTCACCGCGGCCCAGGTGAGCGCACTGCTCGGGCCGGGCAGCCGGGTCACCGAGGTGCGTCCGAACGTCCCGCTGACACTGCGCGGCCCGCACCGCGACGAGGTCGTGAACGCTCGGGTGCTGGACCTCACCGACCCGCTGGCCCGCGGGCTGGTGCGGTTTCGGGCCGGCCGGGCGCCGCAGCAACCCGGCGAGGTCGCGGTCAGTCCGACGGCGCTGCGTCGCCTGGGTCTGCGACTCGGCCACGCCGTGGCCGCCGCCGACGGGAGCAGGGCGTACACAGTGGTGGCGGTGGTCGAGTTCCCCGACGACCTCGGGCCGGTCGTGGCGCTGCACCCCGGGGCCGCGCCGGCGGCCGGTCCGGAGCCGGACAGTGTCTGGCTGGCGGACGTGCCGGGCACCGTCGACGCGGCGCTGGTGTCCCGACTCAACGACCATGGGGTGGTGGTCGCCGCCCGACAACCGGTCGGCCCGGCGACCACAACGGACCGGACGTGGTTCGGGTCGGTCAGGCAGAGCAGCCCCGACGACCTGAGCACCGGCATCCTGATCGCCGGCCTCGGGCTGCTGGAGGTCGTCCTGCTGGTCGGGCCGGCCTTCGCCGTCGGCGTCCGTCGCCGCCGACGGGATCTGGCGCTGGTCGCGGTGGCGGGCGGGGACGCCGCCCAGCTTCGCCGGGTCGTCCTGGCCGACGGTGTGGTGCTGGGCGTGCTGGGGGCCGCCGCCGGCCTGCTCGTCGGCGTCGGCGCGGCGTTCGCCGGTCGCCCGCTGATGGAGCAGTACGTCTTCAGCGCCCGTTTCGGCGGCTACCGCTGCTGGCCGACCGCGCTGGTGCTGCTCGGCGGCGTCGCGGTGCTGGCCGGGGTGCTCGCCGCGCTGGCACCGGCCTGGACCGCCGCCCGGCAGGACGTCAGCGCCGGGCTCGCCGGGCGACGCACCCCGGCGAAAGCCCCGGGCCGCTGGTTGGCTCTCGGACTGGCGCTGGTGGTCGGCGGGGCGGGGCTGGCGGCGTTCGGGGCCACCCGGACCTCCCCGGCGGTAATCCTCACCGGGCTGATCCTCGGCGAGTTGGGCCTGGTCTGCTGCACGCCCACGCTGCTCGGGGTGCTCGCCCGCCTTGGGCGGGTGTTGCCGCTGGCACCACGGATCGCGCTCCGCGACGCCAGCCGCAACCGGGCCGCCGCGGCACCGGCCATCTGCGCCGTGATGGCCGCCGTCGCCAGCAGCGTCGCCCTCGGCGGATACCTGGCCAGCGACGGCGCCCGGGAAGCGCGCGCCTACCGGCCGGCGCTGCCGACCGGCCACGTGCTGGTCAACTCGATCGGCTCGACCGGGCAGCCCACACTGGCCCAGATCACCGACGCGGCCCGGACCCAGTTCGGGGTCGGCGCGGTCGCCCCGGTGCAGACGGCGAGTTGCGGGGCGGGGAGCAACGGCTACTGCGACATCGCGCCAGTGCTCCCACTGACACGTGCCTGCCCCTGGCAGCCCGGCGTCCAACTCTCCGCGGCCCAGCGCCAGCAGGCCCGCGCCGACCCCCGCTGCCAGATCCGTGAGACGGACTATCCGGGCGACTACGTGGAGACCGGGGTCGACGACGGGACCGCGCTCCCCCTGCTCACCGGCGTGGACCCGGCGACGACCGCCGCCGCCACGGCCGTGCTGCGCGCCGGCGGCGTGGTGGTGACCGACCCGCGCTACCTGCACGACGGCCTGGTGACCGTCCGGGTCAGCGAGGTGGAGGCCGGTCCGGACCGGCCGACCGCGGTCCGCGACCTTCCGGGGTACGCGCTGCCCCGGGCGACCGGCCAGTCCCGCCTGCTGCTGTCCGCCGCCGCGGCCCGGCAACTCGGCGTGAGCTGGTCCCCGACCAGCTGGGTGATCGGCACCACGACCCCACCCGACGACGACCAACAGGCGCGGTTCACCGCTGCCCTGCGGCCCTTCGGGACGCTCTCGCTGAACGTGGAGTACGGCGGCCCCCCGCGCGACGTCTCACCGCTGCTGCTGCTGCTCGCGGCGGCGGCCGGGCTGATCACGGTGGGGGCGGCCGGGGTTGCCACCGCGCTCGCCGCCGCCGAGGGACGCGCCGAGCTGACCACCCTGGCGGCCGTCGGCGCGGCCCCAGCGGTACGCCGACTGCTGGCGATCTGCCAGGCCGGGGTCATCGCCGGTCTCGGTTCGGTGCTCGGCATCGTGGCCGGCCTCGGCACCGCCGCGATCGTGCTGGTCTCGGTGAACCGGCAGTACGCCAGCCACTGGCCGGTCCCCGATCCGTACCCCTTTCTGGTGCCGTGGCCCGCGCTCGGGGTCCTGGTGCTGGTGCCGGTGGTGGCGATGCTCGGAGCGGGCCTGTTCACCCGGGCCCGGCTGCCGATCGAACGGCGGCTGGACTGACTGATCTGCCGGGCGACCGAAAGGGGACCGCCCAGGGGTGCCGCCGGGGCCGGGCAGCCGGCAGACTGACCGGCGTGTCAGTGCTGGGAAGAGTCACCCGTCGGCTCGGTCATCATCGTTGGTTCGGCGCGGCCGCACGTCTGTTGGTCCCCGCCGATCGGGTGGTCGGTCGCCTCACCCGAGGCCGGGTGGTCGCGCTCGGCCTGATCCCGTCCCTGGTGATCACGACGACCGGCCGCCGCTCCGGCAAGCCCCGCAGCAATCCGGTGGTCTACGTGCCCGACGGCGACGCGTACGTGGTGATCGGCTCCAACTGGGGGCAGACCCATCACCCCGCCTGGGCGCTGAACCTGCTCGCCGATCCCGCCGCCCAGGTGGACGTGAAGGGCCGGCGGCTCGCGGTGCGGGCCGAGCGCGCGTCCGGCGCCGAACGGGAGCGGTTGTGGCAGTTGCTGGTCACCGAGTGGCCCGCGTACCGCTCGTACGTGCAGCGCGCAGGCGGTCGCGAGATCCACATCTTCCGGCTGGCCCCGACCGGGCGCGGCGCGCCCGACGGTCCACCGTCGGCTGGCTAGGCTGACGCCCGGTAGCCCGAGCCCCGCAGCCGCGAACAGAGGTGGTCCCGTGGGTGAGCAGGCCGGTGTCGACCGGGGCGTCGACGATCGACGGTGGACGGTCGCGGAGCGGGTCGCCGAGGCGATCCGGCGGCGGTTCCCGGCCGATGCGCTCGCGATCGCTGTGCACGGGCCCCTGGCGCACGGTGACGACGACGGCGGCGGGGACCGCGAGGCGGGAATGCTGGTGGTCACCTATCGACCCGGAACCGGGCCGCCGCCGGCGACCCGGCGGGTGGACGGAGTGCTGGTCGATCTGACCGTGGCCGCCGCCGAGGACTACCTGGCCCAGGCCCGGGTGCTCTCGCCGCTCTGGCCGCTGACCGCCGACCGGTACGTCACCACGCAGGCGTTGCACGACCCGACCGGCTGGTTGCGGACGCTGCGCGACGAGCACCTCGGCCGGCTGGCTCGGGCCCGGCCGGCGGAGTTCAGCACCGCGGCCCGGCAGGCGTGGTACAGGGGCAGCGCGGCGCATTCCCGGGCTGCCCGGCTCGCCGAGTGGTACGAAACCGATCAGGCTCTGCTGATGCTCGGTGAGGCCCGGCTGGCTGCGGCCACGGTGACCGGCCTGCTGAGCCGCACCTACTTCCGTGACCCGGGGGACGCGGTGCGGCGCACCGGTTTGGCCGGCGCGGACATGACCGAGGTGGGTGTGGTGCTGGCCCGGCAGGCCGAGGAGTTGGCCGCCCGTGGTCGTGCTGTCGACGGCACTGTCGACGAGCTGCTCACCACCTGAGGCGTGTCACAGCCCGCCGGGTACGCCGATCAGCGAGCCGATCAGGTAGGTGGCGCCGGCCGCCGCGGCGCCCAGCAGCAACTGGCGCAGCCCACCGGTCCACCAGGGACGGTTGGTGAAGCGGGCCACCACGGCACCGGCGACGAACAGCCCGAGCCCGCCGACGGCGAGCGCCAGCCACAGTTCGGTGGCGCCGAGCAGGTACGGCAGGAGCGGAACCAGCGCGCCCACCGAGA
Organism: Micromonospora ureilytica; assembly: GCF_015751765.1. Taxonomy (NCBI): domain Bacteria; kingdom Bacillati; phylum Actinomycetota; class Actinomycetes; order Micromonosporales; family Micromonosporaceae; genus Micromonospora; species Micromonospora ureilytica. Next base: position 4,006,516 of record NZ_JADOTX010000001.1, read on the forward strand.
AGAACAGGAACGACGAGATCGCCGCGGCCCACGGGCTGGGCTGGTCGTCGGGGTCGACGCCCAACTCCTCCCGGACGTGCACCCGCAGCGCCTCCTCCGGGTCGCGCCGCACCGCCTCGGCGACCTGGGTGGCAAGGTCTCGGGGCAGGCCCCGGGCCACCCACGCGTCGGCCAACTCCCGGGCCTCCGCCTCGGGGTGCCGTTCCAGTTCCCGTCGCTCCTTGGCCACCTCGGCGGCGACCTGTTCGTTGGCGGAGCGCACGCTTGTGTACTCGCCGAGCCCCATCGAGATCGCACCGGCCACGAGGCCGGCGCTGCCGGTGAGCACGATGTTGCGAGGCGACACTCCGCCGCCGCCGACGCCGGCGATCAGGGCGATGTTGGTGACCAGGCCGTCCATCGCGCCGAAGACGGCCGGGCGTAGCCAGCCGCCGGAGACGTCCGCGTGGTGCGCCTCGCGCAGCGCCGCTGGGGTGTCGGTCACGGCGCCTGTCCTTCGTTCGCGACTGCGGGACTCCGCTTCGCTGCGTTCCTCGCGCTCACGATGCCTGTCCTTCGTTCGCGACTGCGGGACTCCGCTTCGCTGCGTTCCTCGCGCTCACGGAAGGGTCAGGATTTCGTGGCCATCGTCGGTCACCACGATGGTGTGCTCGAACTGCGCCGTCCACTTCCGGTCCTTGGTGACCACTGTCCACCCGTCGTCCCACATGTCGTACTGGTAGGTGCCGAGGGTGATCATCGGCTCGATGGTGAACGTCATGCCCGGCTCCATGATGTCCGTTGGGCGCGGGCTGTCGTAGTGCGGCACGTAGAGGCCGCTGTGGAATGCCTCGCCGATGCCGTGGCCGGTGAAGTCGCGGACCACGCCGTAGCCGAACCGCTTGGCGTACGACTCGATGACGCGGCCGACGACGTTGATCTGGCGACCGGGGGCGACAGCGCGGATGCCGCGCATCATGGCCTCGTGGGTCCGCTCGACCAGCAGCCGGGCCTCTTCGCTGACCTCGCCGACGCAGAAGGTGGCATCGGTGTCACCGTGCACCCCACCGATGTACGCGGTGACGTCGACGTTGATGATGTCGCCGTCGGTCAGGACCGTGGTGTCCGGGATGCCGTGGCAGATGACCTCGTTGAGGCTGGTGCAGCAGGACTTCGGGAAGCCCTTGTAGCCCAGCGTCGACGGGTACGCCCCGTGGTCGCAGAGGAACTCGTGCACCACCTTGTCGATCTCGTCGGTGGTCACGCCGGGCTTGCAGTGCTCGCCGGCGAGCTGGGTCGCCTGGGCGGCGAGCCGGCTGGCGATCCGCATCTTCTCGATGGTCTCCGGCGTCTGCACGTGCGAGCCACGCCACTCCTGCGGGCGCTTCTTGCCCACGTACTCCGGTCGGGCGATCTGGGATGGCACCGGTCGCATCGGGGAGAGCGTGCCTGGTGTCAGCGGCGGACGGACGGTCATGCCGCAAGCCTATCGCCGGGCCCGCTGGTGACCCGCGCCACGGCCGCCCGGTGGGGGTTGTTGCCCAGCCAGGGCTGCTGTGCCATGGTGTCAGCGTGGATCAAGGGGGAGCACCGCCCGTCTTCTCCGCCAGCGCCGAGATCGACGGTGACCACCTCCACGTGGTGGTGGCCGGTGAGGTCGACATGGCGACCGCGGACACGATGCTCCAGACGGCGCTGCGCGAGCCCGCCGGGAAGATCACTCTCGACCTGAGCGCGGTCACCTTCTTCGACTCGGCCGCCATCCACGCCCTGGTCCGGCTCGCCCAGCAGTTCTCGGGAAAGCTCACAGTTCGTCCGTCCCGGCAGGTCCGCCGCGTGCTGGAGATCTCCGGCCTCGGCGAGCAGAGCTGGCTCGACCCGGCCTAGAGTCCCTCGACCCGGCCTGGGGTCCTCGGTCGAGCCGGGCCGGAGGACGCAGGCCCGGAGGGCACCCGGCCGCCGGGCGCGTGGTCAGTCCTGCAGCTGCCGGCGCAGCGTCACCTCGGTGCCCTCATCGGTACGCCGTACCGACAGGTCGCCCAGCGCTCTGATCAGGGCCAGGCCGCGGCCCCGGAAGCCGGAGCCGGTCGACTCCCGCCACTGCCCGCTGTCGCGCACAATGGCCGTCACCGTCCGACCCTCGATGGCCACTTCCACGCTGATCATGGCCTCGGCGGGGTGGACCGGGTGCTCGATGGCGTTGGCGGCGGCCTCGGAGACGGCGACGGTCAGGTCGAACAGGTCGGTCTCGCCGACGGAGTGCGCGACCAGGAAGTCCTCCAGGCGCTTTCGCAGCACGCTGAGCCGGGTCGGGTCCGCCGGTAGCCGTAGGGCGAAGCGGTTCAGCTCGGCAGCCTCCAGGGCGAGGACCGCCACGTCGTCGCGGCGCGGTCGGCCGGTGACCCGCTCGACCACCGCGTCGATCAGATCGGCCACGTGCTCACTCGGGCTGGCCGCGTCGATGCGAAGCTGGGCCAGTGCGGCATCGATGCCGAGCTGACGGTCCTCGATCAGCCCGTCGGTGTAGAGCAGCAGTCGACTGCCGGCCGGCAACTCGGCCTCGACCGACTCGTACGTCGCGCTGGGGAGTGCGCCGACCGGTGGACCGAGCGCCCGGTCGTGCAGGAACGCCACGTCGCCTCCGGTGATCAACAGTGGGGACGGGTGACCGGCGCTCGCGTACCGCAGTCGACCGGTGCGGGGGTTGAACAGCAGGCAGACCACTGTCGCGAAGGACCGGCCCTCGGTGGAGCCGACCAGGCGGTTGAGCCGGGTCAGCGACCCACCCGGATCGAAGCCCTCCAGCACGTACGCCCGCAGCGCGTTGCGCAGTTGCCCCATCGCCGCGGCGGCCCGGACGCCCTTACCGACCACGTCCCCGATGACCAGCACCAGTTCGTCGCCGTTCAGCGCGATCGCGTCGTACCAGTCGCCGCCGACCTCGACGTCGGCGCCGCCGGGCAGGTAGCGGCTGGCCACCACCGCGCCGGGCAGCTGGGGCAGCGACCGGGGCAGCAGGCTGTGCTGCAGGGTGGTGGCGATGCGGTGTTCGGCTTCGTAGAGCTGCGCGTTCTCCAGCCGCACCCCGACGAGCCGGGCCAGCTGGGTCAGCGCGGCGTCGTCGGTCTGCGCCTCGTCGCCGTCCGCCCGCCAGACCTGCAACTCACCGAGCTGCTTGCCGGTGGTGCCGGTCAGCTCGGCCACGAAGGACGGGGCGGCGGCGGTGGTGCCGCCGCCGTCCGCCTCGAAGCGCGCCTCGTTCGCGGTGACCACCACCCGGGCCGCCTCGGCGAGGCTCAACGCGTGCCGCGCGGCGACCTGGAGCACGTCGGCTGTGGATCGGGCGGTGTTCACCGCCACCGCCGCGTCGGCCAGCGCCCGGAGCCGGCGGATGATCTGCCCGCGCAGCTGGCCCAGCTCCACGTTGGCCCGCACCCGGGCGACCAGCTCCTGGGCGGAGAACGGCTTGGTGAGGTAGTCGTCGGCGCCGACGGCGAGACCGGCGACGGCCTCCGCGGAGCCGGCGCGGGCGGAGAGCAGCACGATCGGCACATGCCGGGTACGCGGATCGGCGCGCAGCGCGCTCACCAGCCCGAACCCGTCCAACCGGGGCATCATCACGTCGGTGAGCACCAGGTCGAACCCGCCGTCGCGAGCCAACGGCAGGGCGTCGAGCCCGTCGTTCGCGGTGACCACGTCCCAGGTTCCGGAGAGCAGCCGACTGACGTGCTCCTGCAGGTCGGCGTTGTCGTCGACGACCAGGATCCGGCCAGCCGGGGCGCCCTTCGCGGCCTGATGGTCGGCCTGGGGTGTCGGTGCGACACCGGCCCACAGCGCGGTCTCCGCCACGAAGAGCCGGGCCTGCTCGGGCTCACCCACGGGCAACGGGTCGAACGCCGCCACCCGGTCCGCCGGAAGGTGCGTCGAACCGAACGGAACGGTCACCGTGAAGGTGCTGCCCACGTCGACTTCGCTGGTCAACCCGACCGCACCGCCGTGCATCTCGACCAGTTCCCGGACCAGCGCGAGGCCGATGCCGGTGCCTTCGTGGGTGCGTGCCCGCACCCCGGGCACCCGGTGGAACCGTTCGAAGACGTGCGGCAGCTCGTCCGGCACGATGCCGACGCCGGTGTCCGTCACCTCCAGCCGGGCCGCGCCCTCCACCACCCGGATCCGCACCCTGATCTCGCCGTCGAAGGTGAACTTGACCGCGTTCGACACCAGGTTGAGGACGATCTTTTCCCACATGTCCCGGTCGACGAAGACCGGCGTCGGCAGCGGCGGGCAGTCCACCACCAGTCGCAACCCGGCCCGCTCGGTGGCTGAGCGGAAGGTGCTGGCCAGCCGGGCGGTGTAACCGGCGAGGTCGGTGGGCTGGTAGCGGGCGGCGAGCCGACCGGACTCCAGCCGGGAGAAGTCCAGCACGGTGTTGACCAGCTTG